>CAYYIC010000079.1:0-1547 GCA_964471005.1 uncultured Staphylococcaceae bacterium | reverse complement strand
CAAACACTATCCCTATATCGCCTTAAAAAGGAAAAATAGTCCGGTGCTTAAGATTACCCGCGATGATAAGGACAAGAACTATTTTTACTTTGGACCTTATCCGACATCGATGCATGCCTACGAAATAATAAGCCTTTTAAACAAGATTTTTCCGTTGCAAAAGTGCAAGACCTTGCCAAGCGTTCCTTGTCTTTACTACCACCTTGGTCAATGCCTCGCCCCTTGCATTAACAAAATCGATGAAGAAACCCACACTTTGATTTACAATAAAATCAAGAGTTTTTTAGGCGGTAACAACGAGGATGTGAAAAACCAAATTCGCCGCAAGATGGAAGAAGCCAGCGCCAATCAGGAATACGAAAAAGCCGGCGACTATCGAAGAACCCTCTTAGCCATCGACCACATTAACGAGCGACAGAGCATGGAAGTCAAAGACCATATCGATCGCGATATTTTCGCCTATGTGACAAGAGACGGATATTTGGCCCTTGCCCTTCTGACCTTTCGCCAGGGCATTTTACTTGGCAAAGAAGTGTTTGTCGTCGAACAGTTCGGCGATGATATCGACCTTGTTACCGACCTCATCTTGCAGTATTACCAAACGCATTCCCTGCCATCTGAAATCGTCGCCAATATCTACGGTCTAAAAAGCCGAATTGAAGAAATATACAATATTGACGTCATCAATAAAAGCCGCGGCGCTCTCTACGACCTCGTCGACATGGCGAGCGTTAACGCTCGGCAAGGCCTCGACGAGCATTTTATGTCAGCGCGATTAACTGACGACAGCCTGAAAATACTGACCGAACTCGGTAGAATGCTGAACATCAAGACTCCGACTTACATTGAATTATTCGATAATTCTCATCTTCAAGGATCTTCACCGGTCGGGGCCATGGTCGCCTTCATCAACGGTGAGCCGAGCAAAAAAATGTATCGCAAGTTTCATATCGAAGGCGACGAAAAGCGCGACGACTTTGCCAGCATGAAAGAAGTCATTTATCGACGCTATAAGCGCATTAAAGACGAAGATTTAAAAGTCCCCAATTTAATCTTAGTCGACGGTGGATTGCCCCAGATCGGCGCTGCGCGCGAAGCCCTTAACAAGGTGGAGATGGCAATTCCCGTGTTCGGACTATATAAAAACGATCGTCATCAAACCGAAGGATTAATGGATCAAGAAGGCATTAAAATCGACATGCAAGCGAACAAGCCTCTATTCTTTTTGCTGATGAGAATGCAAGATGAAGTGCATCGCTTTGCAATAAGCTTTCACCATCAAGTGCGTAGCAAAGCCTATAAGTCGAGCCTCCTCGATGGCATTGAGGGTCTCGGCAAGCGCCGCATCGAAATTTTACATCGCAACTATGATTCAATTAACGAACTAAAAAAAGCGACCCTTGAAGAACTCGAACAACTCCTGCCAAAAGATGTTGCCGCAAGGGTTAAAGAAAGGCTCGAACAATAACCTTTTTTGTGTTGATAAGTTAATGGCAAAATACTATATTAGTATAGCGATATGTCCTCTTAGCTCAGCTGGATAGAGC
>CAYYIC010000078.1:0-1826 GCA_964471005.1 uncultured Staphylococcaceae bacterium | reverse complement strand
CGGAACTAGTCATCACGTGGCTTACTTTCGCCTTTGCCATCGTCTTCTTTTTCTTCGCGATTTTAATCAGCGTCTTACAAAACGTCGCCTAATCGATTCTAAAATTGAATGAGCCCCCTATTGGGGCTTTTTTATTTTTATCGATCCTACCGTATAATATATAAAGGCGATTTTGATGAAAAACTTCGTAAAAATACATCTCTGGCGTCTCTTGATTGTTGTTTTTCTTTTTCTTGTTCAAATCGCCATTATGGTTTTCGGTGTCATGTATATACGCGATTATTATCCTCTAGTCTATTTTTTCTTTCTTGTCATCAGCGTCATCATCGCCTTGTCTATCATCGGTAATCGTAGCAATCCAAGTTATAAGATTTCCTGGCTTGTTTTGATTCTCATCTTTCCCGTTTTTGGCGGTTTTATGTATCTGATGTTTGGCAATAAAAAAATGAACCGCCACAGCAAAAAAATGGTCAGCAAAATGAACGACATGATTATGGAAGCGACCAAAAAAACAGAGGACATCCTCGAATCTTTAGCTCATAACCATCCCGACGCCTATCTTCAGAGCGCATATATTAAAAACACGACGGGATTTGGCCCTTATCAAAATAGTTATCTCGAATATTATCGTTCCGGTGAATCATTTCTAAAAACATTAATTAGCGAGATCAAAAAAGCAAAGAAATTTATCTTCCTCGAATACTTTATTATCGCTCAAGGAAAAGTGTGGGACAGCATCCTTGAAGTTCTCGTTGAAAAAGTTAGCGAAGGAATCGATGTCCGAGTCATTTATGATGACATGGGTTCAATTTCGACGGTTCCTCACAACTACGACCGGCAACTTAAGAAACTCGGTATCAAAGCTTTTGCCTTTAATCGTTTTCTCCCCTTTTTAAATGCCCGAATTAACAACCGCGACCATCGCAAGATGCTGATTATCGACGGCTCGACGGCGTTTACTGGCGGTATCAATCTTGCCGATGAATATTTCAATCTTAAATCGCGGTTCGGTTACTGGAAAGATAACGTTTTGCTCATGCGTGGCGACGCCGTGCGAAGCATGACCTTGATGTTTCTGACTTTTTGGAGCGTCTTGAACGGCAAAGTCGAAGAATTTGAGCCATTTCTTTTAAAGAGCAAAGAGCTAAAAATCGTCGATGTTGGTTTCGTGCAACCTTATGCGGACACGCCACTCGATGATGAAGCTGTCGGCGAGAACGTCTATTTGAATATGATGGGACGCGCTAAAAAGCGCATCTATATTACCACTCCGTATCTAATTTTGGATAACGAGATGGTAATCGCTTTTTGCAATGCCGCAAAACAAGGTATTGACGTTCGCATCGTCACCCCTGGCCTACCAGATAAAAAAATAGTCTTTCAAGTCACCCGTTCTTATTATCGGAGGCTGATTGAAGCCGGCGTCAAAATATATGAATATATACCCGGTTTCATCCATCAAAAGGTATTTTTGGCCGATGATGATTTCTTGACGATCGGGACGATTAATTTGGACTTTCGAAGTCTCTATTTGCACTTTGAAAACGGTGTCTGGATTTACAAAAGCTCCATCATTAGTGATGTCAGCAATGATTTCGACGAGATAATCGCGGATTCTCGCCTTGTCAACCTTGCCGATACAAGAAGCGGACCGCTTAATCGGCTGTGGATTAGCTTCCTGCGCGGCTTTGCCACGCTTCTATAACAATTTTTCTTATATATAAGAGCTCGTAATAATGTTAAAATATGGCTTATTAAGAGAGGGCGATTGTATGGAAATAAAAGAATATGTCGCGATGCGCAAGGAACAAATTCGCGCCGAAGTC
>CAYYIC010000077.1:0-1830 GCA_964471005.1 uncultured Staphylococcaceae bacterium | reverse complement strand
CCCTGATAATGTCGGCGGCATACGCCCAATTTTGCGAGTCGATGGCTAAGTCGACCAACGGATGGCGTCCGCGAGCAAAATTATCTTCATTCCATTCGATTATTCTATAATCGGGACAAAATTTATGCCAACTCTCAAGGCATTTTATAACACTTTCTGGCTTTGCTTTGCCTCCGAGCCAAACATAGTGCAGGATTTTTGGTATCATGGCCATAAACTTCTTCCCCTTTATAGACAAATCCGCGACTTGCGGTATCTTATTAATTATATCATTCAAGGATTAAATTCCGAGATTAAATTGCTGAGTTAATATATGACTTATTAGTTTACTAATTTTCATCTTATGAAGAATATAAAGTTCGACTTTGTCTATAAAAAAACACCTTTTAAATCATCGTCTTTGAGTTATCTAAGGATTAGTCTATCCGTTTCAATTAAGGCATTTTACGCAAAATCTTTGTAAGATAAATGGTACTGTTCAATTAAAAGCACAAGTTTTTCATAAGATATATCGTTGATACCCTTTTCAATTTTGTTAATTGTGGATTTTGATGTGTAACCTAGCTTTTTTGCAAATTCTTCTTGACTTAAACCATCTTTTTTTCTTAATTCTTTTATTAATGTAGATAAAGATTTCATATTATTCCTTATCCTTTTTGGAAATTAGTAAAAGTTTATTAAGATTTTCAAAATATATCTTTTCATTATTGGTTGGACTACTTAAAAATCTACCTTTAAATTTCTTATATTCTTCTTTTGCGTGCTTAATTGCTTCTTCGTGACCAACAAGTCCGCTATTGTTAAGAATATCCTTTCTAGTCATCTTTAAGAAATAATCGAGTTCATTTACCCAATCATTCATTGTCATTATTTTTTCTTCTTTGGCTTGAAGCTCCGCAAAATCAAGATATAGAGATACGATTCTATTTAAGATATCAATTTCATCGATATTTAAATAATTTTTCGCAAATAAAGCATCTTCTTGAATTGGATAATTTCCAGAAAAAGATGTTAATCCCATAAAATCATTTTCGGCATCTGCCCTATCTTTAATTATTTCAGCCGCTGTTTTTCCAGAAACCGCCCAGTGCATTTTATTTTGAATGGTTTTAAATAAAGTAATCGCAGTATCTGATTTTGAATCATAATCAACACTTGTAGCAAAAATATCAAGCGCTTGTCTCCAAAAAACTTTTTCGCTACTTCTAATATCTCTTATTCGGGTAAGCAATTCCTTGAAATAACGACCACCGCCAGCTTCTTTTAATAGATTGTCATTCAAGGCAAACCCCTTAGTTAAATACTCGTTTAAAGTTTCAGTGGCCCATTGTCTAAAAGAAGTACCGATATTACTTCTAACACGATATCCAATAGCTAATATCATGTTCAGATTATAATGTTTTACATTATAAGTTTTACTATCTGATGCAGTTATTCGGAAATTCCGAACAACTGAATCACCAAGTTCGGCTTCATCTAAAATATGTTTAATGTGTTCAGAAATATTGCTTTTACTACTTTGATAAAGCAAAACAATTTGATCTTGCGTTAACCAAACTCCACCATCAATCATTTTTACTTCGATATTAGTTTTATCATTTACTTTATAAATAATTATTTGATTAGGATTATCCATATTTTTGCCTCTAATAAAAATAATATCAAAATGTTGATTAATAATCAACCTATTCACTGCTGAAAAATAAAAAAAGATTGATTCAAGTATCAATCAAATTTTAGATAATGGTGACCCGTACGGGATTCGAACCCATGAGTGCATGCGTGAAAGGCATGTGAGTTAAGCCACTTCTCCAACGGGCCACATAAGTG
>CAYYIC010000076.1:0-1841 GCA_964471005.1 uncultured Staphylococcaceae bacterium | reverse complement strand
CCCCGTGATAAGTGCGTATTTCATAATTGTCTTCACTAATGTTATCATTTTGCGAAAGGAAAAAGTTAACAGCCTTTTATCAAAATAAAAAATCCCTGTCGTCGAGTTCGACATAAGGGATTATTTTTTAGATCGATAGCTTCCTATTTAAATTTGGCTTTATTGCATTCGAGCTGCAACTTCTCGGATTCGAAAGGATTGTAGACGTATTTATCCTCAAGCAGGGCTGTGATGGTGATTTGCATCTTTGGATCTTCGCTGATAAAAACTTCATTAACGGCAAGCTTGTCATCGCTGAGATAGACGATTTCATCGCCTAGAACCATAAAATGATGCTTCTTGGGGAGAAATTTTTTGCCGTATTCAACGAACTCCGGCGTGCTGTTTGCAAATTCCCGAGCAAGGAATTCGCGGCGATTGTTGAGCAACAACTCTTCCTGACTTTTCTGCGCGAATAAAGGTTTCTTTTCTTCTGGCATTATTTTTCGCCTTCTTTCTAGTAGCAACGACATCACTACTATAAATTATAAAACATCGCTTTTTGCGAGTAAATTACATTCGGTGAAAACCAAGCGAAAAATATTACATATGTAAAACGAGTTTAATTGAAGATGAAGCGCTTCGAAAAAGAAGATTCCCATAGCGACATTAGGGATGATGATGCCTTATATATTATTGGCCGAGACGCAAATTAGTTCGATTCACGGCCTTTTAAGGCCGCGACTAATTCGTCATTGTCAATCGTGGCGAGTCCGACTGCCAGCACAATCCAAATATGTTTATATTATATATAACGATAGCCCATTGAAGCATTTGCCCGTTGTTTCTCTTATTGATTATAGAGCGCATAAGATTATAATATATATGTATAATGCACAAGGAGATAATATGTCCAAAATCCTAATTGTCGCTGGCGATTTGGCTGCCGGAAAGTCAAATCTCGCCAGAAAGCTTTCAGCGCACCTGAAAGTGCCCTACTTTAGTAAGGAACACATCAAGGAAATTCTCGGTGAAGAAATCGAGTATTCCAAACGGGAAGACAACAAGAAGTTATCAAACTCATCGATCGATCTTCTACTTCATATCCTCGAGCGGGTTACCGCGGTTGGAGAAAGCGTCATACTTGAAGCTAATTTCCATAAGGAAGAACTAGAAAAGGTCAAACAGATCTGCGAGTTTAATAATAGTAAGGTTGTCCTTCTTTATTTAACGGGCGATATCGAAGCTCTCTACGACCGCTTCCTCTATCGCGAAATGCACAAAAACCGTCACCCGGTGCACTTGACTCATCCCCTTCGCGACGTTAAAGAATTTGAAGACTATATTAATAAATGGCGGAGTGAGGAAGAAGTTCTTCCCCGCAATTACATCGACGTTTCCGGCTGCGACCGCGACATCGTCTTCGCCAAAGCTCTCGAGACACTTAATGCCCTGGAAGAAAAGGGCTCGCAATAGAACAGAAAGGAGTATCTATGGAAACAGAAAAAATTCGCAATATCCTCTTTTTGGGCCATCAGGGAAGCGGCAAGACAATTTTAGTTGAGTCCCTGGCCGGCATCATAAACAAGACCCCCAAAGGCGCGGTGGAGAACAAGAATACCATCAGCGACTACACCGATGAAGAAAAAGCGCGTCTCAGCTCCTGCAACCTCTCGGTTTTATCTCTGGACTACAATGGCTACCGCCTCAATCTTCTCGACGCTCCGGGAAATGACGACTTCGTCTTCGATGTCATCGGCGTTCTCGACATGGTTAAAGGCGCGGTCCTCGTCATCGATGCCACCAAGCGCATCGAAGTCGGAACAATCAAGCACTATAATCTCTTGAAGAAACACGGCGTC
>CAYYIC010000075.1:0-2059 GCA_964471005.1 uncultured Staphylococcaceae bacterium | reverse complement strand
GCTGAAGGCGAATTTGTTGCGAATAATTGGGAACGCTGGTGAAGTCAAACTCTTCCGTGAAATCGCTAGCGATGACGCTGACGAGAATTTGATCGGTCAATTGATTATTGATCGCGACGCCAAATTTAACATCGATGTTGTTGCCGGCCGCTTCGATGACCAAGTCGACGGCTTCTTGAGCTTCGTACAAGCTGACATTCGGACCGCACGTCACCGAGCAAATCGCGCGACGGGCGCCGTTGATGCTAGCCTCTAAGAGAGGTGAATTAATGGCATTTTGCGCCGCTTCTTGTGCGCGATTAGGTCCTTGACCTAAGCCGAAGCCAATTAAAGAAATGCCGGAATCTTTTAAAGTATTTCTGATATCGGCAAAATCAAGATTGATAATCGCTGGCATTAAAATCAGATCGGTCACAGTTTTGACAGATTGAGCCAAAACGCGATCGGATTCGGCAAAGGCCTCAGAGATCGGCTGCATGCCGCTGACCATTAGTAATTTGTCGTTTGACACTATGATAATGGCATCGACGGCATCTTTTAATTCATTGAGGCCTTCGACGGAATTAGCGATGCGTTTTTTACCTTCAAAGGTAAAAGGGCGAGTGACGATGGCGACGGTTAGGGCACCTTCTTCACGGGCGACTTGGGCGACGACAGGAGCGGCACCTGTGCCGGTGCCTCCACCCATTCCGGCCGCGATAAAAACCATGTTCGCGCCTTTGACCACTTTGCGAATTTCTTCAACTGAAGCATTTGCTGCTTCTCGGCCGACGCTCGGTTCGCCTCCCGCGCCCAATCCGCCAGTAACGGCTGGACCGAGGATAATGCGATTACGCGATTTGGAAGTCGCGAGTGTTTGCCGATCGGTATTGGCAACGAAAAATTCGACGGCGCCTAAATCCTCATCAATCATTCGATTGACGGCATTGTTTCCGGCTCCGCCAACACCGATGACCACGATGCGGGCAATCGGCTCAAAATTGTCTAATTCAGATCCTTGCATATGAGACCTCCTACTTACGTTCCTTCGCTTCTTTTCCACCGCGGGTTAGTGGCGTGACGACGGGACGGTCTTCTTCGAGATAGCTTTGATAGCGATTATTAGCGAGAATGGCTCCGAGAGTATTGATATATGTCTGGTGCCGTGCGCCAATAGTTTTAGGAATGCAAAAATGCATTTTATTATCAGGGAAAGCTTCGATAATTAACTCGTCGAGACCGCTCAGCCTGCCAAGTCCGCCACTGATGATAAAAGGCATTTTCAAATACTTTTTGTCATAAGATGACATCAGAGAGTTAATGGCTTGTTTAAGCGAAAGTAAATAATCATAGATAAACTGTTCGGTCACTTGATTTAAATCTTCGGTCGTATACTCTTTTTCGACGCCTTCGATATCGGTGCTTTTGGCAATCGTCGGATAAAAAGACATCGGGCGATGGTCGATACCGTAACGGCGCTTTAGTTTTTCAGCTTCGTCAAAAGGTAGATGGAAATTCGTCATGATAGCCAACGTTAAATCCTTACCGCCTTTTTCAAAATATGTCGAGGCGAACAAAGTGCGGTCTCCGACCAAACTGACGGTCGTAATTTCAGAGCCCATATCTATAAATAGATAAGAGGTGGGAAACGACAGATCTTGGGCCAAGAGATAGGAAGCGGCGTGGGGAGCGACGAGGACGCGCTTAATCGCGATGTCAGCTTCTTTGAAGGCCCGCCGGAAATTTTCGATGACGGAAAAGGGCAGGGCATGAATTTTTGCCGAAATCGAGAGGGAATTCGATTTTTCGCCGAGGGGTTGATTTGAAAGCGGGACGCCATTATCAAGAGCAAAGGCGTCGGGGACGATGTCGATGATTTGGCCGCCATGGGGGATGACTTCCTTGCGAACCAAGGAGACGACGTTAGAAATATCTATCGCTTCAACTGTACCAGTTGGAGATACAACGTTTGTCGTCTTATCACTTTGATATACTTCTAATCCCAAGGGAGGCAGGAGCAAAATTGCTTCGGAGATTGTCAATTTGAGTTTAGCCGTCGCATCTTTGATTTCTTTGATTT
>CAYYIC010000074.1:0-2234 GCA_964471005.1 uncultured Staphylococcaceae bacterium | reverse complement strand
CATGTACCCCGTCACCGTCATTGAAGTCTTACCAAATGTCGTCACTCAGCTAAAAACCGCCGACAAAGAAGGCTATACCGCCGTCCAAGTCGGTTATGAAGACGAGCGCGAATCACGGGCCAACAAATGCGAAAAAGGACACTTTGCCAAAGCGAATGTCACCCCCAAGAAGCATTTGGCCGAACTTCGCGGCGACGAGCTGGCTACTTACAAGGTCGGAGACGCTATTACCGCGGATTTATTCCATGCGGGTGAAATTGTCGATGTCGTCGGCGTATCAAAGGGCAGAGGATTCCTCGGCTCCATTCAACGCTACGGACACAAAATCGGACCGAAAGGTCACGGTTCCGGATATCACAGAGGCGTTGGCTCGATGGCTCAAAACGGCCGTCCCAACAACCGTGTTCTACCCGGGAAAAAGATGGCTGGTCACCACGGAAATCAAAGTGCTACCATCCTTAATCTCTTGGTCGTCAAAGTCGACGCCGAGAAAAACTACATCTTAGTCAAAGGATCAATCCCTGGTCCCAAAAAAGCGCTTGTCACGATTCGCAGCGCCGTCAAAGAACAGCTTGGCGAAAAGCAAATCGTCAAAGATTTGATTAACCGCAAACCTGTCGTCAATGACATAAAAGAAGAAGTCGCTCCGGCCGCTCCTGAAGTTAGCAAAGCGCCCGCAGCCACCGAAGCGAAAGGAGAATAATCATGGCTGAAGTTAAAAAAGTCAGTGTCCCGGTCTATAACCAACTGGGTGAAAAAGTCTCCTCCGTTTCCCTCAAAGGTGAAGTGTTCAACGTCGAAGTCAACAACAGCGCGATGTTCGATGCCGTCAATGTCTATCGCTCCAACATGCGCCAGGCGACTTCTAAAACCAAAAAACGCGATGAAGTATCGGGTGGCGGCAAAAAGCCTTGGCGTCAAAAAGGCACGGGTCGTGCTCGCGCCGGCAGTTCGCGCTCGCCCATCTGGGTTGGAGGCGGTATCGTCTTCGGTCCGACCGGCGATCAAAATTACACTCTCCAACAAAACAAAAAAGAACATCGTCTTGCCCTTAAGTCGGCATTGACCCTCAAAGTTAAAGACGGCCTCAAAATCGTCGATACCCTTGAACTTAAAGAAATCAAGACAAAATCCTTCGTTGAAATTGTCAAAGCTCTCAAAGCCGAAGGCCGCATTCTCGTCGTCCTCACCGATGTCGAAGAAAATCTCGCCCTCAGCGCCCGCAACTTATTAAATGTGACGATTACCGTTCCCACCAATGTGTCCGTCTATGATTTGCTCAACAATCAATCGGTGATCATGAGCAAAGCGGCGGTCAAAGCTCTCGAGGAGGTGCTCATCTAATGGCAGCCAAGAAAAAAGTTGAAGCGAAGAAAGTCGAAAAGCGGTTTGCAAAAGCTACCCTTCAAGACTTCGATACGATTCTTCGCCCGGTCATCACCGAAAAGACGATGGCCCTCATGCAAGAGAAAAACCAGGCGACCTTCAGAGTTGCCCCCAATGCTAATCGCACGCAAATTAAGTTAGCCTTCGAACGCGTGTTCGGAGTCAAAGCTACGGAAGTTCGCATTCTAAACGTCCTTCCTAAAAATACCCGTCGGGGCGGCCGCTATGAAGGCAAGATCTCCGGGTACAAGAAAGCGATCGTGACTGTCGCCACCGGCGAAGCCCTCGATCTCTTCAAGGAATAGCCTCTACGGCTCATTATAGGAGAAATTAAATGTCAATCAGAAGTTATAAACCGACGACACCAAGCCGTCGCAACATGACGAACTCGACGTTTGAAGAAATCACCAAAAGCACTCCTGAAAAAAGTCTTCTCAGCAAGCTGACAAAGACCGGCGGCCGGAATAACCAAGGTGTTATTACCACGCGCCACATTGGTGGCGGCCACAAACGCAAGTACCGCCAAATCGATTTCAAGAGAAACAAAGATGATCTCGTCGCCATCGTCAAGGCCGTCGAATATGACCCCAATCGCAATGCCAACATCTGCCTCGTCAGTTATCTCGACGGCGAGAAAAGATACATCTTGGCGCCCAAAGACTTAAAAGTCGGCGATCGCATCATCTCGAGCAAGGTGGCTGATATTCAAATCGGCAACGCCATGGAACTCGGCAACATTCCTGAAGGAACAGTCGTCCATAACGTTGAGTTAAGTCCCGGCAAGGGCGGTCAGCTCTGTCGCGCCGCGGGCACAAGCGCTCAAGTATTAGGTAAAGAAGACAAATATG
>CAYYIC010000073.1:0-2464 GCA_964471005.1 uncultured Staphylococcaceae bacterium | reverse complement strand
TGATACTTTTATATAATAAATAAGCATTTAACGCGTGAGGACTTATGGATATTATATATAATATAGCGATTGGATTTGGCGCATTAATAATTGGTTATTTAATCGGATCATTTCCGACGGCCATCGTCATCGGGAAAGTCTTTTTTAAACAAGATCCACGAGAATTTGGCTCGAAAAACGCCGGTGGGACAAATGCCGGAAGGCTATGGGGTAAGAGAGCTGGGCTCGCCGTCATGGTCGTCGACATCGCCAAGGCAGTTCTCGCCATCTGGACCGTCTTCATATTAATAAATTTTACTGGTTTAGCGGATGCTATTACATTATGGCGTCAAGGCATGACTTACTACTACTTGGCTTCCCTCGGCGCGGCCATCGGACACTGCTGGCCGCTCTACGCCAATTTTCGAGGGGGAAAAGCCGTTTCGGCACTTGCGGGAATGGTCGTTTCCACAAGCTGGTTTCTATCGTTATTCGGCCTCGTTTTCTTTGTCATTTTGAAAAGCAAAAAGTTTGTATCGCTATCTTCGATTATCGCCTCATCAACTGTCGCTCTAGCAGCGACGGCGATGTTCATCTTCGAGTATTTTGCACCCGGCTCTTTAGATTTTGCGATGTGGGGAAATGGCTCTCTCTTCTTGGTTGGATGGGACTATTTATGCATCATTATTATCATCACTGTAATTCTTATTATACGGCATCATGAAAATATCAAAAGGCTCTCTCGAAACGAAGAAAATAAAGTGCGTTGGATGAAATAAAATAGTTTATATTTAGTAGTTATTTAGTTAAAACTGCACATGTGAATAGTTTAACCACAAAAAACTTATCACTCGAAAAAGTTCGATTATATGCGTATTTTTGATTGACATTTGATGTACATTTCCCTTGTTGAATCGCTGTTCGATAACAAGATGGTCACCGCCACCATCGCCTCTTAATATAGAAGGTCAGGTCTATAAAAAAAGACGCCTTGTGAGACGTCAATTTTGTTGTCAGAAGCCACTCGCTTACTGACTGTTTTTCATGTTGTTCATGACCGCGCGAATCTGCGCTTCGCTAGGCTTGCGGCCCATTGAGAGGAACATTGCGCGAATCATGTTTTCATTGATTGGCGGGTTCTTGGTAAGCTCGCGTTTAAAGAGCCATCTCGAACCGAAAAATCCTCCGACGAGTCCACCGATGAGGGCGAGGACAATCAATAAAATCCATGACCATGTTTCCATTTCGTTTCTCCTTATGCACGGCCATCGTATTGGCCGTTATCTGTCCTGACTAAAATCGTTTCACCGCTTTCGACAAAGAGCGGAACTCTAAGCTTGAGTCCAGTTTCCAAAATTGCATCTTTCATCGCCTTGTTGACCGTGTCGCCGCGGACGGCAGGTTCGCACTCGACAATCTGTAGCGCGACTTTTGATGGCAAAGAAAGTCCGAGAATCTCATCTTCATAAGCCAAAATTTCAATTTCGGCATTGCTGACCAAGAAATTTCTCTCCCATTCCATATTCGATTTAGGAAGTTCAATCTGCTCATAGGTAATCTGATCCATAAAGACGAGCATATCGCCCGAATCATAAAGATAAGTCATTTTCTTTTTATCGAGCCTCACCGGTTCGACCATGTAACCACTATTGCGAGAAATTTCAAGAATGGCGCCAGTGCGGAGATTTTTTACTTTGACCTTTGCCACCATCTTTCTCATCGCTGTCTTATTTAGCAAAATATCGAGAACCGAGAACAAAGCGCCTTCATCGATGAAGTGGTTTCCCGGTCTTAGTTCTGTTACGTTAATCATTGCTGTTTCCTCCTTTTGCCGTTTGTTATTATAACAAAGTTATTTATTGTTGGGTATGTATTCTTTTCGCAAGTAAGTATTAAACTTCAATTCCCGCTCGATCGTCGTACTTTTCTCGTGGCCGGGATAGACTTTAGTTTCCGGAGGCAGGGACTTTAATTTAGCTAAACTTTGAACGATGCTCCGCGGCGAACCGGTCGGCAAATCGCTTCTTCCGATGGCGCTGCGAAATAATGTGTCGCCCGTAAAAATCATCTTCTCTTGGGGAATGTAGTAGCAGACGCTTCCCCGCGTGTGAAAAGGGGTATGCACAACGCGAATATCTTTTTTTAAAAGATAGAGCGAGTCATTATCGCTGACACCAAGCGCCTTGATATTAAGGCTCACCGGCGGAATGTCGCCGTCAAGATAAGAGCAATTGAGGCGGGGATCACCAAGAAAATCGACCTCCGACTCATGCATGTAAACAGGCGCATCAGGAAAGGTTTCTAAAAGATAGGGTAGACCGCGAATATGATCGAAATGACCGTGAGTGAGCAAGACGGCCTCTAGTTTTAGGCCGTGGCGGACAAGAAAATCGCGAATGGCAGGTGTGTCGCCTAAACCCGGATCGATGACCACGGCTTGCCCGTCTTCGCTCAGAACATAGGTATTGCTGACGAAATCGGACTC
>CAYYIC010000072.1:0-2472 GCA_964471005.1 uncultured Staphylococcaceae bacterium | reverse complement strand
CTTATTTTCCGAAGATGTCAATTAATGAATAAGTGAATCCTTCTTTTTATAACGCTTGAGTAAGAGGAAGAAAAATGCGTTAATAGCGAGAAAGTAAGCGATCATGATCGCGTAAGAAATCCATAGTGAAGGAGACGCGAGCCCAAGCGCGAAATCAGTGTATATATAGCCAGTTAATAGCAAGACGGGAAAACCCAGGGCGATGGCAAAGGTGCTGCCGTAGACGAGAGTTTCAGCTGCCGGAGTTTCAAAACCAGGGTCGATTTCGCGAAGTAAGGCGATGCCGTCAGAAGCCGTGCCTGCCAAGTTGCCATAGAAGACCACAAATCCTTCGTTTTGGTATGTGCTGAAGGCTCGATCGGTCATAAATTTAGTGTAGATAAAAGTTATGACGGCGCCAATTCCACAGACGGCGATGAGCGAACCGATTAGTCCCCAGTCGGCGAGGTTGCGGAAATCGATGGTCATAATCGAAGAAATGATCATCACATCAAAGACAAAACCGGTGATGCGGTCGAGCATGAAATTGTTGACATATTCGCGTTTGATAGCTTTTTTCTTTTTTAACCCGGCGAGGACTTTTTTGATTAGCATAGCGAAGATGGTGGCAAAAATAAAATTAAAACCGTAAAGGAGAGGAACGACGGTTTTGGAGACGAAATTGCCGTCGCCGAGAAGCTTTGCAGCTTCTTGAATTCCATAGATGACACCAAAGGTGATGAGATAGGTGATGGCGATGAGAGCGATTTGAATCGTCAATTTATCAATTGATTCAGAAAGGGGAATTTCACCCTTTTTTTCGATTAATTCGTTTGATTGACTGACAAGCGATTCATTGCCCCGGCGTTTGAGCAATCCTTTTTTTGATGCGTAATTCAAATAGGCGACGCCACCGATTGCCGCCGAGAATATACCCATTGTCGAAATGGTCACGCCATAGTCGAGCCCCCCGGCAAAACCCCCTTCATTTTGAAAGATGGTACCGATGTTCATCGCTTGGCCGGGACCTTGTCCATAGCCCATCGGAAGCAGCAGTCCGGCAAAAGGTGCGACGGAATTTGAAAAGAGGCTGAAGATGGCTGTAATTGAGACGCCGACTATTCCTTGAATGAGATAGCAGCCGATGATGATGAGGCCGGATTTTAAAGCGTCACGACCCATCTCCTTCGACTTAGCGCGCTGCTCATCGACCGTCTTTAAGCCCAACGCGATAAAACCGATAGCAAGCGCGTGATAGGTGAGGACTTGCAGAACTGAGGTTAGACCATTGACGAGGACCGTCGCTCCCGTCAAGTTAAATTCGACGTTTTGAAAAAGGACTTTGAGTCCGAGGCCAATCGCGCCCCCGATGAAAGCGACAGGGAGCAAGGACTTGCGTAAAAATGGGATAGCTCTCCTCATGACGTTAGACAAAAGTAAAAGTGTGAGTATAAATAAAATAGCTAGGACAATCGACCATGTCGTCATAAAACTTCCGGGATCGAACTTCGCTGTCTCAGAAGCCAAGTTCGCGATAGGTAAGAGGTTCATAATTGCTGATTCCTTTCCTCTTTATATTTTCGAATATCTTGAGCGTTATATAGTATTGATAAATTGATACCCTTGGTTTCATCTTAATAATGATGGTCGGAAGCGAATATGAATAGATGACTAGTTTGCGTTTCTGCTGGCAGCCATAGCCTCGAATATCGCTAAATGGAATGGTAAAATCCACCTTTTTACCAATTATGGTAACACCATCGCGGCTTAAGGAGAAAGTGCAAGCCGCGTAGTAGCGGCGGCGTTTGTTTCCCCAACACACTTTAATATCGACATCTTCGCTGAATATTTCATTGGCGTTACTTAGCACATATCTTTCATATTCGTCGATCATCGGGCGAGCGATCTCGTGCAATTGATAAAGGTTATCGCCGACGGCAAAGTGTCCGCTTTCGTCATATGTTCCTCGGTAATCGCAATTTTTGCAAAAGAGATAATTTTCGCGCGACTCCAAGACGTGATGGCGATGGCATTTGGGGCAGAAGAAAAAGAGGCGCTCCAAGCCCTCGGCCAAAAAGTTGCCGCGGTATTTAGCGGTTTTGTTCTCATAAGGGTCGACGTTTAGAGATTCGCGAATAATTGTTTCGAGCTCATCGACTGCCGTTTGTTTGATTTCTTCGGCCGAGATAACTTTGCGAACAACTCCTTTTGTCGGCCCAAATTTGCGGAATGAGCTCCAGCGAGGGTTTGAAAAATAGGCGCCGTGAAGATTGTAGATCACGACCTCAATTCCAAGCATTTTCGCAAGCTTTCCGGGATTGTGGAGATGAAAGCAAGGTTGTCCGTCAAAAGTCGAGTTAGCTTCGGGGAAAACGGCAACCGATCCGCCTTCATCAATCACGTCTTTCATTCTACGAATAACATTTATATCA
The DNA here is from genome assembly GCA_964471005.1 of uncultured Staphylococcaceae bacterium. Lineage (GTDB taxonomy): Bacteria > Bacillota_I > Bacilli_A > RFN20 > CAG-826 > UBA1424. The sequence goes on along the minus strand of CAYYIC010000072.1, from coordinate 61 downwards.
ATCGTGCCTTTTTTTATGGGAATTGGATTCATGAAATGCTTAAGCAAGAAACCATAGCTGG
>CAYYIC010000071.1:0-2483 GCA_964471005.1 uncultured Staphylococcaceae bacterium | reverse complement strand
AAAGGCTTTGAGATGAAATTTAGTAAAATCGATCGGTTCGTTTTGTGCGTATTCATGGATCGTATCTAAATAGCCTTCGCCGACCGAATCAAGAGTTTTCCGAGGAAAGCCTTTGACGGTGATTGACAAGTTGCGAAGAGCTAACTTTGTTGAACCGGATCCAAAAATTAACGCAAACCGCATCATGGGCTTACCCATCAGTATGGTATTGGTGGAATCATTAAAACTTAGACTGCCGGCAGTAGCGGCATCAATTGGCAGGTTTCAGGAAGTTAGGAGGCTCCAAGCTTCGGAATCACCTGTTGAAGATTTGGCGATAAAGCCTGTGTATGATCCTACGCCACCAGCGTCCCAGTTGATTGTCACTGTCACATTGAGATAATTTGATAAATCAATATCCGAATTCGTACGAAATCCGTAAAGTTTTTTGATGTTGGTAAGATTTGGTTTGACGGCCAACGATTTTAATGTTGGATTACCATACACGAACTGACCGGGAAGCGTGCCCGTTAAAGCCGTTCCGGCGGTTCCACCTAAATAGGTATAAGGCGTGGCCGCATTATACCCGCCTATGTTAAAAGTAAATTTTTTCGTAGAGTCATTGCTGTCGGTTGTTACCCAGTTAGCAATCTGGGCGACATCAGTAGTCGGCAAACTTGAATCGGTTTCAGAGTGATAATCATAAATAATCGCCTCTTCTGCTGCCGCTTCTTTTTCAGTGGCCCACGGAATTGAAAGGGCGACTCCGACGGTTAAAACAGATATTAAAGCAAATGTAAAGGCAACGAATTTGGTTGTTGTTTTTTCCATAACCTTACCTCGGTAATTGCTGAAGAATAAAGGATACATTCTTTACAATTGTCAAAATTATAAACGATTAAAATTTTTAAATGCTACTATTTTGCTTGATAAAATTTTCACTAATTTTTTGACATATATTTGGGTAAATTTTAGCTATTTGTGTACAAAGTATTATTTATTGACAAGAAAAAATTTTTTGATTGACACTGATGACAACCAATAAAGATAAATTTTCTGATATGAAGTGAAGATAAAATTCGACCAAAAATTGAGACTCAATCTTTTTAGACTTCAATACTATCGGTCAAAAATAGATTTTTCACTCTATGCGACCATAAGAATGGCCTTTTCTACATAATCTATAATATTCCATCGTTTTCGATATTTGCGAATTATCGCACTTATTATTGGTATAAAATAAAAATATATACTTAACTAGATTAAAAGGCAGCTTCATAGATTGTGGTTATCATAAATTGTGTTTTGTTGGAATTGCATTTCATCAGGGAGGATTACCAATGATTACGAAAACGATATTTCCGGGACAATACATTCAGGGTCCATCTGCCATTTTGCGCCTCGGCGATGAATTAGCGAAGTTTGGACGCGGCGGAATGGTGGTTTTGACATCATCTTGCTATGCGAGGATAAAAGATTGGCTTTCAGGCATGCAAAAGGAATCTTTCTTGCATGTCGAGTTTTTCGATGGCGAATGTTCGGATAAGGAAATTGATCGCCTCGCCAATGTCGCTAGAAACCTGAAAGCTAACTTTGTCGTAGCCATCGGTGGCGGCAAGGCCATCGACACCGGCAAGATCGTCGCCAGCCGAATCGGCGTTCCGGTCGTCGTTGTGCCGACAATTGCCGCGACGGACGCTCCAACAAGTGCTTGCGCGGTCGTCTATGATGAATTAGGCGCGGTCTTGCGCGTCGAATATCAAAAGAATAACCCGCAGTTGGTCCTCGTCGATTCGAATATCATCGCACAGGCGCCTGTGCGCTTTCTCATCTCGGGAATGGGCGATGCTCTCTCGACTTTTTTTGAAGCTGAACAATGCCGAAAAAGCCAATCCAAAAACGAAGCGGGAGAACACGGCTCGATGACGGCTTATGCGCTGGCGAGATTATGCTATGACACCTTGCTAAGAGACGGGTTAAAAGCTGTCGAGGCTTGCAAAAAGAAGATCGTTACGCCTTCGTTAGAAAACATCATCGAAGCCAACACCCTTCTTAGCGGCATCGGTTTTGAAAGCGGTGGTATCGCGACCGCCCACGCCATTCACAATGGTTTGACAGCTCTTGATAAAACCCATCACTTATATCACGGCGAAAAAGTCGCTTTTGGCGTTTTAGCCTCTTTGTTTATACACGATGAAACAAAACTATATATCGATGAAGTGTATTCTTTTTGCGAAAGCGTCGGTCTTCCCACGACTCTTGTCGAACTAGGATTAGGCGACCTCAGCCGTGAAGAATTGGCAATAATCGCCAATCGCGCGTGCCGAATCGGCGAATCGATTCATCACGAGGTGAAAACGATGACTCCCAGCTTAGTTTGCGAGATTATCCTAGCGGCCGACCGAGAAGGAACAAAAAGGAATAGAAACTCCGATAAATAGAACATTCAATCGTCGTAAATATAAAAAATACCTTTGTCGACCGTCATAAGAAGGGTGAGGTTT
>CAYYIC010000070.1:0-2560 GCA_964471005.1 uncultured Staphylococcaceae bacterium | reverse complement strand
AAAAATCATCTCCTCGTCTTAATCGGAGGAGGGCCGGAAGAGAAGAGTTATCGAAAGTTAATCAAGGATCTTGCACTCGACAATGTTCAGATGCTCAATTTCCAATCCCGGCACATCTTATTCGACTATTTTAAAGCCGCCGACGTCTATCTCTTCCCCAGCAAAGAAGATATCTATGGACACGTCATTAATGAGGCTCTTTCACAAGGCTTACCAGTTATCTCAAACTTCAATGTCAACGCCGCTCAACTGCTCATCAAAAATGATGAAAATGGTTTTGTCATCAATTTTGATAATGATCGCGAAATAGAAAAGGCGATCGCCGTGGCGCTTAGCAAACCTAAGATGGCGGAAGCCGCTCTTGAAACCGCTCGGCAAAACACCATTGAATTGATGGCAAAAGCCCACTTAGAAGCCTTTCGCAAATGGATGGATAGCAAATGAAAATTCTCTATATCTCGGGAGCGATGAAAGATGGTGATTTTAACAATTATGTTAAAAACGCAAAATTTTCCATCAATCCCAGCAATCAGAACTTTCACTACCGCTTTTTAAAAGCTCTCGCCACACAAACGGAAATTAACGCTTTGACACTTCGCCCCTTTGCCAAAGGACTTTTTGATGTCGATGAACTCAAGAGTGAACATGTAAAAGAAGATAATGTCACGTTTGAATATCTTCCTGATAAATCAGGTCGCTTATACAAGTTGTTAAAAAGACACCATGTATTAACAAAGACAATCTCAAAGGTTCTCAAAGATCTCGGCGAAGACGTCGTCGTCCTCGTCGATTCGATGAAGTTTGCCTTGGCGAAAGCTGCGCTGAAGGCGGCAAAAAAGCACGGCGCAAAAGCGTACGCCATCATCACGGACAATCCCAAGCTTCTCTCTAACGAGTCACAGCTATATTCGCGAGCTATTTTTTCGCTTTATAAAAAGTATGATGGCTTTGTCACATTATCTTCTGATTTAAACAAGCTGGCCAACAAGGACAATAAACCCTCGTACGTCTTCTGCGGCTTTGCCGAAGCAATGCAAAATATGCCGAGGCCCGAGGAAAAACCCTACTTCTTTTTTTGTGGCGCGCTTTATGAACGCTATGGCATCTTAAACATGATTAAGGCTTTTCGACAGTTAAAAACGGATCGCGAACTCCTTATCGCCGGTCATGGACCGTTAATTGACGAGATTAAGAAAACGGCTCTCGAAGATTCGCCTATTCGCTATCTCGGTTTATTGTCCCGCGAAAAGATTCATCAATATGAGCAGCACGCTGATGCGAATATCAATCCGCGTCTTTTTGATGCTGAACTAGATAAGTATTCCGTGCCGAGTAAGGTTTTAGAATACCTTTCTAGTGGGGCGCCTTTAATCTCCACTTTGCACACGGCCCTTCGCCAAGAATTTAGCGGCGAAGCCATCTGGGTCAAAGATGGTTCAATCGATGAACTGCGCAAGGCGATGGATCTCTTTTTGCACATTCAAAATGACGATATGAAGAAAAAAGCCCTCCTCGCCAAGGAGAAGGTGCTCGTTAGATACGGCCTTAAAGAACAAGGCAAGTCGATTTACGAATTTTTGCTATCTAATAACTCGCGCTCGATTAATTGAGCGACTCGACGGATTTCAAAGTGCTCTTCGTAGTACTTTTTATTTTGCTTACCCATCTCTTCTTTTTGTTCTTTTGAAAGATTGATAATCTCTTCCATCGCTTTAGCGATACCTTCAGCGTTTTGTTCAGCTAAAACGGCGCCCTTAGTTTCCAAAAGCACGTCGCGTCCGTCGCCGCTTAACGAGCCGATAATCGGGCGACCATATTTAAGATACTGAACAAGTTTATTGGGAATTGTTTTACCCACTGTCCCGCCTTCTTTAAGCGGCACGATTAAAGCATCGGCATTTGAATAGAGAGTGACGGCCTTTTCAAGGGGTAGTGGTCCGTAATATGTGACGACATCTTGCAGATTGTTGGAGGCGATAAATTGTTTTAAATTTTCGGATTGCATGCCCATACCGGCAAGGTGAACTTCGACATCACCACGCGTTCCGATAATTTTTCCGGCTTCGGCGATTTCGTTGATGAGTTGCAGCGAACCGATATTTCCGACATAGACGAAATTGTATTTTTTCTTAAAAAGAACGGGGAAGAGTTGTTCATGAACGCCTAATGATGGCTGCGGAACAAAGGCAAAGGGCTTGTTCTTGATATCCAATACTTCTTTGAAGTAATCCACAAACGATGGCGATGAAACCATGATTTTGTCACAGCCTAGATATAGTTTGCGGCTCCAGTTAAAAAGCATTTTGTAGGTCAAGGAATTCTTCTTAACTGCGCCAGTCACCACCGTCGATTCCGGCCATAAGTCCAGGCAATGGAGAACGTGTTTGACGTTGTGCTTTTTGGCATAAAAAGTCGCCGGCGCAATCGAGATGACCGGCGAAAGGGAGACTGACATAACAATGTCAAATTGTTCATCGAATCCTCGGACGAAAGCCTTCGCATTGCGATGAAAGGAGAGGTAATTGCGAATGATTGAAAGGCGGCTCTGCTTGCGGGGATA
>CAYYIC010000069.1:0-2653 GCA_964471005.1 uncultured Staphylococcaceae bacterium | reverse complement strand
GAATAGGTATTTTTTAATAATTGCTAATTTTATTCAAAAAGGACGAATAGCGACTTATCGACGCCGCAAAGAGGGCAAGTCCAATCTTCTGGGACATCTTCCCATTTTGTTCCGGGCGCGATGCCGCTATCGGGGTCGCCCAATTCTTCGTCGTAGATATAGCCGCAAGCTGTGCACTGATACTTCATCGTCGAAATCTCCTTTATGATACTAAGCAAATTATAGATGACGTTATTGCTAGATGCAACCGGCACGCGGTAAGTAGCGATCCTGCGTTATTTAGGCGCGAAGAAAAGACAAGTGGTTTTTGTGAGCGAAGAACTATATTATGAATTCAGGTATGATTTTTAAAGATCGAAACGAATTTCGTAAATGGCTTGTGGATAATCATGATGTGAGTCTTGGCATCCATGTCGTTTTTACCAAGGGGAAAGTTCCGACTTATGCCGAAGCACTTGAAGAAGCTCTATGCTTCGGCTGGATTGATGGCGTGGTTCATAAAATAGATGATGATAAGTACACGAGATATTTCGTCAAGCGTGGCGAGAAGAGCAACTGGTCAGAGAAGAATAAGAAAACGGCCCTTGAACTCATTCAAAAGGGTTTAATGACACCCGATGGCCTGAAAGCAATTAAGAATGCAAAGCAAAATGGCACGTGGAATTGCAATCCAACAAACGAAGTGGACGAACAGTCGTTTGAAAAATTCAGAAAGTTGCTTGCTATAAGCAAGTTAGCCCTTCGTAACTTTGACAACATGTCTTTTTCGATTAGAAGAACTTATGTTTTGTTCTATTTTGACGCGAAAACCGAAAGCGGTCAGACAAGGCGCCTTGAAAAGATTATTGCCCGCTTGAAACAAAACTTCGGGCCGATGTAAAAAATGATAAAAGAGCACGAAAAGTCAGGTTTTTCGCATTTCAAAGCATATACTTGTTGGTAGAGAACCTTATGAACCTGCTCGATGTTTTTGAAGAATCTCTTCTCTATATCGAAGATCATCTGCATGGTGCTCTTTCTGTTCAGGATGTCGCTAGGCACATCTTCGTCTCCAATTTTTATTTTCAGCGGATGTTTTCAGCCATTACCGGTATCAATGTCGGCGAGTATATTCGCAAAAGGCGCCTCTCCTTGGCGGCCGAAGAGTTGATGATCGATGACTCAAAGGTTATCGATGTCGCCATGAAATATGGCTACCAAACACCAGAGAGTTTTACGCGAGCTTTTAAAAAGTTTCACGGCGTCAATCCTCATGAGGTGAAAACAACTCAAGAAAAAATAAAGCTATTTCCGCGCTTAGAAATAATAGTATCGGCTAAAGGAGGAACACCGATGGAATACAAAATTACGACAAGAGATGCTTTTAAAGTAACGATGCTCGTCAAAAATTTTAAAAGCGAAAGTTCGATGCGAGAAATTCCCAAGTACTGGACGGAATTTTTTCACAAAGGCTATCACAATGATGTCTGTCCGATGCTCGGGGTGTGCCTGCCGATGAAAGAAGGCAGCAACGAGTTTCCTTATGGAATCGGTGCTTTCAATGAATATGTGAAGCGCGTGCCACAAGGATTTGAAGAACACATCGTGCCCGCCGGGACGTGGGCTGAGTTTGCGTGCGTCGGCGCCATGCCTGAAGCAATTCAAGGAACCTGGAAAAAAATGTATACCGAGTGGCTGCCTAACTCCCGCTATGAAATCGTGCCCGGATACGATTTTGAAGTCTATGAGGAAGGCGACACCAAAAGCGCCAAGTACAAAAGCTGGATCTGGATACCGGTCCGTTTAAAGAAATAAGATTTTAATTCTTCTCACTAATAAAATTATGCCATTTCGCAAAACGCAAGAATGGCGTTTTTTATCGTTCTTAATCTAACGATGAAGCATATTTTATTGGCGAAATTCACAATCCTTCTAAAAGAAGTTGCCAGCATATGGCGTTTATGATTAAATAGTTAAGAAACTATGAAAAAAATTAAACAAATTATCCTGTTAACTGCCTTGGTCTTGACTGCCGGCGTCGCCTCGCTTTCTTCAATTAATCACTCGTCTTTTGTGCAAGATGTCGCCGCCGTTTCTAATCCAGCGGATGGCGCTTCTTATTACGCTACTAATCAAAATGACCTATATTATTCTGGAATCGACGATTCCTTGACTGGAGAAGATCTCATCGTCGCCTTATCGACGCTGACATCGACGGGCTTCGTCGGCAATTCATACTCGAGCCTACCAAGCATCTATCAATATAGCGACGCTTCACTAAGCGATAGCAGTAAGATGGTCATGGTTTATACCGGAACCGAAAAATCTTTTTCACCAGGCGGCATGCCAGCCAACACGAATAAAGAGCATGTGTGGCCGGCCTCGTGGTATGGAAACGGAGATCGCACTGAATCATCGGGTTCACCAGGCGCCGACGCTCATAACGTCTGGCCTTCAGCAACAGATTTAAACAGCAAGCGTGGCTCATGTGCGTTCGATGAACTAGATTTTGCTTCATCATTTAAATCTTATGAATTCAACTCTTCGGATTGGAGTTATGGAACTCCTGGCGATAACGATTCGTATGTTTGGTCGACAGCTTTTAATAGATCCAATGGCCAACCTGATGACGCTTTGTATCCCGCTCGCGGACATCGAGGCGCGATCGCTCGCG
>CAYYIC010000068.1:0-2683 GCA_964471005.1 uncultured Staphylococcaceae bacterium | reverse complement strand
TTAATGCGGCGATGGTTAAAGCGACAGTTGTTTTCTTCATAAATAACCTTCTTTCAGTGCTTATGCGTTGACTATGATTATAGTTTATTACAAGAATATAAAATATTCTACAATTCTTTGAAAAATAAGCGAGAAATGCGCAGTATTTTTGAAAAATAATGCAAAATTGGCACTTTTTTCTACGTCAAACCTACTTGTTTGTATATATTTGAAGATGCTTTTTGAGCACTTTAATATGAATTTTTCCACGCGGACCTTCCTCGCCATCAATGCACCATGCCGAATCAATATTTGGATCGATGGTGATCTCATCGACGCGGGAATCGGCGTTTCTGCGTTTTAAAAGCAAATAAGTCAACAGGCCATTGAAGAGTCCCGGCTTTGTCAAATAGACGTCAAAATTTCCATCTTCAAGAGAATTTTTAAGGTTGATTGGAAATCCACCGACATAGCGGCTGTTAAGGACCATCAAAAATGGGACTTTATGTTCTTTTGTCTCGCCACTAGTGTTAACTTTTACTGAAAAACTTTTACGTACAACAGCATCCTTAACGGCATTAATGTAATAGGCCATCTTTCCAAATGTCTTAACTCTTTTTCTCTTGGTCGCATATGATATCTCGCTAAATGTTCCGATCGCTGCTACAAAAGTAAAGTATACTTTGTCATTGATAAGCCCAATATCAAATTGTTGGATTTTTCCTCTCTTAATGATATTTAGGCATCTGTTGAGACGCTTATCGATACCGAAGTTCTTTCCGAAATCATTTAATGTGCCGCTGGAAATATAGCCGAGTATCGGCCTTTTTTCTTCTTTGGCAATCGCATTTACGATGCGGTGAAAAGTGCCATCACCACCAGCGAAAACGAGTACATTGTACTCGGCGCAAGCAAGTGTTGCTAATTTATCGAGTTCATCAAGATCGCTGGCGTTGGCAATTCTAACGTTGTCAAATATCTCCTCAAGCCGCCCGCGAATAAAGTCGATTTTATTTAAGATGCGACCGCTTCCGGGAGCACTTGAATACAAGAACATGGCATTCATACGATTATCTTACCACATGAAAGGGCTTTTTAATAAAAAAGTGGTAATTAAACTTGAAAAGAATTCTTCTTAAGAATAGTATTTACATTACTAATTAATAGGGCTGAAAAATGAAAAAATCAATTGCAAAAATAACCAGTGTCATCCTTGCCATTTTTCTCGTGTCTTGCGCTCCTCGAACCACTGAAAGCAATACGGAACCGGATTCCTCAAACGATAGTAGTTCAAACTCATCGATCGAGAGTGGGTCAGATACGTCGAGTGGCGATGACGTTTTTTTAACTGATGTCGATGATAAAATCTCGATTGAAAACGCTCAAGAACACATCGCATACTTAGCTGGTAGCGAAGTTGGCGGGAGAGCATCGGGAAGCGCTGATAATCAGAAGGCGTGTCAGTATGTCGCTGATCATTTCACAGAATATGGTTTGACTCCTTACTCACAAGAAACGGGTTATTTTCAACCTTACATACAGCCCAATACGAGAATTTTTAGCGAATATTTTTCCTTTGAGGTGACAAACACCGCAAAGACTTCGAGTGCAACATATCGATATGCTTATGACTTCACTTTCTTCTATGGAAATTTCACGGCCTTCGGCTATGTATTCTCCGGACTTCAATTTGATGGCCAAGGCGATTTAATAGCCTTTGATAATACTGACACAAACTACGCTGATAAAATCGTTTTGGTAAATAGCATCTCTTCGGCGATTCTCACTGATTTATACAATGATGGGGCTAAGGGAGTAATCATTCGCGATGCTTATGAAGACTACTATCCAATTACTGAATTTGGTCAAGGCGATATGTTTGATGACACGGACTTTTTATTTCTGAATGCCGCTCCCCAATCTTATAGTTCGCTTTTAACTAACATCGCTAATGGCCTTAATAAGGCCGATGTTTCCTACGCTATTGATAATGTCAGCAAAACAGTCAATAACGTCATCGGCATCCTCGATGTCGGCGCGACGTCAAACATCATCGTTTCCTCTCACATCGACCATTTAGGTCGATTCGACGCTGAAGATGATGGCTACTATGCCGGCGCTCTCGACAATGCCTCAGGCGTTGCTGGCATGCTCGAGCTTGCTCGCATATATAAAGAAAACGCAGCATTCCTGGCCAAGAACGTCATTTTTATCGCTTATAACGGCGAGGAAGCTGGCCTTTTTGGTTCTCAGTTCTACGCGCAAAATATGATCGGTGAAAAATCGGCGACTCGGGCGGCCTTTAACCTCGATATGATCGGTGGGGGTTCTAATAATTACGAACTTGAAATCATCGGATATGTCGGTGGACTTAAGAGTTCAATTGAAACCAAATGCGATAAATACGGAATCGACAATTACGTCCTGCAAGGAAATCAAGATAACAGCGACCACTACTGGCTCGGGCAAAAGCGCATCGTCTCGCTATCTTTTGTCCACTTCGACGATCGATACTACCATCGCCCTGCCGACACCGAAGACAAAATAAATTATGAAGTATTTGCTAATCAACTAGCGATGATAGCTAGTTTGATGCTCACTTCGTATAACAAATAAAAAAATCTACCCGAAGATAGATGATTTTTTACATGGTGATCCTAGCGGGAATCGAACCCGCGATTCAACCTTGAGAGGGTTGCGTCTT
>CAYYIC010000067.1:0-2829 GCA_964471005.1 uncultured Staphylococcaceae bacterium | reverse complement strand
ACCGCAAAGTTGTCATCATCGGAGACGGCGCCGTCGGCTCATCGACCGCCTTTGCTCTCTTGCAAGGTCAAAGCGTCAACGAAATCGTCATCATCGATATTAATAAAAGTAAAGCCGAAGGCGATGTTTTGGACATGCAACACGGCATCTCTTTCGTCTCCCCAAAAATTTTAAAAGCCGGCGATTATAAAGATTGCCAAGATGCTCACATCATCATCATTACCGCCGGAGTCGCCCAACGTCAAGGCGAGACGCGCATCGATCTTCTTAAAAGAAACGTCCTCGTCTTTGATTCGATTATCGAAGGCATTCGCCCATATCTTGATAAAGAGGTTATTATCCTCGTCGTCACTAATCCCGTCGATATTCTCGCCTACTATGTCAACAAGAAGCTTAATCTTGCTCCTGGTCGCGTCATCGGAAGCGGAACGGTTCTCGATACCTCGCGCTTAAAATACTTAATTAGCGAAGATACGGGCGTCGACCCCCGCAATGTCCACACATATGTCGTCGGCGAGCACGGCGACAGCGAAGTCGCGACTTTTTCGATCACGACGATCGGCGGCGTCAATTTAGAAGACTATTGTGCGAGCTGCAATCGCTGCTCCTGCCACGGAAAGTTAAAATTCGATGAATTGCTCGCGGAAGTTAAACACGCCGCTTATGACATCATCTCGAAAAAAGGCGCGACATATTATGCGGTCGCTCTCGCCGTCGCGCGCATCGTCGAGGCCATCGTCAATAACACCAACAGCATCTTGACGGTATCCTCGTTTGTCGAAGACGCCTATGACGGCCGCATCTATGATGTCTATCTGTCGCTACCAGCCATCGTTAACCGCCAAGGAGCCGCGCGCCTTTTGACGCCCAAGTTTTCGATGCAGGAAATCGAAGACTTGGTCAATTCGAGCGAACAACTTAAAAAAAGCATTCGCGAAATCGGACTATAAAAAAAGTGCGACCGGTAAGTCGCACTTTTCATTAGACGAGAACGTAATTAGTTAAAGGCAAACAAGAGTCTAGAAAAGCGTTGAAAAGGGGATCGTGATAAACGGCTGCCTTTTCATATTTCCAAGTGACAGCCTCGGCGATAAGAGTGGTATCAGCCTCGCTTATTTCCTTGCCGACGAGCACTTTTTCATTAGAAAAGTTTGAAAGATAAGATAAAGAGCCCACTCTCTCGGAAGAATAATAACTCTTCGTCACTTCATAGGTATCGGGGTTTGTTCCACTTGACAAAACGTCATTGAGATAGACGGCTTGCGCTTTGATGACTGTTTGATTTTTTTTGCTGCCATCTGGTTCGATATATTGAATCGTTGGTACGACTCCTTCATCGTATCCAAAGGTCGCATTATTTGCTTGCGATAAGCCGTAAGTATCCTTAAAAGTTTGCCACTGCGCCTCGTCAAAGGCTCCAGATGAGTATTTAATCCCATCGACATCGGTATTGAGCGTAAAGACTTTCTTCACCGATGTAAAATTCGCCCGTGCGTATGCAGTTAATACATTGTCATAAAGAAAAGATGACGCGGCACCTCCATCGTAGAATAGAATTGAAAAGCTAAGATTTTGTGCATAAAAAGTATTTAATTTAGACAAGTTAACTTCGATGATTGTCGGATCGATAATCAACTCGTTCATATAGGTGGTAAACGAGTCTTTGCTGCTCCAAATTTTATGGGTAGAATTATACGGGCGATTTTCTTTAATAACACCATCTTTAAAGATGCCTAAACTCTGCGATGAAATCAAAAATTCAAGGCCATAGGAGTCGCGTTTGACAAAGTCGTCATCAAAAAATTGCGAGTAAGAAATGGTATAGATTATCAAGTTGTGAGCCTTGCGATATGGCATTAAAATCGAATCGCGAAAAGTCGTCCAACACGTGCATAGTGAATTCGGCGTCGACATGACTAAAAAATTATCTTTTTGGACGATTTTTTCCACATAATCATCGTATGTTAGGTCGACTAATTTGTTTTCAATTGTTCCAAATAGGAGCGGTGTTTTAGCGTTGCTGCCGTCGCAACCGCTGAGCAGAGTGGCGGCTAAACTAACGGCGGCTATGACAATTCGAAAACGTTTCATAAATATCCCTCGAGATAATATTATATTCACCAGTTGCTCTTTTTGCGACATATAATATTTTTCGATATTAATGTTATGTATGTTCTCTCGCTGAAATTTGCACCTAAAAAAAGTTAAAGTTAGACAAAAGATTTTTTTGCGAATTATGTAAGCGCAATATTTTTTGATATCAGCGACAAAAAGCGATGTTGGTCAAATTACAAATTTGCAAGATGCCATCGATGAAATTCACCATAGCTTAACTACAAAAATATACGGTGAAAATATTTTCATTTTTTCTTATGTAAAATTTGTTGTATTTTCGTGTGATTTCTTCTATATTTTATTCGTGAAAATTCTCAGGCCTACTCGGCTTGAAACAAACACGCTTTGAAAGGTGAACAAAAAATGCCTAATAACGAAACGATAATCAGTTTAAAAAATGTTTCAAAGCAATTCGACGGCACAGTCGTCGTCGATGCTTTTAATCTCGATATTAAACGCGGTGAGTTTGTGACGATTCTCGGTCCGTCGGGCTGCGGAAAGACGACGACGCTGCGCATGATTGCCGGTTTCGAAACACCGACTAGCGGTGAAATTTTACTAAATGGCACCGATATTTCTGTCTTGCCACCCTATAAGCGCCCCGTTAACACCGTCTTTCAGCGCTATGCCTTATTTCCTCACCTCGATGTCTATGACAATGTGGCCTTTGGCCTTAAACTCAAAAAAATCACCGAGACTTTTTCCGACAAAAAA
>CAYYIC010000066.1:0-3079 GCA_964471005.1 uncultured Staphylococcaceae bacterium | reverse complement strand
AACGGATGCTATCCGATAAGAGAGACTACAAAGAATCTATGGTAATAAGTATCTTGCGATACAACGCTATTTTAGCAAAAGCACAAAAGAAATAAAACAAAGAATACTTTGAATACCAAAAAGAATTGCGCGGAGTTAATAGAAAAACGATTAACTCGATATATTTTCATTTTCTCTTTGCTAAAATAGCCGCAATTGAGACTTTCGAAACGAAGAAAATTTACTCGATAATAGGAACACTTTGTTCCATAGATTCCGTATTTTTCTTCTTTTTGTAGGAACTATCAAAGATAAATTGCAACACGACGTTCTTATCGTAAAAATGTATGTATGATTACGAATCTGAAAATCGCTCGCCAGAAAAAAGGATTAAAGCAGAAGGAACTCGGTGATCTCCTTGATATGAGTTCAAAAACAATTAGCAATTATGAAGCCGGAACACGCGACCCTGACGTCAAAACGCTCATCAAGATGGCTCGCGTTCTCGAAGTGACCATCGACTACCTTGTCGGTTTAGAAGAAAAAACTCTCGTCGAACAAATTCGCGATCGCATTCACGATTTGAATCGAGAAGAGTTAGCGGATTTATTAGGCGACTATATCGAAGTAATCGCCAAGATAAAGTAAACTATTGAGCAATACCAGTTTTAAGTTTTGCGACGAGTTCGTTCATCACGGTCTCGTTTTTCTTTAAAAATTCTTTGGCGGTTTCGCGTCCCTGGCCGATTCTTTCGCTGTTATATTCATACCAGGAACCTGACTTTTTAATGAGTCCCATATCAATTGCCAAATCAAGGACTTCGCCTTCTTTTGAAATGCCCTTGCCATAAATAATATCGACCTTGCATGATTTGAAGGGGGGAGCGACTTTATTCTTAACGACCTTGATATTGACGGTGTTTCCGACGAGGTCATTTCCATCTTTAATGGCCTCTGAGCGGCGAATATCGATGCGGACGGAGGCATAGAATTTAAGGGCGCGCCCACCGCTTGTCGTCTCTGGATTACCATAGATCACTCCGACCTTTTCGCGAAGCTGATTGATGAAGATGATGGTGCAAGAAGAACGATTTAAAACAGCGACTAGTTTGCGCATGGCTTTCGACATCAAGCGAGCTTGTAAACCGACTTGGTTATCGCCCATTAATCCATCGAGTTCCGCTTGCGGAACAAGGGCGGCCACGCTGTCGACGACGATGATGTCGATCGCACCGCTGGAAGCGAGCATCTCCACAATTTCTAAAGCCTGCTCTCCGCTATCGGGCTGCGACAAAATCAACTCGTCGATGTTGACGCCTAAATTACGCGCATAGATGGGATCGATCGAATGCTCAGCATCGACAAAAGCAGCTCTACCGCCCATTTTTTGCGCCTCGGCGATAGCGTGGAGGGCGAGGGTTGTTTTTCCGCTGCTTTCCGGTCCGTATATTTCGACGATGCGACCTTTGGGATATCCCCCGACTCCGAGTGAATAGTCTAAAAGGAGTGAACCCGAAGGAATCGCGTCGACTTCGACATGTGGTCTTTCACCTAGGCGCATGACCGCGCCTTTACCATATGTCTTTTCGATGGTTTTTAACGCCTCATCAAGAGCGGCCATCTTGTTTTTTTCTGTTTCTTTAGCCATATTTTATCCTCACTAGATATATAGGAACGAAATTGCGATTCGTTACTAAATTATTTTACAATACTCTCCAAAGTGCTTATCATCAGCTCAACTGCTTGCCTTTTGATATCGATGCGCGTGCCGTTTAAATTGAGAGGCACACCCCACAAATTATCTTTGCTTGCCACTGCAAGGTAGACAACTCCAACTTCTTGTTTTTCATCGCTGGCGGTCGGCCCGGCGTTTCCGGTCACGGCGATGCAATAATCGACATTTAAAATAGTTCGACCGTTATACGCCATCTCGCTTGCGACTTCCCAAGACACCACTCCGAATTCGTCAATCGTTGATTTTCTAACTTTGACAAGATCGCATTTGAGGGCTGGTGAATAAGCGACAATTCCTCCGCGAAAGACATCGCTTGCGCCAGGAACATCAGTCACAGTTGAGGCAAACAAGCCACCAGTCATGGACTCAACAGCACCTACGGTGAGGTTTTTTGACTGAAGAATTTCAACAAGTTTTTGAGCTTTCATCTTTCTTTTCCTCCTTTAGGACCTGACGATTCTGAACGAGATAAATAATGCCTGATAAGAGCGAGACAAAAGTTGCTAAGTACACGAGAATCTCAGCTATTTTAAGACCGATAGGAAATCCAGAGTCGAAGTATGAAAAGGGCCATCCATTTAATAAAATGGCGATGATGGCGACCATTTGTAAGACCGTTTTGGCTTTTCCAAAAATATTAGCGGCGATAACTTTATTTTTTGTCACGGCGATTAATCGTAAAGCATCGACGACTAAATCGCGGGCGATGAGAATAATTGCACACCACATTGAAAAGGTGAGGTTGGCAGGGGCATAAGCGGGAGCAAGAATTAAAAATATCAAAAGACCATCAATTAAGAGTTTATCAGCGATAGGATCAAGAAATTTACCTAAATCGGTTATTTGGTTATTGCGGCGAGCGAGATATCCGTCGAGCCAGTCGGTAGCAGAAGCCGTAATAAAAGCGATGGCAGTTATAAAATACACTAAATTTATGCCGGTGTTCCCCAACATTGGAATGTTGATGCTAAGCAACGACAAAATAAAAAGAGCAATCAACATCGCGACCACGATGACGATTCGCGAAATAGTAATCTTTGTTGGCAAATTCATACTTCTCCTAAGTGAGTACCGACCCTGTAAGCCATGTTCTGTCAAGGATAACAATTTATCTATGCACTATGTGCATGCGTACCGCGATTCGTTTCTCTAGGTACACTTCCCCTACCAATTTTGGGTTTCTCGCTTGTGGGGTTTACCGCGTTCCACCTTAGCATTTCTACTAAGCTTCGTCACTGTGGCACTTTCAGGGAATCCACCATAGCCAAGGCTTTAGGTCTTTTCCCGCCGTTATGCGCTCCCGCATACCTAGCGTTATTTTTTCCGCTAGCGCAATCACTACTGGCATCACAGCCAGTGCGAGCA
>CAYYIC010000065.1:0-3152 GCA_964471005.1 uncultured Staphylococcaceae bacterium | reverse complement strand
GCAGCTGACTCTTAATCAGCGGGTCACAGGTTCGATCCCTGCACGGTGTACCATGACCATTAAGCCGCACTTTGTGCGGTTTTTTCTTTATTGTCCATCTCTTTTTTAAGTATATAATAAATAAAAGGAGATATTTATGAATGGACCTACGTTAACAAATGTGCGCAAGTACATTTCCGCCATCAAAAAAAGCCCGCGCAAGTATTTGACCTCTGAACACCTATCAAAAGAACTGGGTCTTTTTCCTGATGTGATCAATCGAATCCTCTCGTATTTTGATCCTTTAGTGAATATGGATTTCACATATGATGTTCGCACTCTACTTCCATTAATGGAAGAATACGCCTCTAAGCTCAATGAAGAAAGTAAGAGGACCCGTCAACCCCGAGTCCAAGCCTCCAAAAAGGAAGTTTCCGCATTTGAATCGATAAACGATTTTGTCTTTAAGAAGTATATTTTTGAAAGCAGTGGTCTTTTTAACCGCGGTGTCAAACTAAACGACGCCGATCTTCGCGTCTTAAAAAAACTTGTCCTCCTCGAACAGAACGAGCGAAAAAGCAAAAGAACGAAAAAGTAAACAAATGGAAGCCCTATCAAAGTTGGCTTCCTTTTTTATATTTATATAATCTTGAAAGAAGATGGTTTTGCACATACAATATAAGAGGTATTTTTAAGGAGAATTTTTATGACAATTAAAAAGACGTTTCTGTCGGTCGATGGCAACACAGCGGCCGCTCTGGCGAGCTATAACTTTACGGAAGTCGCAGGCATTTATCCGATCACGCCAAGCACGAACATGGCGGAGTTGGTCGACGTCTATGCCTCACAAGGCAAAGTCAACTTTTTTGGCAACGTCTGCAAAGTCGTTGAGATGCAGTCCGAAGGCGGAGCATCAGCCGTCGTTCACGGCGCTTTGCAAGGCGGAGCATTCGCTTCCACATACACCGCGAGCCAAGGCTTGCTTTTGATGATTCCCAACATCTACAAATGGTGCGGTGAACTCTTACCGGCCGTCTTACATGTTTCAGCTAGAAGCATCGCGACGCGCGCCCTATCGATCTTCGGCGATCACCAAGATATCTATGCCGTCCGTCAAACCGGCATTACCATCATGTCATCCCACAGCGTTCAGGAAGTCGCTGATTTAGCGCCCATCGCTCATTTAATCGCGATCGACGCCGAAGCCCCAGTCCTCCATTTCTTTGACGGATTTAGAACTTCACATGAAATTCAAAATATCGAACTCGTCGATGATTCGGAATGGAAAAAACTCCTCCCTCTTAATAAAGTTGAGAAATTCCGCAATCGCGCCTTGAATCCCCACACTCATCCCGTGACGCGGGGTGGTGCCGAAAATGAAGATATTTATTTTCAAGGTCGCGAAGCTCAAAATAGCCATTACGCCAAAGTTCTCGAATACGCCGAAAAGTACTTTAAAGAAGCCTCGAGGCTGACTGGACGCCATTACGCTCCGTTTACATATTACGGCGATGAACACGCCGAAGACGTTATCGTGGCGATGGGCTCCGTTACCGAGACGGCCCTTGAAGTTATCGATGAGCTCCGCAAGAGCGGCGCCAAAGTCGGTTTAGTCAAAGTTCATCTCTACCGCCCATTCTCCGCTAAACATCTCGTCAGCGTCATCCCTCATAGCGTCAAACGTATTGCCGTCTTAGATCGCACCAAAGAAATCGGCGCTCCCGGCGAACCTCTTTACCTCGATGTCGTCACCGCCCTTCGTCAAGAAGGACGCGATATCGCCGTTTACGGCGGTCGCTATGGCTTATCGAGCAAAGATGTCCCACCTCGCGATGTCAAAGCCGTCTACGACATGCTTCAAAGAAAGCCTTTCCACAACTTCACGATCGGAATCATTGACGATGTCACTAATCTCTCGTTACCGATCGACGAAGACTTCCATCCTCACAATGACTATACTTCCTGCTTATTTTATGGTTTAGGAAGCGATGGCACGGTTTCCGCCAACAAATCATCGATTAAGATCATCGGTGATGCGACTGGTCAATATGCTCAAGCATACTTCCAATACGATTCGCGCAAAGCCGGCGGCGTAACCCGTTCACACCTGCGTTTTGGTAAATCTCCAATCCATTCGACATACTTCATCGGCAACGCTGATTTTATCAGTTGTTCTCTCGATACTTATGTCATGAAATTCGACATGCTTAAGAATCTTAAAAACGGCGGTGTCTTCCTACTTAATACCGATATGGAAGATGCGGCACTCATCGCCATGATGCCAAACCGCGTCAAGCACCAACTCGCCAAGAAAAAAGCGAGATTCTATGTCATCGATGCGAATAAAATCGCTCGTGAAGTCGGCCTTGGCCGTCATACAAATACCATTCTTCAAGCCAGTTTCTTCTTCCTCAATCAGACGATTATGCCTTATGAAGAAGCAGTCGCTTGGATGAAGAAGCTCGTCTTAAAAGCTTACGGCAAAAAAGGTCAAGAAGTTGTCGATATGAACAATCGGGCGATCGATGCCGGCACGCAAGGCCTTCGCGAAGTCGCCGTCGATGCCAAATGGGTTGAACTCCCCTATAAGCGCGTCCACATTAAAACGGGCGATGACTATTTTGATAATTACGTCGATGTCGTCGGCTCTCTCGATGGCGATACCGTCCCGGTCAGCAAGTTCACCGAACACGAACTCCTCGACGGCACGATGGACAACAATATCACCTTTAAAGAAAAGCGCAGCATCGCCGATGTCGTCCCCCATTGGATCAAAGAAAACTGTATTCAGTGCAACACCTGTTCGTTTGTCTGCCCCCACGCCACTATTCGCCCCTTCCTCATCGACGAAAATGAGTTAGCCAAGGCCCCTGATATCGTCAAAAATGATGTCAAGGATGCTGTCGGACCGAGCGTCAAGGGACTTAAGTTCCGCATTCAAGTATCGACGCGCAACTGCGTTGGTTGCGGCGTCTGCGTGGCGGAGTGCCTGGCCAATAAAGCCGGTCGCATCGCCTTAGAGATGGTCGATGCCAAAGGTCAATTCGCCCAAGAAGAAGGCGCTGATTACCTCTATAAACACACGACTTATAAGAGCGATAAATTCCCTCTTAATACTGTCAAAGGCGTCGGCTTCTTAATGCCTTACATGGAAGTTTCTGGCGCTTGTGCCG
>CAYYIC010000064.1:0-3322 GCA_964471005.1 uncultured Staphylococcaceae bacterium | reverse complement strand
TTACTCCGCGGCATCAACCGCGAACAAGTCGTCCGCGGCCAAGTCTTAGCTAAGCCCGGCAGCGTCACGCCACACACGAAGTTTACCGCTAGCACCTACGTTTTAAAGAAGGAAGAAGGCGGACGTCACACAGCTTTCTTAAGCAATTACCGTCCTCAATTCTACTTCCGCACAACTGATATCACCGGTGTTATCACTCTTCCGGCCGGCGTCGAAATGGTCATGCCTGGCGATAACGTCGAACTCACCGTCGAACTCATTCACCCCGTCGCCATTGAAAAGGGAACAAAATTCTCGATTCGCGAAGGCGGCAGAACCGTCGGTTCCGGTTCCGTTACCGAAATTATCAAATAAGTTAGCTTAAAAGAATAAAATAGTATGCGCTTAAGTCCAAATGACAAATGGTGTATACTATTTTTTATATCTTATCGACAGCAAAGGAATAAATAATGGAACACACGACAAACGGCCTCATCAAAGATGAAAGTCAACAAAATAAGACTCCGCTCCACATGCTGCTCGCTAAAAAAACGAAGCGGATGTTCGGCGCGATTATCGATATGTGCATCGTGGCCCTTTCGGGCATGATTCTTTCGGGATTAGTAGCTGTCCCATTAACCGATTTTAAAGCCATGTCCGAACAAGCGACCGCGCAAATCGATGTCATGAGCGAGAGCGCCCTAGCGACACACCTTTATAAACTAGATGAAAGTGAACAACCCATCAAAGATGATGCGATGTTTACCGCCTATCTAGCAGCGAAGCTTTCATCTGATTCTGAAGTTTTCATTCGAGACGACGCCTTACTTTTTTATTATGTTGAGCACCAGCAGCAAACCATGGCGTATTTTAACCAGGCAATTCTCGGATTACCACAAGAACTCGAAGGCGAAAACACAAGCCCTTTTTGGCAATATTCCGCCACTATTGATGACGCCGCTATCTTTAAAAGCGAAGTAAAAGAGCGCCTGAGCGCTGCGCAAAGCGGCAGCACCGAAGAAAATGCGGTGGCGACTTTTGAAAGCTTCAGCACTTACTTTATTAATAAGTTAACCATCGCCCGCGAACATTATTCGAATTTGCCGTCAACCGTCGCCGAATACGATATCTACGCCGCTATTGTTGAAGAGATGATGGCGCGTTCTTCGTTAGCTTCGGGCCTGACTTATATTTTCGTGGCTTTACTCTTTTATATTCTCGTGCCGATCATTAGAAATGATGGTCGCACTTTGGCCAAGCGGGCCATGGGCATGACCCTCGTCAATGTTAGAGGCGAAAAACCAAACAGCGGTCAAATCCTGCTGCGCGGATTCTTAGAAATTATGACTTTTTCCGTCACCCTTGTTTTTATCCCCTTTCTAAATTGGGGCTATACTTCTTTTTATTTACCGATTATATCGATTGGAGGCTTCTCTTTAACTTATATGTCGATCGGATTGGCCTCATTCGCTATCGGCTTGGTTTCCCTGATTGTTATGGCTATCTCTAGCGATGGCCGAAGCGTTCATGATTTTGCGGCACGAACAATGGTTTTCGACACCAATATCTTTCGCATTTCGAAAATTAAGGAAGATGAGAAATGATTGAAGTTTCACCGAGCGCTGAAAGCATCGAACTAGATTATCAAAAAGCAAGATACTCTAAACGCCTTTTAGCCTTTATGTTTGATATGCTTTGCGTCGGAATCATGACTTCATTGCTCTTTCTTGGGACGCGGGCCGTCGCTGAGAGGCAGAAGGTTTTTACCGAGGCCCTAGAAACGCGCGAAAGGCTGCAAGCGGAATCGCACCTCTACGTGTTGAACGAACAAAATAATTATGATTTGATTACGGACTTCTATGCTTCCGATACCGACTACGCCAATGTCATCATCGAATACGAAGCAGCCCTCGTTGGCTTTTATACCAACCCGACCTTTTTTGACCAGGGCGATCCAGAAGGCGGAATTAATCTTTACAATCATCAAAAAATCGGCGAGAACGCCATCGCCGGGGATTATTTCGTCTATGAGAATAGCGAGCAGACAAGCATCATCGCTAATCCGGCGTATTCAGCGGAAAAAATGGACGCCTTTTACCAAATAGCTATTGAAGATGTCGCTTACGCTTATCTAAATTCGCACCCCGATTACAGCGTCGCTTCGCGGGTAATTTTGGTGTTTTCGACCATTTTCATCTTGCCCTTTTCGATTCTTATGAGCTTGCTTGTTTTTGAATTGGTTTTTCCCCTTATTTTTTCTCGGGGAAAACAGACACTTGGGCGTAAAGTTTTTCATATCGGTTTAATCACTACCGATGCCGTCTCGCCGAAGACGGGCCGTTTCTTGCTCCGCTTCACTCTTTTTCTTTTCGTCGAAATCATCGCTTCCGTGTTTACTTTCGGCATTCCAATCATCTTTTCGGTCTCGATGTTTTTCTTTACAAAAAACAATCAGTCTTTTCCTGATTATATGTTGGGAATTTACTCTGTCGATGTGGAATCCAAGACAATTTATAAGAACATCGACGAGTACGAAGCCTCTCATTCCGGGGCGTCATTTAACTTGTAAACATAGCCCTTTAAGCCCTTTAATTATGCTACCGTTACATTATGTAAGCGGTTCGAAGTAGTTGTTTATTTCGCTATGCCCCTGTGATATAATCACAATGTAAATAACCCATAGGAGAGATTATTAATATGGAAATTCGACTTAAGAATCTTACGAAAGTTTTTCCGGGAAATCCCAAGAAAAATATCGAAGATACGGTGGCCGTCAATGATTTTAATGTGGTCATTCCCGACGGCAAGCTGATCGGGCTATTAGGTCCGTCTGGCTGTGGAAAATCGACAACCCTTTATATGATTTCCGGACTCTTGGAACCAACTTCCGGCGAAATTTGGTTTGGCGATGAGGATGTCACGAGACTAGCACCCGACAAGCGCGGTATTGGCTTAGTGTTCCAAAACTATGCTTTGTATCCGCATATGACGGTTTATCAAAATATGGCCTTTGGTTTGAAACTCCGGAAAGAAAATCCTCAAGAAATTGACGAGCGAGTTAAAAAAGCCACTGAAATATTAGAAATTGGAGAACTTCTGACTCGTAAACCCAAAGCTCTATCGGGCGGACAACGACAAAGAGTGGCGTTGGGACGAGCTATTGTCCGTGAGCCAAAAGTCTTTTTACTCGACGAACCTTTATCAAATTTGGATGCTAAACTAAGAGCTTCAACAAGAAAAGAAATTAAGCATATCCATAACCGTTTAAAAACAACAATGATCTATGTGACCCATGACCAAATAGAGGCGCTTACGCTAGCAGATCGAATTGTTATTTTAAGAC
>CAYYIC010000063.1:0-3463 GCA_964471005.1 uncultured Staphylococcaceae bacterium | reverse complement strand
AAAAAAATTGCAAGAATTTTACTTACATAGTAAGTAATATCTTCCAAAAAAAATTAAAATCCTAAAGAATTGGGTGTTAAAACCTAAAAACGGGTTTGTATTATGACCGCATCAATAAAGATAATCCCTTTCAAGCAATCGATAACGCGATTGAAATTGGTTGAATAAATTTTCACGCTTTTATATAATAACTATGCTTAATTCTGAAAACGCTATTCATAATTGCTAATTTTCGAATCTATTTAGGAGATTTAATATGTATCATTCTGTTTCTAGTGGCATATCGGTTTATGCCTTGGGCGGACTTGGAGAAGTCGGCAAGAACATGTATGTCGTCGAAAGCGAGTCAACGATCATAATCATCGACTCCGGCGTCATGTTTCCTGGTGCAGAAATGCCAGGTGTTGACTATGTCATACCCGATTACACCCATCTAAAAAATAACCGCAGTAAAATTCGCGCCCTTTTTATCACCCATGGTCATGAAGATCATATCGGCGGGATTCCCTTTTTGATCCGCACCGTCCACATTCCCGTCATCTACGCTCCCAAACTCGCCGCTGCCCTCATCAAACATAAACTTGAAGACATGCGCATCAAAGAACCAGTGCGCATCGTCGAATATGATAGTAGCGCCGCCTTTCACATCGACGACTTTGTCGTGACTTTTTTTCGCGTCACCCACTCCATTCCTGATGCCTATGGCATCTGCATTGACTCGCCCGACGGCCGCATCGTCCACACCGGTGATTTTAAAATCGACTTGACTCCGGTCGGACCCGATATCGAATTAGATAAAATCGCCCGCATCGGTTCTGAAGGGGTCGAACTTTTGCTTAGCGACTCCACCAACGCCGAAATCGAAGGATATACGCCGAGTGAGACGAGCATCATCGCCGGCATCAACGAGATATTTGGAAAAGCCGACGGGCGGCTAATCGTCTCGACCTTCTCCAGCAATATCTCACGCATTCAGCAGCTCGTCGAGGCCGCAATTCGCCACAACCGTAAAATTGCCATCGTCGGACGAAGCATGGAAAACGCCGTCACCGCCTCGCGCGACATGGGCTACATCAAAGTAAGCGATGCCAACATCGTCGATCTTGAATACATCAATAATTATAAGCCGAGTGAACTATGCATCTTATGCACCGGTTCACAAGGCGAGCCGATGGCCGCCTTAGCAAGAATTGCTAATGGCGAGCATAAATCCCTGCGCATCAGCCCCGGAGACACCGTTGTTTTCTCGTCTTCCGTCATTCCTGGAAACGGCGTCTTAATCGACCGCATCGTCAATCAGCTCGTCCGCCGTGGCGCCATCGTCTTGACGAATTCCATCCTTTTAAATATCCACTCATCCGGCCACCCAGCCAAGCAGGAATTGCGCTTGATGCTCAAGATGATAAACCCGCGCTATTTCATGCCCATTCACGGCGAATATCGCATGCTAAAACTCCATTCTGACATCGCTGTAGATTTGGGCATGAATCGCGAAAACACCTTTGTGATGGCCAATGGAGACACCATTATTTTAAGAAAGCGGCGCGTTAGCGTCGGACCGCGCGTTCCCGCCGATTCCCTCTATATTGACGGACGCGATATCAACGGACTTAGCACCGCCGTCATCCGTGACCGCGAAATATTAAAAGATGATGGCATGGTCGCCGTTTTGATCAGCATCGATTCGAAAGCCAATAAACTCATCGTCCCACCGGTTATCCATACGCGGGGATTTGTCCTAGCCAACCACTCGAGATTAATCGCGGAGGGCGAAAGAATTCTGACTAGCGAACTTCAGAAAGTTATGTCGGGAAAAGTAACATTTAACGAAATCAAAAACACGATTCGCAATTCTTTGAGCAAGTATTTGTTCGCGCAAACGGAACGCAATCCGATGATTATTCCCGTCATCATGAATCAAAACTAATATGTTGATACTCGCCTCAAAATCACCGCGAAGAAAAGAGCTTTTTGCTAAGATTTGCCGTGATTTTGTCATCATCAATCCGGAAATTGATGAAAATGAAAGCCGCCAACACCCCCACGAACATCCTCTTGATGTCTCGCGCTTAAAGGCTTATCGCGTCTTTCAAACTCATCCCAATGATGATGTTTTGGCTTGCGACACGGTCGTCATTATCAACGAGGAAATTCTTGGTAAACCCCGCGATGAAAATGATGCTTATCAGATGCTAAAAAAGTTATCGGGAAAACGACACATCGTCCTGAGCGGATATACTTTTATCAATAAATATCGTGAAATAAATCGCACCGTTAAAACCGAAGTATATTTTAATACTCTCGATGATGATTTAATCAGGCGATATATAAAAACCGGCTCGCCACTTGACAAGGCCGGTGCTTATGGAATTCAAGACGGGTTTTCTCTCGTCGACCACATTGTCGGAAGTTACGATAATGTCATGGGTCTTCCAAGTGAAGACATCGCTAGGCATTGCTTTTAATCTATCTTCAATTCTTTAGCGATATGTTCAGCTGAATCGGACACGACGAGAGTAATTTTACTCGCCATCTTAATTATCGATAAGACGCCCTGTGCTTTTAAATCTTCTTCTTTAAGCAGATCTTTTTCTTTAATAACAAGAATGAGGCGAGATCCTTTGAAAGAAAGCGAAATGACATTTTGGCGTCCTCCTAAAGCCTGCAAAAAAGCCGTTGCATCGAAAGCGGCTTTAGTCGTTTTCTGACTTTCTTTTTTGCTAGTAAGGAAGATAAGAAGAAGAACGGCGATAATTATTAATGCAAAAGAAAGGGCAATCCATAAGGCATTTTCTCGAAGGAAGATATTAAATTGATTTTCAATCAAAAAAATCATTTTTTGTCGATAATGCTGTCTCGGGCGTGCGGGCAGTTATTGAAGTCGGGGCATTCATCGGCATTGCAATGCTTTTCAAAAATGCGGCGGGCTTGCGGAATAAAGGAGCGAATCTCTTCTTCGTTATAGCCAACTTGGATACGGCGATCATTGACGACGATTGGACGTTTTAATACCGAAGGATTTTCACGGATAAAACTGATCATTTCAGAAATGGTCATGTCGTCGACGTTAACCTTTTTTTCTTTGACGATTTTACTGCGTTCAGAAATGATATCTTCAGTTCCATTTTCAGATTTGAAGAGGATTTCTTTTAATTCAGTTGGATCGAGAGCGGCATTAAATATATTCCTTTCTTCAAAGGGAATTTGCTGGTCTTCGAACCATTTTTTAACTTTGCGGCAGCTGGAGCAACTGGGTGATGTGTAAATTTTTATCATAATTTCTATGTTTAATACTATCACAAACGAACGATTGAGTAGAGAGTTTTTTGGCATCGTAGCCCTTATGGCTAAATTGACACTCCCTCGTTTCGCGCATATAATAAGAAAGACTTAAACGGAGGAAGGAATATGAACCGCGTTTTAAGTGGCATTAAACCGACAGGACAACTGACGCTCGGCAACT
>CAYYIC010000062.1:0-3550 GCA_964471005.1 uncultured Staphylococcaceae bacterium | reverse complement strand
TAGAAAGTTTGCTATTTCGACCTCGACAAAAGCATCAGAGTCCTCTTCAAAAACTTTGAAATAGATGCTTCCTTCTCCGCTTGAACGATAGATGTTTCTTTCATCGCCTTCAGTAATCTCAAGATACATTGGAAGCCCATAAACCATCACTGACTGAATAACTAAAACTGGGCTTATGACAGAGGTGGCGTCGGCAAATTGATCGCCGTCGAGGACGCTATATTCTTTAGCATCGTTGTCTTCAGAAACGACATAAGTCTTATTGGCTTTGACGTCGTAATATATCCATATCTTCGTATATTCGGTTTCTTCGCTCGTTGTCGATTCCGAACCCATGAAGTAATACTTTGCGTCACCATCATATCGAACCGTTTGCTTTGATGTGCCTGTTTCAGTGGAAGAAATGTCACCTTTAAATTCAGATACCAATTCCATCTTGCTCGGCACTTTTACATCTTCATCGTCATAGTGTTCTTGAATTGCTGTCACTTTTAAAACGGCTTCATCATAAGTGATTTTTGCTCCCTTACATCCCACTAAAAGAAAGGCTGTCAGAATCAAAGGCAAAAATATCGTATTTGTTTTTTTCATGAATTATCCCCTTTCAAATACCACGATTTCATTATACTTCATTTGGTCATCATGGCAATAAAATAGATAAAAAAACTAGATCATTTGTGATATTTTCGCCTTTAGTGCAACAATAGAATCCTTGTTTTTAACACTGACAAGAAGATAATTTAAATTTGGAATAACGTTTGAAAAAGGTTGCATATTTTTTTGAATTAGAGCCTTGCCACTCTGATTAATTTTGTCGACTTTCGTAATCACAAGGAACAGCGGAATTTGCTTTGTTTGGAGAAAATCCATGAATGAAACATCATCATCTTGAGGAATTCTTCGGCTATCGAATAAGAAGATGACGAGACGCGGTTTTGAGGTCGCAAAATAGCCTTCCATCATCTCCGAAAAAGCATCTTTAGGACCTCTGCTTACATAGCCGTATCCCGGCGCATCGACAAGATAAAATTTATTATCGACATGATAGTAATTGAGCAATTTTGTGTGACCGGGTTTTGAAGAAGTAAACGCCAAGTCTTTACGCGAGCATAATGCGTTGATGAGCGAGGATTTTCCGACATTGCTCCGACCGACGAACAAGATATCGAAAAGGCCGTCGGACCTTTGTAAGGCCGACGGCGCGCTTTTAACAAAATAGACATTGCGAAAGTCGATCATTATTTAACGCAGGCGACATCTAAAGCGTCGTCCACCGTCTTCATATAGACGATATTGAGAGCTTCTCTGACTTCTTTAGGAAGTTCGTCGACCGCTTTTTGATTCTCTTTCGGGACGATGATGGTTTTGATGCCACTTCTTAAGGCCGCGAGCGATTTTTCACGCAGGCCACCGATGGGTAGGGCGTATCCGCGCAGAGTAACTTCGCCCGTCATCGCCACATTGGCGTCAACCGCCCGCCTGGTGAGGCAGGAGATGATGGCGGTCGTAATCGCCACCCCGGCGCTCGGACCATCTTTGGGAACGGCCCCTTCCGGAACGTGGATATGAATGTCGTTTTTAGCGAATAGTTCACTATCGATACCGTATTTGACGGCATTGCTTCTGACATAGTCAAGGGCGATGCTGGCGCTCTCTTTCATGACGTCGCCGAGTTTACCGGTTAAGATGAGGTTACCTTTGCCGGGGAAGTAGTTGACTTCGATGGGCAAGATATCACCGCCGTATTCGGTGTAGGCCAAGCCGGTGACGACGCCGATTTGATTTTCTTTTTCTTTCTTGGTGTTTTCAAAAATCTCGATGCCGAGGTGCTTGCGAATATCTTCGGGACCGACTTCTAAAACTTTTAAATCGGGTTTCTTGACGATTTCGACGACGATCTTGCGAATGACGGCCGCGATTTTACGCTCCAATTCGCGGACGCCGGCTTCGCGAGTGTAGTACTGAATAATATATTGAAAGGCTTCGTCGCTAAACTTGATGTTCTTGTTTTCGATGCCGTTGGCTCTCATTTGCTTTTTAAGCAAGAAATGCTTGGCGATCTGTATCTTTTCCAGTTCGGTGTATGAGTTCACCTCAATTAGCTCTAAACGATCGCGAAGGGGGGCGGGTATGTTTTCAAGGTAGTTCGCCGTCGCGATGAATAAGACGTTGCTGAGGTCGTAGGGTTCCTCGACATAATTGTCGTTGAAAGCGAAGTTTTGTTCGGGATCGAGAACTTCGAGCAAGGCGCTGGCCGGATCGCCTTTATAAGAAGTGGAAAGCTTATCGACTTCGTCGAGGAGAAAGACGGGGTTGATGACACCGGTTTTGCGCATACCGCTGATGATGCGACCGGGCATACTTCCGACATAGGTACGTCGATGTCCGCGAATTTCCGCTTCATCGGAAATGCCGCCTAGCGAGGCTTTAAAGAATTTGCGGCCTAGAGCCCGAGCAATCGACTTGCCGAGCGAAGTTTTACCGACACCGGGTGGACCGTAGAAGCAGAGGATTGGCGCTTTTAGATTGCCGGTCATCTTCTTAACGGCTAAATACTCGATGATTCTCTTTTTAACTTTATCAAGTCCATAGTGATCTTCATTGAGAATGCGTTCAGCATCGACTAAGACATCGTTATCCTCCGTTTTTTGATACCACGGAAGATTCATGATTAAATCGATGTAACTCTTGATCAGAGAAGCTTCGAGCGAAGCCTGGGGCATCATCTCAAAGCGCTTAAACTCGGCCTTGACTTTCGTTTTGACGTATTCCGGAAAGGGATTGGCGTCGAGCTTTTTTAGAATGTCTTCTTCTGAGTCTTCTCCGAGCGTGGTTTCTCCGAGCTCTTCTTTAATCGCTTTCATCTTCTCGCGAAGAATGTATTCGCGCTGATTCTTTTCGGTTGATTTCTGAATGCTGTTTTGAATTTTTTTATCGATTTCGATGACGGCTTTGGCTTGATTGATGACGTCTAAAATGAGCATCAGGCGCTTGTTGATATCGAGTTCTTCAAGCAAAGCTTGTTTTTGCTCGTTCGGCATATTTAAATACGTGGCGAGCGTGTCGGTCAGCTCGGTCGGAGATAAGCCTTTGGATAAGGAGCTGACCACTTGGCGTGGAAAGCTTCGAGAAAGACTTGGCATCTGTTCGATCTGCTCGAGAATATTGCGAACGATGACCGCCGTTTCGTTAGCGTCGCTCGGGAGGTCCTCAAGGACGACACCATCGGCGACGTAGTGATTGTCTTCGATGCGCACAGATTGAATGGCGGCCCGCTTAGTAGCGGTCACACGAACGCGATAAAACTGCTTTTGATCGCCGAAGGAAATGATGCGACACAATGTGCCAACTTGATATAAGTCTTCGGGAAGGGGATCATCTATATTCGGGTCTTTTTGACTCACGATAAAAAGAAGCGAGCTCGCATTGTCACGGCTTTCCTCGATGGCTTTCATCGAAAAAGGCCGAGCCGCCTCGATCGGTTGGTTCGTATTAGGAAAGACGACTAAGCTCCTCGTCACGAGAAGCGGCAAGGTAAGGGGTAGGTTTT
>CAYYIC010000061.1:0-3557 GCA_964471005.1 uncultured Staphylococcaceae bacterium | reverse complement strand
GTAACTGCGCGTCGCTTTGGGATTAAATGGCTTTTCTAATGGTAAAACCATTAAGACATCATCATAGCCGGCGCAGACAAAGGTTTTGCCTTTGCGGATAGCGATAGCGACATCAACTAATACCTCATCGGTTGCAATCTTTTTAAGGGCGCTCAAAACTTTTTTATTAAGATACTTTGCGGCCTCGGCATTGTTTGAATAGACGGCGACTTGCTTGTCGTCGCTTACGACGTTAAGATGGGCGACATTAGTCGGAGGCAAAGATTTCTCGTTGCCTTTGAGATAGACGATGATCGGCTCGTCTTGGTCGTAGCTATTTTCCGCCATAAAATATTTGCCGACAAAGACTGGCACAAGCTGCTTGGCGCCTTTGGTCTGGCCGGCGGCGTCACACACAGAAATCGGCATACCTTTGTATTTGTAAGTCGTCAGATTGCGGCTTCCGACTTGAATGACATCTTTATAGATTTCATTTTCGGTAAACTGGACGGCCTCGATCTTGCTTTCGACTTGAAAGGCGACATCCGCGTAGTCGGCGCCATCAAAGATGAATTCGGTCGTGTTTTTATAAAACTCATCAAAATAGATTTTCATCTTGCCGTTGAGATAGCGCTTGATGAAAAAATTGTATAAAAGGATGAGGAGCAAGGACGCTCCGACCATGCCGATTGTCAGAAAGACACTTATGTCGAGAAAGACGAGCCAGCCGACGATAATTAAGGCTAAGGCGACGACCGAAACAATCCATTTGACGATGTTTTGGACTTTATATTGCTTGAGAAAAACTTCGCGAGCCTCTTCAATCTTTTTAAGATTATCAGTGTCGTATTCAATTACTTCTGGCTCGGGAAGGGGAACTTCCTCAACCTTTGGTTCCGCGACGGGTTTTAGATCTTTTTCTTCTTCGACTTCGACGATTTCTTTGTTTTCTTCGTTCATAGACTTCTCCAGCGTATTCAAACTTAAAGTTTGCAGCGAATACAATATAGCATAATCGCCGATAATTACGAAAAGAAAGTATCGCTAAAACTAGGCCAAACGATTTTTAAGGATGAGGTTGATGCGAATCAAAGGATCATAAAGTCCGATGAGAGTGGCGAGGACGATTCCTCCGCTGATTAGAATTGGGACGGCATTCTCCGCCAGCGAACCCCAAAAATTTAATTCGGTGTAGACGACACCGGAAATCGTCGCTGCTAAAAGCCTTCCCGCAATCGAAATAATCACGCCGATTGATAAATAGATGACACCATTTATATTAATTTTTGTCGTGTTTTCGTT
Organism: uncultured Staphylococcaceae bacterium; assembly: GCA_964471005.1. Lineage (GTDB taxonomy): Bacteria > Bacillota_I > Bacilli_A > RFN20 > CAG-826 > UBA1424. The sequence continues at coordinate 2,276 of CAYYIC010000061.1, read as the reverse complement.
AAGAATATAAGATTTAAAAATACCTAATAGAGCCAAGGAACCATAGCCAAGTAAATAGTCGAGAGGAAAATACGCCAAGCCCCAACCATCGAGAACGCAGGTTACAAAGCCGTAGACGAGGCCCACGCCGATAAAACCTTTAATCGGGCCTTGAAGGAGAACCAAGATAAACAAGGGAACCATCGTAAAGCCGATTGACCCAACCGGAAGTTTAACTTTTAGGCCCGGTAAATCAAGGACGATCGCGATGCCGACAAGCATCGCCATCTCGACGATTTGATAAGTGGTAAATTCGTTCTTTCTGATAGCGAGAGTCAAGCAGAACAAAGAGGCCACGAAAGAAAAGACGATCGGAATAACTTGTGTGGTAAGAATGATTGTCAAACCGAGAGATTCGTTAAAGGCTTTGGTAAATTCAGGGATGGCGATGAGAACTAAGCCAGACAAGAGAAAGAGAAGCGTTGCCACCGATTCAGAATGCTTCGCTTTAATTAGCAAAACCATCGAAGCAGCCGAGGGAAGCATGAAAGCCAGGAAACTGAAGACATCTAAGTTAGCCTCTTTAAAACCGAAGATAATTTGGGCGCCGATATAGGTGCTTCCGTTTGCCGTATAAAGCGGCAGTATAAAAAAGAGCGTCGCCAGAAAGCCGAGACCGGCGGCGGCGTAGTGCATGATTTTTGCTGTTCTATCCATAAAAAATTCCTCAATAAGCGAGGAATAAAAGCTAAACTTCATTCCTCCGCTAGCATTACCTAGATCAGGTCAGGTCTCCTTCGGTCGCAAGGTATTCTCAGCCCACGCGTGAGCTCCCTATTAGTTAGTATAACCCTTTTAGTTTTCCCAGACAACTGGCGACAAACCATGCCGTTTTAGATATTCATTTGTTTTCGAAAAATGACGATTGCCGAACCAGCCACCGCGATTCGCGCTTAAAGGCGAAGGGTGTACGCAAGTCAATACATAGTGAAGAGGGTTAGTAATTTTCTTGAGGTATCTTTTGGCAAAACCGCCCCACAAAAGAAAAACGATGGGTTGCGGCAATTCATTGATGTAATTGAGGACGTCGTCCATAAATTGTTCATACTCAGGGAAGCGATGGGAAAGGGCTTCGCTTTTGCGAACGGTGAGATAGGCGTTAAGGAGGAGAACCCCTTGCTTAGCGAGATAGGTTAGGTCGCCATCGTTTTTCATCTTAATCCCAAGATCACTTTCCATCTCTTTGTAGATATTGACTAAACTCGGCGGCAAGCGAACGGAAGATGGCACCGAAAAAGAAAGGCCCATCGCCTGATCGGGTTCGTGATAGGGATCTTGGCCGATAATGACGACTTTGATAGTCTCCGGTGAGGTTAAATTAAAGGCGTTAAACACGAGATGACGAGGGGGATAAACGATGTGTCTTGCATATTCTTCATCAAGAAAAGATTTGAGGCGTTTCGCATAGTCTTTTTGTGCGACTTGTTTGAAGAATAATTCCCAGCTCATGTCTCGTTTGTTTCCTGATATTTTATTATATTAGCATATTGATACAATGTATAATTAACAAGTAGGATTCGCCATGAAAGTACTCTTCGTGTTTAATCATCAGGCTCCTTATAAAGTAAGGCTTTTTAATGAGCTCAGCAAGGAAGTCGAAGTGACGGCGCTTTTTGAACGCCGCACGGATAGCGACCGCGATCCGCGCTTTTATGGTAGCGACAATATCAAGTTTAAAACCGTCTACATCAAAGGTTTAAATATCGGCCACGACAATCATCTTTCAAGGGGCGTCGTGAGGCATCTTAAAAGTCATCAATACGACATGGTGATTATGAATGGCTGGCACACTTTTAGCGAGATGGCGGCCCTTGATTATCTAAAAAAACACCGCAAACCATATGTTTTTTATATTAATGGTGGCATTATTCGCCAAAACGAGACCACTGTTCTTCAAAGAATAAAAACGCATTATATCAGCGGGGCGAATCTCTATTTTTCCCCTGATGAAAACTCCAATCAATACCTGATCCACTATGGCGCAGAACCAGATAAAATTATCAATTATCCTTACTCAACCATCTATGAAAAGGAAATTCTTGATAAGCCTACCTCAGAGCAAGAAAAGGTAGAAATTCGCAAGAGACTTAAGCTCGATGGTGAGAAGGTATTTGTTTCCTGCGGGCAATTTATTCCGCGCAAAAACTACAAGCGCCTCATCTCCTACTGGCAAAAACAACCAAAAAATCATCTCCTCGTCTTAATCGGAGGAGGGCCGGAAGAGAAGAGTTATCGAA
>CAYYIC010000060.1:0-3592 GCA_964471005.1 uncultured Staphylococcaceae bacterium | reverse complement strand
GTCACCCTCAAAAGGCATGGAGTAGCCGTCGTTATGTGGCGTTGTGATGCGCTTAGATGAATAATCTTGATAGGCCTTTTGATATGAAGAAAAGCGATTCCAGTGCTCTTTATCGATCACGTTGACGGTGTCATCGCTATAATCGCTAATCATCGTGATTCCTGTCTGTTTATATGTTTTGATGCGCTCAATCAAATCATTGGTGAAAATCTCACCGGGAATAATAAGTGGAATACCGGGGGGATAAATCATGATTGATTCTTTAGATATCTCATTGGCGGCATCCATGATCGAAATTCTTCTGCTCGGAGCATAAAAAGCTGAGCGGGGGCGGACGAGGAGATAGGGAAAGCCGACGCTGAAGGAATGGCGAGGATAGGTGATTTTACGATTATAATGCTCGCGGCTAATGTCTTTTAAAGCGTTGAACAAATGCTTGAGATGTTCTCTTTTTGTACCGATGGCAAGAATTCCTAGGATAACGTATGTCTCAGCCAGTTCAACTTGAATCTGGTATTTCTCCTTAAGGAGATAATAGAGGTCGAAGCCGCTCAAATCGAGATGGTCGAGTTCAATCACCAGCTTTGTCTCGTCGTAATCGTAACAGCCTTTTTGCAAAAAGTGCTCGCGTCCGCGAGGAATAAAACCTTTAATTTTGGCAATTTGTTCGCGAGCATGTTTAGCGAGCTCGAGAACTTCATCCATCGTCTCTTGTCCTTTCGTCGCGGCAAAGTGGCGGGCCGCGTCGATGCTGGCGATTAAGATATTTGAAGGTGATGTCGTATTGATGATGCTTAAGGATTTTTGAACCTCGTTGGGAGTGACGCGACTGCCCTGCAAAAGAAGAACGCTAGATTGCGTCAGAGATCCCCCGGTTTTATGAAAGGATACGCTGGCGAGGTCAGCCCCGCAAGCCATCGCTGATAGAGGACCGTTTTTACTAAAGTAATAATGGGCGCCATGCGCTTCATCGACGAGCACCGTCATGTTGTGGGCGTGGGCAAAAGTAGTAATTTCTTTTAAATCGTTGACCGCGCCAAAGTAAGTGGGATTAATTACTAAAACTGCTTTGGCGCTCGGGTAGCGAATAATTGCGCGCTTATAGTCATCGACGCTCGGCTGATTAGCAATTTCTAATTGCCGATCGATTTTTGGCATGACATAAATCGGAATCGAACCCGACAATACTAAAGCGCTAATAATCGATTTATGGACATTGCGGGGCAAGATAATTTTGTCTTTGGCTTTGCAGGCCGACATGATCATCGCGATGATGCCGCTCGTCGTGCCATTAACGAGAAAGAAACTGTGATCGGCGCCGGCAAAATCAGCCATTAATTTTTGGGCTTGGGCGATGACTCCGGTCGGATGCTGCAGGGAATCAAGTCCGATGGGGGCGTTGACATCGCTGCGAAAGGTTTTCGCACCTAAAAAATCTTTTAAGCGGTTATCGACATTGCCCATGTGATGTCCAGGAACATCAAAAGGCGAGATATTTTCGTTGACGTATTTGATTAAGGCATCGAGAAACGGCGTTTGATTCTGATTTAATTTCATAGCACATAAATCTTATATTATCTTCGCTATGCGCGCAACCAAAAGTAATTTTCTAGGAAAATTATAAAAGTGCTTCTATTTAGAGAAATCACGAAGAAAAAATTCGGCCATCGCGTCGTTGGTTCTTTTGCCTTGCTTGCTGTTTGGAAGAACCAAATTGTAAACGTGGCCAATCTTTAGATCAAGAGACGGCTCAAACTCATATTGATGGGTCAACCCTTGTCGCAGGAGTTCCTCGTGAAGCATAAAACTATGTTTCTTAAGAAAATCATAATGGCATGACGAAACGAAAACGGGATCAGGTTGGACTTTTCTTAAATAATAAGCGGGATTATTCATTTTCAGAAAGTTGCCATCGAGGTATTTGCGCGAAAATAAATAGGGCATCGCCGAATGGTGTATGACGCGCTTAGCGTATTCCACGACTTCCTCGAAATCATAGACGCCGCAGTTCGTGGCGACACATTTTATCTTGATGTTTGGCAGGCGCTTGATACCGTAGTAATCTTGGGCTTCCTGCGATTTAAATATAAAATCAGTCAAGAGGGCGAGATGGCCTCCGGCGGAATCACCTAATAAAATGAAGTTATCAAATGATAATCCATATTTTTCTTTGTTCTTTTCAAGGAAATTCAGAGCGGCGAAAATGTCGAGGATTTGATCGTAGATACTCGTGCCTTTTTTTACGAGGGTATAGTTGATGGCGACAACGGAAAAGCCCTTCGCGACAAAATAGGAGTTAAAAATGTAGTTGAGACCTTTGAAGCCAAAAGCATACGAACCGCCATGAATGTCCAAGATAAGGTGGTTATTCCGCTGCCGGACAGGATGGTAAATATCAAGAAGATGCTCAACATTACCATCGTCGAGATAAGGAACGTCTTTCCATCCGCTCATCTCGGCAAACGGTTTCGTTTTTCGAATGCGCTTATATTCGTATAAGTCGAGGGTACGCTTAAAGATTTTCAATGAAGGACGAAAGATAAACATATGCCCAACCCCCCTTTATCTAGATAGCTAAAAATGATGAAAAAATACTAGACCTAAATGCGATGCGAATTCTATTTTCTTTCGCGGATTTTTTGCGCGATAAAATCGGCGAGCCCCTGTGGGACATAAGGTGTAATATCGGCGCGAAATAGCGCGAGTTCTTTGATGTAAGAAGCGGAAATAAAGAGATTGTGGCTCGATGGGAACATGACCAGTGTCTCAATGCTTGGGTCGCTGGTATGATTGAACTGATACATCGTGATTTCGTTTTGATAGTCATTGACATTGCGGACGCCGCGAATGATGACGCCTTCGCCTTTTTGCCGGACATAATCAACGAGGATTTGGTCGCTTTTTTCAACGGTGACATTAGTAAGATTAGCTGTCGCTTTTTTAAGCATATCAACGCGTTCATCGGCGGTAAAAATGTAATGTTTATTAGGATTGACGGCAACGACCACAAACACGTGTTCAAAAAGTCTTGAGATGCGCTCGATAATGTCGATATGACCGTTGGACACGGGATCAAAAGAACCTGGATAAATCGCTTTTTTAATCATATTATTATATTAACACACACAGCTGTTATTAGTTAAATAACAATAAAAATATTAACCGAGGGATAATCCTGATTAGTTGTTAATTATCTCTTTTTTATTATATAATAAAGAAGGAGGTGTGTTTATGAACAAAATTATTTACTACATCACCGGCGCGACAGGACACCTCGGTCGCACGATCGTCAATCTCTTACTAGGACTTAATAAAACGATTGTCGCCTTTGTTTTACCACGCGATAAAAAACGCGACTTTGAAAACAGTTCTCAGGGAGAGATGCATTTTGTGGAAGGGGATATTCGCAAATGCGAGGATGTGGAAGAATTCCTCTCATTCAAATCCCAAGATGCGACGCAAATCGTCATTCACTGCGCCGGCATCATCACCGTCGAAAGCTCGTTTAATCAACTCGTCTATGACGTCAATGTCACCGGCACAAAAAATATCGCCGACATCGCGAAAAAGCGCAATGTTGAAAAGTTCATCT
>CAYYIC010000059.1:0-3644 GCA_964471005.1 uncultured Staphylococcaceae bacterium | reverse complement strand
TCAACAATTCGCCCTGATTGCATTAAAGCGTTACCGCTTCCTCCAACGTTGCTCATCCAGTCAACAGGCATCTCATAGAAGGCCTCTTTGACGTTTTGGCGCGTCGCACAGTAAAGGGATCCCTCGAGATCTTGGGGGGCGTTTTGCCAGATCCACAAAGCGTAATCGTCATACTCGGCAAACGGAGCGTCCGGCCTTAAATAGTGAATGTATAGGTGGTTGCTCTCCGACCAGGTATTCAACCAGTCATCATAATTTTCGATTTCTTCGATTGAGTTTTCTGACGTGTCGCTTGAGCCATTCGACTCGCTATCGCCACTTGATCCTCCGTCGCAACTTGCGACTAGTAACACCGCTATAAGCAAGGACGTAATCTTTCTGATTTTAGACATATAGAGTCTCCTTTATGTTCGCTCTAAAGATAGAAAATTAAACCGAATAGATAGACCAAGTACCGCCGCAAACATTGGCCGGATTATTATCGTACCACACAATTTCTTCGCTTATGATATATAGATTATTATTACCGGCTTGTAAGACGCTTAAATCCGCGGTTTGGGAATTCCAATAGACGATAGGCTCATTTGGCGAAACGCGGGCAAAAACAAAATTCGTAAAACGCGCGGAAAGGGTATAGGCATAGACATCGCCGGCGACATTGTTCATTTTTATACCTGGCCACTCAGCGTTTTTGTCGTCGCCTTCCCAGGCGTAAAGGGCAACCGTCGCACTATCATTTTTCCAAAATGGAGGAATGTCCACATAAAAGATTTTGTCTTGTACTTCAGCAACTTTCCAAAACGCATATAAGGTGAGGTCGGAAGTAACAGTATCGCTTGCGAAGTTCCATGCCGACGAAACATCGGAATCGAGTGACCAACACTCAAAATCATATCCGATGCGAACTGGTGCAGTCGGTTCGATGACCAATCCTTGATAGGCAATCGTTTGCATGGCGGGAGCGCCTTGCGCGCCTTCATAATTTAAATCAAATATCACCGAATAAGTTGTATTGGGGTCGACTGATGTGCTGGATATCGTCTCCGAGGATATACTTGGATTGTTACCGCAAGAAGACAAGACAAACGATAAAAATACAATTACATAAAGCGATGCGGGTTTAATATTTTTCATAATTCTCTTCCTCCCCAAATTACATTATAAATTCCTTAGTAACAAGACTTCATAGAAAAAGGAACGATTCGATAGAGCGTCAAGCCGAACATTTTTCTAACAAGAAAATGACTCCTAAAGATAAGGCGAGTCCGACGGCGTACATCACGAAATAAAAAATCTTGAAACCCGTAGTCATTTTTGTGCGTCCAGATTCCTTCTTTGGATTACCATCTTCGTCATAAGCGGAGACGATTTCGCTTTTCTTCTTTTCTTTTTTGGGCATTATTTTGCTTAACGCTTAATGCGTTAGTGCTATTAATATAATTGTAGTAATTTTTCTGACAAACGACAAGATAATAAAAAAGGCGCCAGCAAAGGCGCCTTATCGTATCAATGAAGTTTAGAATTGGCTAGTTTTTCTTTTGCGACTGAGAAAATAGAAACCTGAAAGTGTTGACACCGTAATAAGTCCAATAATAACAAGAATAACGTTTTCGATATTGCGACCATTTTCAATAGGATTAATAAAACCAGAGCCGGACTTATGAGCTTCGTATTCGGTGGAAAGCCGTGAAAACTTTGCCCATCCGGTAACCGTTGTTCCAGTGCCTTTATCACTTCCGTAACCGCTTGTCCCAGTTCCAGAATAATCCCATATGTTTATGCTAGATAAATCGCCATTAATTTTCCAATTCTTATCCGCTTTCTTAAAGAAAGTTAATTCCATTTGCGGAAAGGCGTTGTAGCCATTGGCGGCGCTACTTGAACAGGTTAAATAACCCTCTAGAACACGTTTTAAGAAATCGCCGACCGGTGTCGTGACATCGTCGGGCACGATTCCATTTGAAAGAGTGCTCCAATCGTTGCCGACATAGAAGACTTTGTTGTTATCGCCGACACCCCATTTATGAGTGGTGCTGACATTCCATAATTTTCCGCGATTAGCGGACAAACGAGCCACGCGCAAATACTGACCGGCAGTTAAAACTGGAATATCGAAGTAGGCGTAGAAAAAGCCTGAACCAACGCCACTATTTTCGACCCAACCTGTCGGAGCGACGATGCGAGTCGTGTTGTCAACGCTAGCTCCATATTGAAGACAAACGAGAGCGCCGTCCACTTCGTAAACACCACGATTGAGCCAAACGCGCATTTTAGCATTATTTACGCCAGTTTTTGAAGCATCTTCCCAGTTTAACTGGGCCGAAAAAACACTTTCAGTAGTGTTATAAGTGATTTTGAATTCGTAGGAAGTTTCAACTTTGATATTGCCTCCATTGTTAGAGAGTGTTCCATCGGCTTTGCATCCGCCATTCATCAAGTCACTATATCCCTTAACACCGCTCCATTCATTATTCGTATTTAATTTGAACTCGGCACCAGCTTCTAAAACGCCAATCCATTGATACTCTGTTCCGCCAATAGAAACAAGTTCATACGTATGATTGGAGAGATCCCAACCAGGTGTCGTCATCGATCCGACAAGAGAGTAGCCAGAATAATCAGCCTTTATCTCTTTTAATTTACTTGCAGCCGATGACACGCTGAAGCCCACTCCAGCGGTTAAAACCGCTCCAAGAGCAATCGCCGCTATTTTTGTCCATAACATGTTCATTTTTTTCATAAGGTTTCTCCTATGCATTAGATAACAAAAAGATAAAAGTTTTTTTAACTATATTTACTAATTTTTTAACACTAAGCCATGCATATGTCAAATAAAAAATTACAACTTGCTGTTTTTCGTGCCTAAATCGTAAATAGTAATCCAAGATATTTTTGATTGAGAGTAATATTGCCGACTCCTTTGCTGTATTCGTATCCTTCATACCACGACAGGGAATTGAATACATCATTAGATGTCGCGACATTACTGAAGCTGATTGTATTTGGTGAGGTGCGGCCGTTGACGAAGAAGCAGACATCACTTTTTCCGCCCGCACCCTTAACCCACATGCCAATCGTATTTCCGGACATCCAAGTTGAAACGACTGAGCTGCGATCAGCCATATAGCCGTATTGTGTGACTTGCGCTCGGGCTGCCACCGCCGCTTTATAAGCGTTGAAGTAGGAAAGCAACATTACTTTGCGATCATACTTAAAGGAATTCGTGCGGTCCGGACTCTTATAAGAGTTATGAGAAACAAGTTTTCCATACATCTCGACAATATCGCGGTTAATATCGGGAGTCGCGGAATTCCACGGAATAAGTTGCTCCTCTTCGGGAAGGGCATTATTTTCCTCAACAGTCATCTCGACTTTGCTTCTGAAGATATCTTCCGCGCCGTGAATGAAGGCGATGCCTTGCGACATGAGAACTGTCGCATTGACAGCGACGGAAGCCGCCGCCACATCATAAATTGACGGTTCGGTGATACCCTGCCCATCTCCCAAAGTATAGTTAAGCTGATCAAATAAGGTGTAATTATCGTGACAGCTGGCATAATTAATCATCTGATGGGGATTAGCCCCTTTAATATCTCCATAGTAGCCGAATTCACCGCGCATCATGTTAGCGACCGATTCTTTGG
>CAYYIC010000058.1:0-3696 GCA_964471005.1 uncultured Staphylococcaceae bacterium | reverse complement strand
TAGATTCTGAAGAAGTTTAACACCCCATTTGAGGGCTAAATCCTAAAGACAGGTTATATAAAAGCGTGAAAATTTATTCAACCAATTTCAATCGCGTTATCGATTGCTTGAAAGGGATTATCTTTATTGATGCGGTCATAATACAAAATGCCATCGAGATGATCAATTTCATGCTGCAGGACAATCGCATCATAGCCACGAGCCACAATCTCAACGTTTGTTGAGGTCAAAGCATCGAAAGCCGTTACTACTATTTTATTATCGCGCAGGACATAACCTTCGTGTTTTTCATCGACCGAAAGGCAACCTTCACCGGCGAGAAGATAGCATTTTTTGATGCTGTTTTCGATGATCCGTGGATTGACGAGAGCGTATTGAATTTCTTTTCCTTCTTTGTCGTGGTAGTAGATGACCGTCATGCGCTTATTAACCCCGACTTGAGGAGCGGCTAGCCCGACACCTTCGCGAATCGCGGGATGTTTCTCACGAAAAGCAGGATCTTGCGTTTTTTTAAGATATGAGAACATGCGCATAATCAAGTCGCGGTCGCCTTTGTTCAAAGGAAGTTCGACCGGTTTTGATTTGCTGCGCAGAGAAAGAGAAGAATCTTTAACTATTTTAAACATAATCTTTACTTTAAAGATTGTATCATGATTAGTTCGGATTTGCTATTATGATACATATGAATGCCGCGATGCTTGAAAAGATTAATAATTTAAAAGACGCGCTTGCAAATGATGAGCGCGTTTTGACCTTGCGAAGCGCCGAAGAGGCGATGGAAGCAAATGAAGAGGTCATGAAACTTTCTTATCAGAAGGACATCGCCGAGTCATCATACAATGATGCGCTGCGACATTTCGATAATTCTTCGAATGAAGTCAAGCTGTTGCAGAAGAATCTTTTCGCCGCCAAAAGCGCTCTTGAAAAGCATCCTGCCGTCCGCACATATCTAGCTGCATATCGCGATGTCCGCACCTTATACGAAGAAATCAATGAACGTATTTTTGCGCCTTTTTATGAACGTGCCTGCGAGGCAAATAAATGATTCGCATCATCGGCGGCAAGCATCGCTCACGAATTATTGAAACACCGCCAAGCGAGATTGTTTTGCCGACTAAAAACATGGTTCGCGAAGCTCTCTTTTCGATTTTAGGGCGAAAAGTGGTGGACGCCGTCGCCCTTGATTTATTCGCCGGCAGCGGCGCTCTCGGTCTCGAAGCCCTCTCACGCGGAGCAAGGAAAGCTTATTTTTCCGATTGTAATATTGAACCGATCAAAGTCATAAACCGCAATGTTCAGGTCTTAAAAGAAGAAGCCAATGTCGAAATTCATCAGTGTGACTTTAATGAGATGATCGACTACCTAGAAAGGAATACTATTATTATCGACATCATCTTTGTCGATCCCCCATATTCCTCGGGATATTATGAAACTGTTCTCAACCGCCTTCTCATCTCTCCAAGCGTGGGGAAAGGCACTAAAATCGCCGTCGAAAGCAAGGATGAAATATCACCTTTGATTTATCAAGGATTCGAAAATCGTCACTATCTATATGGCAAAACCCATCTTCTCATACTAAGCAAATAAAAAAACCGCCGATTGGCGATTTTTACAATAATTTAAATATTATTCTTTGCCTTCAAACTTATTGGCGTGGTCCCAACAATCGCGGAGCAACTCGGCCTTTTGAAGTTTGGTATCGCCGCTGACGCCGAACATCACTTCGCTGACGCCGTTGTAATCTTCGGAGGAGAAGTCAACTAGGAGAATTGTCGGAGTCAAGAAGTTTTCCGGATCGGCAGCTTCGAGGGTATCGAGGTCGTTTTCAGAACTGTGGCCATTCAAATAGTAATATGAGTCTTTGCCGACAAGTGCCGCTTCGGTGAAAAAGTCGCCATTGCGATTCAAAAATTGCACAAAGGCTGTTTCGCGCGAGGTGGTTTCATCAGTCTCTTCGTCGGTAAAAATAGAAACTAACTTGAAGGCCAAGTCGTCGCTATTGGGGGCAAGAGTGCCCTTCCATCTCTTTTCCAACTCCTCAAAAGCTTCTTTACTCTCTTTGCAGGATTGGCAGTCTTCAGCGACAAAGACAAGGAAGAATTTTTCGCCAATGCTAGTTTTAGCATCGCCATTTTGAATGTCGTCTATGAGCTTATCAGCTTCGCTCGTTTCGCCACCGGCGAGAGAACGTTGATACTTTTGATAGTATTTTTCGCTTGATTTAGCATCTTCAGCTAAGCCTTCGATCCAACTAGTAATTGACGGAATGGAAAAGATGACGGCAAAAATCGCACCTACTATAAGTAGGGGCTGAACCCACGCCGTATCTTTAATCCAACGACCGATGCGGACGAAGAATGCACCGATAGCCTTTAGTATATTCATTGACAACTCCTCCTATATCCGAACATATAGCACGATAATCATAACACTATATAAATATAGAATCAACTGACATTTTTGAAAAGCAAAATAGTGCATCTTCCGAAAATAAATGTATATCTTTATAGGCTTTTGCTACAATAATCAAAGGATCAAATTAACGATGGCAAAAAAACATACTTTAGCGAGTCGCTTCAAATCTTTCTTACTTGATCACATCTGGTTAAAATACACCGTCGAGTACGCGGTCGCTCTTTTTATGTGCGCTCTGTCAGCGGCCGTCTTTGCGGTTGGATTGGTCAGCTTTTTGACACCGGCATCAGCGGAACTTTCTTTTGTTTCTGGAGGCGTGTCGGGCATCTCGCAGACAATCAGTCTTGCTTCGCAACTCATCCTCGGCGATTCGATTGAGCCATATCGCGACATTATTTATTCCGTCTTCTATATCACTATCAACATTCCAATCGTTATTTTGGCATTTCGAAAAATTGGCATCCGCTTTGCGGTCTTAACATTAGTTAACGTCGCTCTCGTCTCGCTTTTTGCTAGCCTCTTTCCCCTCATCCCCTTTTTAAATGATTTGGGGGCGTTTGTCGATTTACACGGTGGTATGCTGAGTCGCGCCTTGTTCGCCGGCATTTGCACGGGCCTTAGTAGCGCAGTGGCCTTTAAATATGAGCTCTCGGCCGGTGGCGCTGATGTCATCGCCTACTACGTGTCGCTTAAAAAATCAACTCCAACCGGCAAATATACGATGCTAATCAACACTTTTATCATTCTTATTTACGCCTTGTTAATGGCTGTCTCACCGAGTCTTGTCGGCTCCGAAAACGATGCGTGGATCATGGCGGCGTCCGGCGTTTTATTCTCGATCGTCTACCTCTTTACCACGATGCTGGTCATTGATTTTATCAATGTTCGCAACAAAAAAGTTCAGATTCAGATCGTGACAAAGAAGGATAATTTACATACTTTATTACTCGCAAATATTCCTCACGGGGCGACGATAATCAAAGGGACCGGAGCTTTTTCCGGAGAGCCGCGTTTCATCATCAACATGGTCGTCTCGAGTTATGAGACCAAAAAGGTTGTTAATTTGATTCGCCAAATCGATTCAGAAAGTTTCATTTACGTCAGCAACCTCCAACAAGTCTATGGACGTTTCTTTATTCGCCCGGTCAAATAAAAAAAGACGGGCTGAGCCGTCGAGATATTTTACTGGCGGAGGAAAAGGGATTTGAACCCTTGCAAGACTTGCATCTTCTATCGGTTTTCGAAACCGACCCCTTCAGCCGCTTGGGTATTCCTCCAACG
>CAYYIC010000057.1:0-3699 GCA_964471005.1 uncultured Staphylococcaceae bacterium | reverse complement strand
GCAAAGGCGGTCGATGAGCCGACGGCGCCGTCTCCGATGATGACAACTTTGCGGTTTTCCATAGTAAATAACCTCCTCATAAATTATAAAATTTTCGAGGATTGTTTCCTAACGATATGATTATAAATGTGGCTATTTTGTAATATCTTGTTTAATGCGGTCGGTAACTTCTTGAGCGCGCTTATAAATATCTTCGATCGGTTCATCGAGAAAGAATTTGCCATCTTCGTATAAGATACGACCGTTGATCATCGTCATTTTGATATTATCTTTTGAACCGCTGTAGACGATATTTTTCTCGATGTTATTAAGCGGCTGCATGTTGGGGCGATTGAGGTCGATCATGATGATATCGGCGAGCTTGCCAACTTCGATGGTATCGGCGTCATCGAGGCCGAGGGCTCTAGCCCCTCCCACCGTCGCCATCTTTAAGACTTGATAACCGTCTAAAGAGGTCGGATCCATCGTTTTGAGTTTGGATAATCCGGTGACTAAAAACATCTCGCGAAAGAAATCGAGACTGTTGTTGCTGGCCGGTCCGTCAGTGCCGAGCGAGAGGTTGATTCCATAATCCAAAAACTTCTGAATCGGAGCGATGCCGCTCGCCAGTTTGGTGTTGCTGCTCGGGCAAGTGACGAGATGAAGATCGCGACGCTTGAAAATCTCCATGTCTTGATCGGTTAAATAGACGCCGTGAAAGCCGCCGCCACCATAGTTAAATAAACCGAGTTTTTCAAAGTAGACAGCCGGGGTGTCGCCATGGCGCTCAAGGCACCCGTCAACTTCGTTTTGCGTCTCGCTAATATGGGTAAAAACAGGGGCTTTTAGTTCGTTTGCCAAGGCCGATAAGGAGACGAGCATCTCATGCGTCGCCGTATACTCGGCATGAAAGCCTAGACGAAAGCTGACTATGTCAGATTTTCCATTAATTGCCGCGTAATTCTCGCGGAGACCGCTGATGGATTCCTTAAAAGAAGTAGGCGTTCCAAGAATTACCGTCCGCATTCCAAAATCAGTGGCGGCCCGAGCAATTTCTTGTGGAAAATAATACATGTCAAAGTTGGCGGTAATGCCACTCGTTAGATATTCGGCAAAGGCCAGTTTTGAAAGGTGATAAACATCGCTTGGTTGAAGTTTGGCTTCGATGGGAAAGACCCAGTTATATAGCCAATCGCGCAAGGCTAAATCATCGGCATAACTTCTTAAAAAAGTCATGGCCGAGTGATTGTGGGCATTTTTAAAACCCGGCATCAAAACGTTGCCATTGCAGAGAATGACGCGATCAAAAGGCCCTTGCCGCGAGCCATTGTTACCGACATAGACAATTCGACTGCCATCGACGACGAGATCTCTTCGTAGCATCGGCTTTTCGCTCATGGTTAGAATGCGGGCATCTTCAAATAGTATGCGCATCGAAAATCCTCCTTATTTAATTCATTAAATTATTGCCGCGGTTTGTTGGGTTCGGAAATCGGGCGTAGTTTTTCTTTAGGCGCGCCGCAAACCGGACATGTGCCATCTTCGTTAGGAACGACGATTTGACCGCATCTCAAACAACGATATTTTTGCATAGGATTCTCCTTGATAAGGCAAATATATTATAAGCCATTAATGATGATAAAGTAGCGATTTAGCACAACTGTTACGAAAGAGCGTTGATGTCCACTTTGCCGACGAGCGTCTTTGGAAGGTATTCACGGTAGACAATTTCTTTCGGAATAGCATATAACCCGCAGCGTTTAAGAATGATTGCATTAATTTCAGCATTTATGCTGCTTCCTTGATAGGAACGATCCAAAACGACGAATAGTTTGATGGCATTGCCAAGTTTTGCATCATTGATGGCAATTACTGCACATTCGTGAACTTTACCCGAGTCCATGACCGCCCCTTCAATCTCATTTGGAAAAACATTGATGCCGCTCACCTTGATGATGCGTTTTAACCTCTGCCGAAAATGGATGAAGCCATCTTCGTCAACGCTTCCGTAATCGCCGGTTGCTATCCAGATCAAGCCATTGCTATCTCGAACAAAAGGTTGATCGCTTTCGTCACGCAAAAATCGATAGCCGTTCATCATCGTCTCGCCGCGGACATAGAGCTCGCCGCATCGGCCTGTGGGCAGGTCCTTTTTGGTTTCGACATCAACGACTTTTATCGTAACATTTGGTAGGCTTTTCCCCACCGTTCCGACTTTGTGATGCTCGGCGTTATTAACCGCACAAACGGTGACGACTTCCGTCAGTCCGTATCCTTCGTAAAGGCGAGCCGAAGAACCGTAATTTTCCATATGTTGATTGAAGCGTTCAATAAGCGACGGAGCGACGAAATCGCCGCCGACAAAAGCGATGATTAGATTTTTAAGCATCGCTCCCTTAAAAGCTTTGTTACGGAGCAACGCCTCAAATAAAATGGGGACCCCAATAATAAATGAGATTTGCTTTTTCTTAAGGTGCTTAATGACTTGTCGAGAACGAAATTTCGGCATCAGCGTATTGCAAGCGCCAAACGCTAAGCAAGCGTGCATACCCATGCATAGACCAAAACCATGGAAGATTGGCAAGACGGCCAACATGAATTTATCTTTTGGATCTTTTATTCCCAAAATATCGAGGCCGTTGCTTGCTAAAGCATTAATGCTAAAAGATGACAATGCGACGACTTTCGGCCTGCCGGTCGTCCCTCCACTATGCAGGTAAATGGCATCCTTCTGATAGTCTTTATCATGGTCAAATGTGCTGTTTATTGCGTAAAACGCGGATATTTTATCGGTTTTTGCGATGTTTCTAATCTTTTTGCGATTTTGAAGTGAATAAGCGCTTTTGATTAGCCAATTGCAATTTTGAACAGGCGAGCAGGCGACGAGACGAATACCATTATTTATTAAAGGGGCGAACTCGTTAAAGGCACTATCGAGGACAAAAAGCAATCGACTTTTCGTCTCCTTCATGATGCCTTTCATCTGCTCATATTTCATCAGCGGATGGATGAGATTAGCGATGGCGCCGAGCTGGTTGATGGCGTAGAGAAGATGGACGGCGCTTGGAATGTTGGGAAGGCATACCGAGATAACATCATTTGCTTTCACGCCGTAATTAAGCAGACCTTGCGCCAAGCGATTAACATCACCCATCAAGGTCGCATAGCGAATCTTCTTGCCCATGTAGATGAGAGCGACGCGATTTGGATAGCGCTCGCAAGTGGCGAGAAGCGAGCCGTAAAGAGTTGCTTTCTTTTCCATACTTTCTCTCATTTAATAGGCACTCCCAACAACATAAAAATAATTGATGTAATAAGAGCTAAAACAATTTGATGAAAAAGATAGATATAGATTGTTTTTGAACCGATGAATGTGAGAGGTTTAAAAACTCTTTCGACACCTTTAGAAAAAGCGTTCGTCTTTTTGAAAATTAAACTGGTTTTGTGCGCGTACAACATCTCGCCGAGAAAGCCCCCGAGAAACATGTATCCGAGATACGGAAAAAGACCACCCCAGTCGACGCCGTACCATGTGCGACCTAACACAATATTGACTTTTGTCTGGAAATCATATTTAAGGGGGGTGAAAATGCCACGAATTATCCGATATGTAGGAACCGCCGCTGTCAGCCGCCCGTTAATGAGGTACCACCAGTTTTGCGCATTGATCGTCTGCGTCGCGACTTCGATGCGCATCCAATACCCAACTCCCATAAACAA
>CAYYIC010000056.1:0-3798 GCA_964471005.1 uncultured Staphylococcaceae bacterium | reverse complement strand
ATCACGTTGTGAAAAAAAGAGGCGAGGATCACGCTATTGACAAGTCCAACATATCCTTGGCCGATGACTGTGATGTTCATAGAGGCCTCCTTTCAGAACTTTCGTCTAGAATAAATCCATTTTACGGAGTTTATAGTGCTTTTTGATGTAGCGAGCGATGAAGAGC
This sequence comes from uncultured Staphylococcaceae bacterium, assembly GCA_964471005.1. Taxonomy (GTDB): domain Bacteria; phylum Bacillota_I; class Bacilli_A; order RFN20; family CAG-826; genus UBA1424. The sequence continues at coordinate 3,632 of CAYYIC010000056.1, read as the reverse complement.
GAAACATAGACTTTGCTAACTTCTTCAACCGCGATGGTGCGAGCGTTAGAATTAACTTCGATGACGAGAGGTTCGCCTGCGGCGTTGACGAGGATGTCGACGCCGGCGAAGTCCGCGCCGACGGCTTTGGTGGCTTGCACGGCTAACTTGAGCATGCGTTTATCGGGATGGGGGACTGACGACATGATGCCACCTTGATGGACGTTGCTTCGAAAATTGCCCTGGTTGACGCGCATGACAATCGATACAGCTTCCCGCCCGACGACATTGACGCGGAAATCTTTGCCCGAACTCTCTTCGATGAATTCTTGAATCAGAAGCTCTTTATCGCCGATCGTCTGCAACATCTTTTTAAACATCACTTCGCTGGTGATTAAATACACTTGTTCACCAAACGATCCAAATCTTTGCTTGAGCACAAACGGATATTTAAAGCCCTTTTCGTCGATGAGGGTTTTGATGCGATCGTAAAATTTAATGACGTTTTGCCCAAAGGTGAAGGGAAGAACTAGCGTTTTGGGAGTCGGCAGCCGATGATTTTTGAGCTTGATGTAAGTTAATGCCTTATCATCGCAGACGCGAATCGCGGTGCTGGTATTAAAAACGGGGACTCCGGTCGCCTCGAGCAACTCGGCCAGATACAAATCCTTATCCCAATACAAGACGAAATTGATATAGCGTCTATAGCGCTTAATGTAATCGTAGGCATCGACGTTCGAGACAGGTAAAAGTTCGAAACCGCATTTTTTAAAAGCGACGACAAAGGCGTCGATCTGTTCGGCCCATTCGCGGTTTGTCTCATGGACGAGATTATAGACGAGGACGGCTTGCTTCATGGTTATAACCTTAGTGTATATTGTGCCTTATTTGTGTCACAATTGCAAATTGTATCAATCGTGTCACTTCGATAACAAAAGGTAAAAAATGTCGATGGGAACGAAATAAATAGCGGGTCTTGAGGAAATCGAAGTATCATTGAAAGTGGCGACAGATATTGCTTTTGACTATTAGCCTTGTTTCTTTTATAATATTCCGGAGCTTCTTAAGAAGGTATCTAGGCACCTGAAGATTAAGAAGCGTATCGTGCTAGAAGAGTAACGAGCTAACTCGAAATATCTAAGAAAGGAGCAGCAATGGAAAAACCAAATATAAAAATTGTTTTTACGGATATCGATATGACCCTTTATTCACATCGGACCAAAAAAGTGCCGGAAAGCGCAATTGAAGCGATTAAAAAACTTCAAGCCAAAGGCATTCTCGTCTTTTTGTGCTCGGGTCGCAACTACTATCTAATTCGCAAGACGGGGATTCTTGATATTGTCAAGCCCGATGGCCTCATCACCATGAACGGCGCCAACGCCATCATCGGCAATCAGATCATCTACAAGTACCCGATTCCTGAAAATGTCGTCGACTCGGTCATTAAGTTTGCCAAGCGCCTGAAGTTCGGCTTGACCTTAATTGAAGAAAAAGAAGGCCACATTAATATGATTGATGATCGCGTCATAAGCGCTCACGAGAAATTCGGAACGCGCTTTCCGCAACCGCGTTCATATCCCGATCACTACGACCGCGTCGTCTATCAAATGATTGCTTTTTGCGATGAGCTAGATGAATCGCTCTTCCTTCCGCATCTTGAAAATTGCAAGAGTGCGCGCTGGGACGAATTCGCTGTCGATATCATGCCGAAAGATTCTGACAAAGCCAAAGGAATTATGGCCGTGTTAGAACACTACGGATGGAAACCGGAAAATGCTTTATCCCTCGGTGATAACCCAAATGACGTCGACATGCTACTGTTCACCGGCACGTCAATCGCCATGGGCAACGCCGTTCCGCAAGTCAAGGCCGTCGCCGACTTTGTCACTGATGACATCGACGAAGATGGGTGGGCGAAAGCTATGAAACACTTCGGTCTCATCGACTAAGTAAAAGCAAGTGCATTAGTGCACTTTTTTTATATTCTTTTTTGAATTGGTAAATTGAAATGCGGATGATAATAAGGCACACAGGCAGCGCTTTAGCCATAGCTAATAAGGCAACTATCGCTTTACGCTTGTAAAAAGTGGAAAATAATTAAAAATCGATAGTTCCTTTATTCCGTGGGGGAAATAAAATTGCCAGAAAAAGCAAAGTTAGACAAAGATATCGGCTTTAGCGAATACGCCGAAATCAATAAGAAGCGTTTGCTGCTCATCACCTTTTCATTTTTGAGCATCGGTTTTCTCCTCGGCATCATCATCAACACGCGAACTTCTTATTCACTAGCAGGTGCTCTATGGTTCTCTCTATCGCTTTTAGTCACTATCTTAACTTTCTTTTTCTATATCATTTGGAAAAAAGCCGCCATCGCTTGCTATTTACTTGTAACGATTGTTCTTATCACTTACCTTTTTTTTCTTGAGCTATCAATTAACGCCGCTTATGTCTTATATCTATTTCCAGTTGTCGTCATCGTCTCTTTCTATTTGGTCGGGCGAGTTAAAGGCGTAATCTTTTCCGGCGTCGCTTTTTCGGTCACCGTCATCTATATAATCCTGCAGCCAGACATCATTGGTGGAATGGCCTTTGATTTAGGGGCCCTGACCAACTTTGTCATCGGTTCAGTGGCCTCGATTGCTTTAATCTACTTCTATGAGACTTCGTTGGTCGAGGCCCACGGCATGTTGGTTCAGACCAATCGCGCTTTAGAAAAATTGGCGATTACCGATGCCCTGACCGGTCTTCATAATCGAAAATGGATTGACGAAGAAATTGAGAAAAGACTGCAAAAACGCACTAAATTTGCACTATTTGTCATCGATTTTGACGATTTTAAACGAATTAATGACGAATACGGCCATGTCGCCGGAGACCAATCTCTCCAAGCTTTTTCAGCTTTATTGAAAGATGGTGGCCGCTTCAATATCGGCCGATGGGGGGGCGAAGAATTTATCGTTTTCTGCGATTCAGCCACACCGGAAGAGGCCGTTAAATGCGCTGAGGGGATTCGTAAAACCATCGAAAATAATAACCTTTGCCCGCATGTCAAAGTGACGATTAGCGTCGGCATCGCCATCTACGAACTAGGAGACACGAGCGTCACCCTCATCAAACGCGCGGATAAGAGTTTATATCGAGCCAAATTCCAAGGCAAAAATCGCGTTTGCTACATCGACGCTAAAGACATAAATTAACTCTAATTATTTGTGATAGGTTTCGTTGCGATTTATTTTAAACGCGCGATAAATTTGCTCGAGCAAAATGACGCGTGTCATCTGATGTGTGAAAGTCAGTTTACTTAACGTGACGACCTCGTCGGCCCGGGCTTGTACCTCGGGGCTGAGGCCGAGCGATCCGCCGATGACAAAGACAATTTCCGAATTGCCGCGGACAAAGAGACCATCGAGGTATTTGGCAAAAGTTTCACTATCGCGCTCGGGACCGTTTAAATCGACGGCGACGACTAAATCTTTATCTTTAATTTTATGGAGGATTTTCGTGCCTTCTTTTAACTTAACTTTTTCTTGCAGGATTTTGGACATCTGGGGAGGCGCGGGTTCATCTTTGACTTCGATGACTTCAATTTTAGTGTAAAGTGAAAGGCGATTTGTGTATTCCGTAAGAGCGACGCGCCAATAATCTTCTTTGAT
>CAYYIC010000055.1:0-3851 GCA_964471005.1 uncultured Staphylococcaceae bacterium | reverse complement strand
AGGGCACGAGCAAGTCGCAGGCTGCGACCGTTTTGCCGTCATCATTTTGAAACATGTAAAAGGCTTTGAGATCTTTGGGATAATCAATCAAAAAGACGGGACCATCGACTACTTTTTCGGTGATGTAGCGCTCGTGTTCACTCTGAAGATCCATGCCCCAAGAAATCTCGCCATTATCAAACTTGACTCCATCTTTGACAGCTTTTAAAAGCAAGTCGATGGCTTCGGTATAGGTCATCTTCTTAAAATCGGACTCTAATAAAGCATTTAAACGATCGAGCAAAGTGTGCGATTGATCGAGGATGTTGTTAAAAAATTCCATTTCTAACGGACAGCGATCAAGGACGTATTCGATGCAGTATTTAATGCAGGCTTCAATCAATTCCATGTCATCGCCTAAATCGGCGAAAGCAATCTCGGGTTCAATCATCCAGAATTCGCTGGCGTGGCGCGGAGTATTGGAGTTTTCGGCGCGAAATGTCGGACCAAAGGTATACACATCGCGAAAGGCCATCGCAAAGGCTTCGACGTGGAGTTGGCCGCTGACGGTCAAAGCTGCGTCTTTGCCAAAAAATTCATTGCTTTTCTTCGGACCGGTCACGACTGAGAAAGTCGCTCCCGCGCCTTCGGCGTCACTTCCCGTGATAATTGGGGTGTGGACGTACATGAAATTTTGCTCTTGGAAAAAGGTGTGGACCGCCATCGTCAAGACGTTGCGGACACGATAGACGGCGCTAAAAGTATTCGTCCGAGGACGAAGATGAGCGATGTCTCTTAGAAATTCGACGGAGTGGTATTTTTTCTGCAGTGGATAATCATCCGCGCATTCGCCGACTAGATCGAGTTCTTTAACGTGAATCTCAACGGGCTGTTTGGCTTCGGGTGTTAAGACGAAGTCGCCTAGCACGCGAATTGAAGAACCGGTTTTGATTTTTGATATCGTCTCATAGTTGGCGACTTGGTCGCGGGAGTAGACTAATTGGATGCCTTTAAAATTCGTGCCATCGTTAAAATCGATGAAGCCGACCGCTTTGTTGTCGCGGTTCGATTTGACCCAACCTTCAAGATAGACGCCTTGCTTTAATTTTTCTTTAAATTCTTCGTCATCGCCATAAGTGATGACATAGAGGTCATATACCGTGATGCTTAAAGGTTCCATATTCACACTCCGTTACCGTTTTTTAATTATAACAATTAACGCCGTATATATCACTGATAATTCAAAATTTGTCGTAGTCGGAAATTCGCCAATTGGGGTCGACACCGACATCTAGTTCAGCGAATATTTTCCGTTCATATAAGCGGTCGGCAAGCTTGGCAATCATCGCAGCATTATCGGTCGTCGCCCATAAGGGTGGGATGATGACATCAACTTCAGTATTGGCGAAATGGCTACTGATTTGTTCGCGCAAATAGGAGTTTGCCGAGACGCCTCCGGCCAGGACGACTTGCCGAACTTGATAGTGTTTCGCGGCGGCCACGGTCTTATCGACGACCATGCCGATAGCGATATCTTGAAATGATTTGCACATATCCGGAAGATTGATAACTTCGCCTTTTTGCGTCAGCGAGTTGACGAGATTGACGACGGCTGTTTTTAAGCCTGAGTAAGAAAAGTCGAAACCGCCATTTTTTAAAGGCGTCGGAAGTTTATAGGTCGGCTTACCTAACTTGGCATTGCGATCAATAGGTAAGCCACCGGGGTAAGGAAGACCTAAGACGCGGGCGACTTTGTCGAAGCATTCGCCGACCGCATCATCTTTCGTCTCGCCGACGACTTCAAATTCCAGATGATTCGGCATATAGACAAGTTCGGTATTGCCACCGGAGACAACCGTGCATAACATCGGAAATCGAAAAGGCTTGATGTATTCGTTCGCGTAGATATGGGCCGCTAAGTGATGGACGGGAATCAATGGTTTTTGATATATCAAAGCCAGGGTCTTGGCCATCTGCATGCCGACATGGAGGGCGCCGATGAGTCCCGGTCCTCGAGTAAAGGCAAAAGCATTGACATCTTCTAATTTGACACTGGCTTTTTCAAGCGCTTCTTTTAAGACAATCGTGATGTTTTCGGCATGAAGGCGGGCCGCCATCTCGGGCATGACACCTCCGTATTTTATGTGCATCTCGATCTGCGTGGCGACGACGTTGCTTAAAAGAACGCCGTCTTTAGTAAGAGCCACGGCTGTTTCGTCGCAGCTCGATTCGATGGCGAGGATTAAAGCCATTTAGATCAATCTCCTAATCATATACAAAGCGTCATCGCCATTATCGTAATAATGCGGCTTAATCATGACCGCTTCGAAATCATGCTTTTCATAAAAGGCGATGGCGGCCTTATTATGCGTTCTAACTTCTAAGGTAATCGTTTCGACTCCTTCGCCGCAGTTGTTTTTCAAGTGTTCGATCATCCGGTTTAAAAGAAGGGTGCCAAAATGTCTTTTCCGATACTTTTGGGCGACGGCGATCTGCGAGATGGTGCTCGAAGAAAAAGTGATCATAAAGTCGATGAAGCCCGCCGTCTCTTTGACGCCGTCTTCAACCACTTCTAAAACATAGATAACATTGATGGGATTATCATTTAGTTCATAGAGCCAGTCCTGCCGTCTCCACGGGGCAACAAAAGATTCGTTTTCAATTTCCATGACACGGTCTAAATCGGCGTTTTCCATCAAGCGAATGCTGGTCTTAATACTCATAGCAAATCCTTTAGATACACAGGTTTAAGGGTCAAGATATTATCGACAGGCAAACTATGTTTTTTGGCATCGAGCATCCCTTCGAGAACATCGCTTGGACATGATTCGATTCCGAGATATTGAGCGTCACCGGCGACGGCGAAATTACCATGTTCTTTAATCCACATAAAAACCTCGTCATTCGTCCATACCTTTTCTTCTTGAAGAGCTTTTCCCTCTTCATCAAAGATGGCGACATAACTGCGATTACTGCGAGCATTGATCAGGGAAATTGTCGGTTTATTTAGGCTTTTTTGCGAAATTAGCGAAGAAACTGCGTAGATTTTCATATTAAGAGCAAAGGCCAAAGTCTTAGCAATCGTGAGGGCGATGCGAATGCCAGTGTAGGAACCGGGGCCGATTGTCACCACCACTTCATTTATATCTTTGGCCCTCAGATGATGCTTTTTAAAAATGCTGTCGATCTCTTTTACCATCAGTTCGCTCTGCCTTTGCCAAGCCGCATAGGAGACGCGGTCGATGATGACGCCGTCTTGAACTAGGCCGACGTTTAAATCGCGATTCGCGCTGTCGAGGAGGAGGCTATACATTTTCTTGCTCCTGTAACGACTTTATAATTTTCTTATAGACCGAACCGACATTTTCAAAAATGAGACGCCGCGAATTATCATCGATTGTTTCGATGACGATGCGAAGATGATTTTGGGGAATAAGCGGCTTAATATACTCAGGCCATTCAATCAAGGTAATCCCTTCGCCTTCGATAAATTCTTCGAGGCCGAGTTCGCTATCGCGATTTTCCAGGCGATAAGCATCGATGTGATACATCGGAAGCCGTGATTCAAAGTAGCATTTTAAAATATTAAAAGTCGGCGAGATGACTCGCTCGACAATACCGAGCCCCTTGGCGACACCGCCGACAAAAGTCGTCTTGCCGCTCCCGAGAGGTCCCTCGAGAGTGATGACGGCTCCGGAAAATAAAAAACCAGCCATTCGCATGGCAATTTGTTGCGTTTCTTCGCTTGATTTTGAAATAAATAAGTATTTCAAGTCCGCATCCAACTTTCGCTAGCCATTATAGCAAATAACCATAAGTGTAGTATAATACTTCGTAGATTTATGTTAAAAGTCATCGTCATCGGAGCGGGC
>CAYYIC010000054.1:0-3854 GCA_964471005.1 uncultured Staphylococcaceae bacterium | reverse complement strand
TCTTCTATCGGTTTTCGAAACCGACCCCTTCAGCCGCTTGGGTATTCCTCCAACGCTAAATAATTATAGCATGTTTATAGATCGTCGCCACATCAGATTGCGACTTTTTAGTTGGCGGCAATACCTCCTTCAATCATAGATTGGAAAGCGCTATTAGTTGTAACTCGCATTGTATCGCGCTCTTAATCGTGTATAATAATATGCGAGGTTTAATCAAGTGCCGAGTTTTGATTTTAAAAACACCCCCAATCTCATCCTTTTTATCGTCATGGCGAGTCTTATCCTCGTTGTTTTAGTCATCTTTTTAAGTTTTATTATCAGTCAGCACGGCGACAAAAAATACCGTAAGGAAATCAAAGAACAGGCCAACACCGTCAGAGTTTATATTTTAGATATAAAGAACAACACGGTTCGTTTTTTTAATCGCTCCAGCATCCGCGAGCAAAGGACGATTTCCGTCACCGACTTTTACAATCAATTTCCTAATTTCGAGCGCGAAAAGTTAATCGAATGGATTGCTTCCTTAGTCGAAGGCAACAAAAATGCCGCCGACTATTTCGAAATTGATGTGTTTACGAGCAAGAACAAAAAGCATTATCTTTCGATGCTGCAAGTTCAGGAAGTCAATCGCGAAAAAGAACTGATTCACCTCGAGAGTTATCTACTAAGATATCTGCCACCAAAGGTCAACGATGGTAAAGTCGCGGCGGCTAGCTCGATGGAAGAAATTGCCCGAGTTTTGCTCGATAATTCCCCATTTCGTGGCGTGGTGGTTGATTTCAATTTCTTTTACAAGCGATCCTCGACGCAAAATAAGGCTGGCTCATTCGACCGCCTTATTTTCACACATATAAAAGAAGCCATCTCCAATCACTTGACCCAAAATCGCTATTTTCTGGAGCCTTCGCAACATGAAATTGTCATTTTTGATACGCGCTTATCTTCGCACTCGAGCATCATGCTTTTTGTCCATTCGCTCATCAATGACATCAATCGCTTTTTAAGTTTGAATAGCCTGATTGATCAAATCGGAATATCGGCGGGTATCGTCGAACACAAATACTTTCCTAATGATGCCGAAAAGATGCTCCGTCAAGCGATGGTGGTCGCCTCTTATGGACAAGAAGATAACGAGCTCATTACTTGGTATGAGCAGGGAATGCGCGGCGATGACACGATTGAACAGTCAAATCGCACAGAAGTCGAAAATATCATCCGCAACAAAAAACTTAAATTTTTATATCGGCCGATTCTCGATGCCGAAAAGATGAAAATAATCGGCTATCAATCATTCGTGGAACCCTTCGATACTTTTTTTGATTCGATTAATGAATTAAAAGAGTATGCTGCTCGCACCGAGGACGATAAAGAACTATTCGGGACTATTTCCCGCAACTTAATCTCGCGTTTCATCAATGAAAAAAGTGGCGATTATCTGCGTCTATTTTTTGATGTTCTCTGGCAAGAGAGACCATACATTCTCAAAACTTTCGGCCACATCAATCGCATCAAAGAAACCCACATCGTCCTCGTTTTCTCCGAACACGACGTCAACAACCAGACCGACGATGATGAGATCATGATCAGCGAACTCAGAACTTATAAAGTCAAAGGCTACGAAGTCGCCTTGAAACTCGCCGACAAAGACCTACTTCTCAACTCGAGCGTCTATGACATGTTCGATTTCTTTATTCTCGATGAAAAAATGACACACGACATCAACACTAATAGTCGCAGGCGCTTACAAATGCGCTCATCAGTCGAGAAATTATTAAAGTACAACAAACCGATTATCGCCACCGACTTACAAAACTGGAATGCTATAGAGCTCGTCATCAAATCCGGCATCCACTTTGTGGCCAGCGACACGATCTCGCCGAGCGATGAGATGATTCTTCCCATCTCGCAAAAAAACCTCAATAAGATTAAAACGATGGCCTCATAAGGAGAAACACAACATGGAAACAAATAAAAACGAAGCGATTACAAGTCGCGATGTCGACTTTGCCAAGTGGTACACCGACGTGTGCCGCAAAGCCGAATTAATGGATTATTCGTCGGTCAAAGGCTTTATTATTTATCGGCCTTATGGCTATGCCATATGGGAGCAGATTCAGAATTATTTGAATCTCCGATTCAAAGCCATCGGCGTGCAAAACGTCTATATGCCTTTAGTCATTCCCGAATCACTTTTTAATAAAGAAAAAGAGCACGTCGAAGGTTTTGCTCCTGAAACATTAATCGCCACAATCGGTGGCAAGAGCAAAATCGATGACCCGTTGATCATCCGTCCGACGAGCGAGGTCTTATTTTGCGAGCACTATGCCAAAATCGTCTCCTCACATCGCGATTTGCCTAAGCTATACAACCAATGGTGCAGCGTCGTCCGCTGGGAAAAGACCACGCGGCCTTTTTTGCGCGGTAGCGAGTTTTTATGGCAGGAAGGCCACACCATTTTTGCCACTGAAAACGAAGCTCGAAAAAACGCTCTTGAAGTGTTAGATATCTATGATGATTTAGGTAGCGAACTTCTCGCCATCCCCTTTGTTAAAGGTCTCAAGACGGACAAAGAACGGTTTGCCGGAGCTCTTGAAACATATTCAATCGAAGCTCTAATGCATGATGGCAAGGCTCTGCAAAGCGGCACAACCCACTATTTTGGAACGGGTTTTGCCAAAGCCTTCGGTATTACCTTTCAAGGTAAAGACAACGTTCTTCGCCATCCCCATCAAGCTAGCTGGGGTGTTTCGACACGCCTAATCGGATCCATTATCATGGTTCACGGCGACGACAACGGTCTCGTCTTGCCGCCAAATGTCGCTCCAATTCAAATTGTCATCATTCCAATTCAGCAGAATAAAGAAGAAATTATGCTCAAGGCTCATAATCTTAAAGAGCGCTTGGAAAAGTCTGGCTTTCGCGTCAGCCTCGATGATAGCGATCGAACACCAGGGTGGAAGTATGCCGAACACGAGATGAAAGGTGTCCCGCTACGCCTCGAAATTGGACCTCGTGATCTAGAAAAAGGTCAAGCCGTCATCGCTCGCCGCGTCGATGGTAAAAAGTTTTTTGTCAAAGATGAAGAAATCGAAAAAGAAGTAAAACATCTCCTGAGGGAGACACACGAAGAAATGTATCGTAAGGCTAAAGAATTTTTAAATAGTCACATCATTAAAGTTAAGACGGTTGAGGAATTAAAAAAAGTCGTCGATGTCGGTGGCTATGCCAATATGATGTGGTGCGGTGAGCGAGCCTGCGAAGATAAGATTAAAGAATTGACGACAGCAACCGCTCGTTGCATGCCTCACGGCGACCACGAGCATTTCGACGATAAATGCGCTGTCTGCGGCAAAAAAGCCGAGAAAGTCGTCTACTTCGCTAAAGCCTATTAATTTGTTTGAAGTATCAGGCGCCATTATGTTATATTTAATGGCGTTCGTGGAGTAATACCCAAGTGGTGAAGGGGCTTCCCTGCTAAGGAAGTAGATCGGGCAACTGGTGCGAGGGTTCGACTCCCTCTTACTCCGCCACGTTTAAGCAATGAGATTGATACAATGTGTCATTCTCTTTTTTTATTTGATTAAATCGATACTTTTTTGCTATCTAAAGTCGGAAAGTCAAGATCCATCACAGTATGTAGAGGTCATGTAGTGCGACCCAGAAATTGGACCTATTCTAATTGACAATTACAAAAGGCAATATTGTTATTGATTATATGCTAGATTTTCTTACTGTGATGTATGGCTTTGAAGTGCCATTATGCGACGTTAATTGTAATTAAACGTCTGAATACTTTATGGTACCTGTCTTTAGGATTTAGCCCTCAAATGGGGTGTTAAACTTCTTCAGAATCT
>CAYYIC010000053.1:0-3903 GCA_964471005.1 uncultured Staphylococcaceae bacterium | reverse complement strand
CCTTTTTTTATGGGAATTGGATTCATGAAATGCTTAAGCAAGAAACCATAGCTGGGGTTGGTGAGAATTTGCTCATTGGCAACAATATAGAGTGGTGCTTTATACACAAAGTAGAGCAAAAAGGGGTCGAGTTCGCTTTGGTGATTGCATAAGACGAGTTGTGGGGTAAAACGCCTTTTTCGAATCTTCTCACCTTTAAAACGATACTTATGGCGAATGATATTGGATACGATTAAGCGATTGATCCAAGCGTAGAAGTGGTGGCGGAGGCGAACCTCGCGAAAGAACCGATGTTTTCGTGGCATTGTAGACAATTTTCTATTATTTCACGGATAATGTCAAAAAAGAATGAAGGAATTCTTCTCGCCCGCTTGTAATTGAGCACATAGCGTGTGCTATACTCTAACTAAGAGGTGATGCAAATGAACAGGAAAGTAATCCTTCTGCCCTTACTGAGCTTTTTTCTTTTGGGATGTAATGGCGGCGAACCCTTTGCAAACGATGAATATAAGCCAAAGGGCATGACACCGACGCATAAAATTGTTCGCGCTTTAAGCGCAGCTGAACTCGATTTGTTTGAAAGTTCAATCGCCACAAGCGATGTTTATCTCAAATCTTATAGTGAGACACTCGAAATGCGTTCCTACGAAAAGAAAGCCTTGCCTAGCCATGCGACTAGTTCAACATATGACGAACGTCAATCATCCTATTTTGCTCATAAAATATATGAAAATGGGGTATTTAAGACGGATGGAACACAGAAGTTTGAGCGCATCTATCAGGGTTCGACAGTTAGCGCCGAGAGAGAAGCGACCCGCTATGGCGTCCTGAACAAAGATGCAAGCGAAATCGCCCTGACCGACGATTCTATCGACTTTGGCGGTGAACACCTCACCGAGGTATCGACCTTACCATATGTCGCCGAGGATAATTATGATGATTATTTCGCCATCGATCTTAGTCCTTCTGTTTGGAATGCGGTCGGTGTTTGTAATATCGGCATGACTAGCAGCGGATTTCTCGCTGCGACGATAACGGAGACGGAAACAACCTCTTTGGGAAATCCATACATAGCTTCTGACGGCAGCATATTCATGGTTGAAACCAACATCTTTTTTGAAGCCTATTTTGCCAAGGGCGCCGATGAAGAAAGTGAAGAAGAATACTACTATGTGACGTCCTCTCGAACCTATGTGGAAGATCTCATAATATCTTATGAACTTCAACTCGTAGCAGATAATTACGTAGTCACTTATCGTGATAAGCCAATTCTTTTGTATTATGAAGAATCAGTTATCGGCGCGAGCACGGCGACGAACAATAATTTCGCCATCGACACCATTCCTGTGCCCGTCGATGATGAGGAGGTATAAGCCATGAAAAAAACGAAGTTGCTCCTCATCCTTCCTCTCGTCAGCATCCTTGCCGCTTGTACAGTCACGGATTATAATCCGTTTCAAGAAGATTCTTATGTTCCCATCGGCTTTCAAACCGAGTCGATTGTGCGGTTCTTGACCGCCGATGAACAAGATGTTTTTGAAAGTGGTATCGCCCGCATTGATGACTATGCCACCGGATTGCTTCAAACGGCTGAGTTCCGCGATTACGACCATTCCTATTTTGGTAATTATGCTTCTGACGGAGCGGGCGGCGTCGATTATTCGCTCACAGCAACAAATGATTCAAAAATATATAATAACAACGTCAAAGTATCGAATACTATTGGTAGCGAAACGGTCTTAAACGATTATTTGGATTACACGACAAAAACGATCCTTGACCAATGGACATATCTTCCAACTCCGACCACTTATGAGGTGCGCAGATCGCAAAAAATCAATGAAGATTTAGAAGTTTCGGTCTTCGCTGAAGGTGCCTACGACGAAGCCAACGATTACGATAATTTGTTTGGCTTTGGAACAAGTTCATATATTTTAAGCGTTAGCAATAATCCGATATCCATGGGCATGAACGATGATGACGAGATTATCATCCTCGAAAGAACGTCGGCTTATAGCACGGTTAATTTAGCGAGACACGGTTTCGTTCGCGTGACACATTCGTATGTCGACGAGATCAAACTCGCTCTTTACGAACCGGAAGATTCCGATGAACCGCTCTATTTTCCCGTCCAGGCCCGCCAATACACCGAGATTCGTGCCGTCACAGAAATATATAGTTATGGTGAAAACATTACATATTTAAAAGAGCCAATTGTCATCGGCTATAGTGAGACAATTAGCAAATGGTCAAGCGCCGATAACGGCGACTATGATATGGACAAGATCCCAGAAGTAACGACTGCATAACCCCTTTTTTCATCATGAAAATCCTGTTTCTCCTTTTTTCAGGAACAAACAACACTTGCGAAATTGCTCGCCTCTTAGCGAGCGATTTTGCTATAAAAGGACATACGTCCGAAATCATAAAAATCGATATTGAAACGCCAAAAATTGATCTAACAGGTTACGATCTCGTCGGGTTTGGCTATCCGATTTATGCCTTTAACGAACCGCGCTTTTTTTGGCGGTATATAAAAACCTTAAATCTAGATAAAAACAGCAAGTATTTTATCTTTAAAACATCAGGGGAGACGCTTGGAATAAATAACGCCTCGAGCCGCCGAATTCTACGCAAATTAAAAAAAGATAAATGCGATGTGCTCGGCGATTATCATTTTGTCATGCCTTACAACATTCACTTTCGCTTTGAAGACGCTTTTGTCAAAGAGATCATGATGTATAATCGCAAGCTCAGCAAAATCCTTGTCGCCAACACTATAAATGGTAAAAAATCATTTCTTCAAACGAATATATTCTATAATTTTTTGGCGTGGGCCATCGGCATTCAGCGGCCGGGAGCAACGCTTAATTCTTATCTTTATCGCACCGATATGAATAAATGCATAAAGTGTATGAAATGCGTTCGCGATTGTCCAGTCCATAATATTTATTATCAAGACGGCATAATTAGATTTCGTCACAACTGCCAAATGTGCATGCGCTGCTCGTTTTTTTGTCCCCGTGATGCCATTAGCATCGGCTTCATAGATTCGTGGCGAGTCAACGGCGTTTATCGCTTTGCCGAAATTGAGAAAAAAGACTTTCTAAAGTTACCGTATATCACTAAAAAATCGAAGGGCTTTTATCGCTGTTTTATTCGCTACTTCGCCGAGATTAACAAAGTCTATTCGGAATATTTAAACGATCAGAATCATTCTCCTAGCATGTAAACTCAAAGCGATTTATTAAGACTTGGCATTTGCTTTTTGCTATATTGTCTATATGGATATAGCGCTTAAAAACAGCTATCTGGAAAGCATCCCTTTAAGAACAGAGATAAAAAGCGCAAAACGCATTTTTGAAATCGACCTCCTAAGGGGGATACTTATTTTATTGATGGTCGTCGATCACCTCGCTTATGATTTTGGAATTCTTGCTCCTTCGTTTTTTGCGATGGCGGATGCTCCACAAGCCTTGCGAGATTTGTCAGAATGGTGTTTTGACTACTGGTTTGAAGCTTGGCGCATCAATATTCGCTATGGTGTAATTGCCCTCTTTTTCCTCTTGAGCGGCATCAGTACTTTTTTATCGCGAAATAGTCTTAAACGCGGCATTATCGTTTTTGGATTCGGCGCGATTGTCTCATCATTTTCTTATCTTGCCTCCATTCTTTTCAAGACCGATTTGTTCATCTATTTTGGCATTATTTCGTGCTTTGGCCTATCAATAATTATCTACTCTCTTTTTCGCCTTTTTATCTTAAAATCAACCGGTTCACTTTTGATGTGGAAGTCGGTCTCTCTTTTTCTTGCCCTTTTATTTCTCGGAGTCGGATATTGGATGCGCGTCGAAGTCGCGACGCAGACGATCAATGCGCAAAACTGGTGGTACCTCATTAACG
>CAYYIC010000052.1:0-3974 GCA_964471005.1 uncultured Staphylococcaceae bacterium | reverse complement strand
ATAGTTAATCTCATTTTTCTTCTCCTTAAGAATAAAGAATAATAATAAGCGCTGTGGATTGTGTGGACAACCGAGGTTTATCTATCTCACGCCCTCTAAACAATTGTACCACATCAAGCACAAGTGATGAATACCTTTTATTTTATAAACATTACTTCTTTAAACGCTTTTTTAGATCGTCAATCGCAGTTTGTAAAAACGTATCAGTTTTCAACGCTTTATCCACTTTTTCGACGGCGTTCATAACAGTGGTATGATCCTTGCCTCCAAACACCATCCCGACTTTGGTCAAAGAAACATCGAGCATCGAACGAATTAAATACATGGCGATGTGGCGGGCCATCGCGATTTGGTTAGTTCTGATCTTGCCGGTCAATTGCGAAGGGGTGAGATTGTAGTAGTCAGCGACCACGTTGATGATTTTTGTTTCGCTAAGTTTGGTTTTTGTGTCTTTGACATCGATTAACGATTGAACGGATTCGATAGCTACACCCATGTCGATATGAGCGGTCGGTTTTATATTGATGGTATAGAAGAGCAAACGATTAAATGCACCTTCTAATTCCCGGACGTTTTTGGAGAATTTTTCAGCAAAGAAAGTCAGCACATCCTCGTCAAAATTAGCGATATCGAGATTATTTGCCGAGATTTTAAGCTTGAGAATATCGACGCAAGTCTTGATATCAGGGGCTGCGATATTAACCGTTAAACCGGCGTTAAAACGAGACACCAAGCGCGCTTCAACCCCTTGCAATTCACTGGGGTGTTTATCGCTGGTTAAAACAATTTGTTTGCCGGCGTTAATCATCGATGAAAAAATGTAGAAAAACATCTCTTCTGTCTTGATTTTGTTGGCTAAAAATTGGATATCATCGATTAATAAAACATCAATTCCTTTAAAGAAGTCTTTGAGGTTTTCGCCTTCTTTGTCACCGGTTACGTATTTGACGAATTCTTCGAAAAAGTCTTCGGTCGAAAGATAAAGAACTTTACTTACAGGCGCGTTTTCTTTTATATAATTGCCAATCGCGTGCAGTAGGTGAGTTTTACCTAGTCCGGACTGCGAATAAATAAACAAAGGATTAAACATTTTCCCTAACGATGAGGCAATGGCGATTGAAGCTTGGTAGGCTTCCAAATTCGAGGAACCAACGACGAAGTTCGAAAAAGTGAGTTTCGAATTTATGTAGGAATTTGCAAAAAATGACGGTTTAGCGACCGCTTGCTTGGCGACGGTTTGCACCTCGCTTATTTGAACGAACTTAAGCTTGAAGTCGGTCTCGGTTGATTCGCGGACAACGCCAGTAATCATATCAAGATACTTTGTCGAGAGAATATTAGCCGCTAATCCCGAGTTGACGACGACAACCATCAGGTCGCCATCGATGCCATTTATATACGAACCGTTTAAGAAAGTATCAAAGATACGCGCGTCGTTAATACGGTTTTTGATACTGTCGAGGATTCGATCCCATAATTTACTAATTTCTGATACTGAACTGGTCATAAGCGAACCCTCCAAGTACATAAAAATATAACATATCCACAGGCGAAACACACCCAAAAAAGCGTCAAAATTTAGTTTTCCACTATTTGATGCGAAAAACAACCGATTAGGCGCACAATTTCCTTTCTCCACAAAATTGTATTGTGGACAACTTGTGGACATTTTTATGTGGATATTAGCTTGTGGTTTCTGTTGAATACAATCCACTGCCCAATGCACTTACTCACAGTAACAAACACTGAATTAATCGACACTTTTGTCGTTTTGTCACAATAAATTAGTTCGCAATTCACAGCTTGTGGCAAACACCTTTTTGCATGCTTTCCATCTTTCTATCAATCACAAATTCTGACATATTTGGTGGAAAGGATTTTGGCGATCAAATGTTCGTCTTCCGCATGCGCATTTATTTATTTGACTTAGCATACATTAAACTATATAATCATTTCGCGTAATCACACACTAGGAGAGCAGATTATGAAAAGAACATATCAACCAAGTAAGAAAAAACACTCAGCCGTTCATGGTTTTCGCGAGAGAATGAAAACCCCCAACGGCCGCAAGATTTTGGCCAGACGTCGTGAAAAAGGAAGAGCGGTAATTTCCGCCTAAGCTTTTTTGGCTGGAAAGAGGAGAGATTTGTGAAAAGGCAGTACCGATTACGCAAATCGGAAGACTTCCACCGCATCATTCACGCATCGCGTTTTGTTAAGAACCACCTCTTCGTAATTTACTATCAGCCGAACGAAGAAAACACCGTCCGTGTCGGTATCTCAATTCCTAAAAAAATTGGCATCGCCGTCACGCGCAACAAAATCAAGCGGCAAATCAAAGCTATTCTTCAAGAGATCCTCGTCGTCAGTAGAACAATCGACTATGTTATCGTGCCTAAGCACAATTATAATGTTGATGAATTTAAAAAAACCTACGACGCACTTAAGGGTCTTCTAGAAAAGATCGGAGACCAAAACTTTGAAAAAATCAACTAAGCGCATTCTAACCTTTGGCGGTCTTTTAATGGCGGCTGTTCTCATCAGCGGATGTACCGCTAGTTTTTGCTCGAACGATGATAGGGCCAATATTTTATACACATACGAAAAAGGCGTTTCTATATACGAAGACAACGCCGTGGACGGAGTCGAGGTATTTACCGGAAACCCCAAGTTAAAACGCCGCGTTCCTAAATCCGAAGATCAATATCAAAATAGCGCTTTGCTGCAAACCATCATCAACGACGCCAAAACACAAGCCATCAATGTTCCGACCGAAGCATATTTCGTCGCCATCGATCAGAAGGTTTTGGAGGAAGCCCTCCTCTCTCAATACGGGCTTAGCGTGGATTTTACGACTATCGATGCCGAGGAAGCAAATCTTGCCTTGACGAGGTTTGGATATCTAAAATTTGCGGGATCAGGCGAAGAAAACATCCTTTTTGAGACATGGGATGAGTGGACTGCCGAACTTCGTGTCAACCTTGGCACCGAACAAGTCCCCAATCAAGATTTCACCAAACTTTATAAAGACAAACTCAATACCACCATTTCAACTTACCGAGCTTGTATTGCGGTAAATGATGGCAACTATGGCAAATACGGCAACGACGGAAACACCGAAGCTTTTATCGAAGGAAAGAGTTGGGGTTATGCTTGGTCCAAAGGACCAATTGAAGGATTACTCGTCTATCCTGTCGCTTTCTTGGTTGATTATTTCTCTTTCTCATTCGGCATGAATGGCTGGGGTCAAA
Organism: uncultured Staphylococcaceae bacterium; assembly: GCA_964471005.1. GTDB lineage: Bacteria > Bacillota_I > Bacilli_A > RFN20 > CAG-826 > UBA1424. Next base: position 723 of record CAYYIC010000052.1, on the reverse strand, counting down.
TCGGCGCCGTCGCCATCGTGACGCTCATCGTCAGAACTTTGATTCTTCTGACGACAATTAAATCGACCATGGGTCAGCAGAAGATGCAAGCACTGCAACCAGAGCTGGCTAAAATTCAAGCTAAGTATCCAAATTCGAACACCAATCAAACCGAAAAGCAACGCCTTGCGCAAGAGCAGATGACGCTATATAAGAGAAATAAGATAAATCCGCTGGGACAAATTCTCGTTCTCATCGTCCAGTTCCCAGTCTTCATCGCCGTTTGGGGTGCCATGACTGGTGCCGCCGTCCTTTCTTCAGATGCCGTTTTAGGTTTAAACCTAAGCGCCGGTTTGGGAACTTCGATTCTCGACATTGCCGGCTGGCCAAACGCTGCTGGTTGGTGGACCGCCGTCGTCTTATTCATCTTGATGGGCATCTCGCAGTTTATTTCGATGAAGCTCCCACAATGGATGCAAAAAGCACGGACCAAAAACGTCAAGAAGCTATCGAAGAACCCCGCTCAAGACAAACAGTCCAAACAAATGAAGTGGTTTAGTAACATCATGCTGGTCATGATTGTCGTCATGGGCTTTAGCTTACCAGCCGCCATGGGCGTCTATTGGTTTATCGGTGCGATTTTTTCTATCGTGCAAACCACGATTATGCAAACCGTGATGGCGCGCAGCAAAAAATAAAGGAGTTTTCTATGAAAAAATATCAAGCCAAAACAATTGATGAAGC
>CAYYIC010000051.1:0-4156 GCA_964471005.1 uncultured Staphylococcaceae bacterium | reverse complement strand
AGTCAATTGCCTTACCACTTGGCTAAGGAACCAGCGCAAGTAATTATAGCAAATGACTTTTGAACCTTCAATAAGTAATAAATTACTTCAAAATAAGTTAGCGGCGCGAAGAAGCAACTTGTTGACGGCGGGTGCTGCGATTCTTTTTCGCGAGGTTTTTACGATATAAGAAAAAGCCTCCGACACCGGCGACAGCCAAGGCGCCGACGACGATTAAAACAATGGCCCAACCCGGCAGAGAACTCGATTTAAATTCTTCCCACATAGCCAAGATATAGCGGTTATTTTCGCCGAAATCGCGCATTAGAGAGAGGCGAGGAATCATCTTCGATTCCGGGTATTGAGCGTATAGTTGGCGGCCGACATCATCCTCTTCGATATAGATGATTTTCTGGGTCTCGACCGTATCGCCAAAGAAATAACTCAAATCGTAAGCGATGTATTCAGCGGTTATGTCATTTGCTGCTTTCCATTCATCAAGCGGTGTCTCCCACTCTTCGCCGCGGACGTCGTACCACTCGTGGACGAGAGCATTAATATCTTCTCCGCCGATAAATGAGCTATAGCCGATATAATCCATGTTCTTGGCGGCGTTGGTGGGATCAGAGACGAAGTTTAGAAATTTTTGAGCTAAGTCTTTGTTGAGAGAGTCGCTTTTTGGCATGACCCAACCATCGAACCAAATGTTGCCACCGGTCTCCGGTATACTGTAATAGAGCTTGGTGTCATCTTCTAACTCATAATCAGCTTGATTCATCGCGTAGACGGCATCGCCGCTCCACGCTAGGTTGATACCGATTTTCCCAGTGACGATATCTTGTTTTCCGGAATCGTTTTCAAAACCGTAGATATTTTCCTTTAAGGCGAGCAACTCTTCTTTGACAGCCGCGACGGTATCAGGGTCACAGCGATTAAAAATTCTCGTGAGTTCTGCATTGTAAGTAACGACGTTGTAATCTTCGGGTTTGCTCTCATCGAGATAAAGTTTTTGCAAATCGCGGATTTCTTGGTCGAAAACGCGCATTATACCGACAGAATATGTATCACGCATCGAATCTTTGACGGATATGGTATCTTTATATTTTGAGTTCCAAAGAGAATTCCAGTCTTCCATATCGCTTGTAATAGCGTCGGGTGATAATTCGCGCTCGGCAAACGTCGGGTAAGTCGGATTGTATAAGATACCAAAAGTGCCCCACATATAACCGACTGCATACTCGGATAACGAATGGCTTACGCCGGTCACGCCATTGGTGGCTTCAAGATTAGCAAAGATTTCTTTTAGATAAGGCGAGGCATAGTCTTCGTAGTTTGGAATTGCCATATCTACAGGTTCAAGCATGTCGTTGACAATCATCTTTTGAATCATATAATCGCTTGGGCAGACGAGGTCGTAAACCGATTTTCCCGTCTGCAAGGAGTTGAGCATCGTTTCGTTTGTATCAAACGTATCGTAGACGACGTCGACTTTGACTCTTTCAGCATCCCAAATATAATCTTCAAACTGATCGACTAAATCCTTCTCTTCATACCCGTTTTCTTTGTCGTTGAGATAGATGTAATCTTCCCAGTTGAGAATGCGAAGAATTTGACTTCCGCCTGCGTGGGGTTGAATGCCGTTACAAGCGGCGAGCAAAAGTGCCGCTAAGAAGACGCCTGATGTTCTAGCCAATGTCTTTTTAAAATTCATGGTTTTCTCTCCCTCTGCGAATTTTTTTCACATTTTTAGTTTTGTTACGGTAAAAAGTGATACCGACGACAACGAGTAAAACGACGATGAAGATAATGAGCGTCAAAGCCCGCATCTCCGGAGGAATCGGACCGCGTTTAATCTTCGCTTGGACAAGCGTCGATAAGGTCTCGATATTGCCCTCACCATTGAGGAGGCCAGTGCCTCTAGTAAAGGCCGTGATGATAAAATCATCAAGTGATAAGGTTAGAGATAGTAAGAAACCCGAGAGAATACCAGGCATAATCTGCGGAATAATGACTTTCCATAGAGCTTTTTGCGGAGTGGCACCGAGATCGAGGGCAGCCTCGTAAAGATGGGGATCGAGCTGCATTAATTTCGGGCGGACTGAGATGTAGACAAAAGGAACCGATAAGACGATATGGCCGATCAAAAGAGTCCAGAAGCCGAATATCGATTGTCCGCCAAAGATGACGCTGCCGACAAAGACGAATAAGACGGTGAGAGACAAAGCCATGACGATCTCGGCATTGACGATGGGAATTTGTGTGACGCCTTCAATCGCCTTTAAAGTGCGCTTACGGCTGTAGTAGGCGCCGATAGCGCCGGCTGTGCCGAGGAGCGTCGAGATGGCAGCGCTGATGACGGCGATGATCAAGGTATTGCCAAGGGCCACCATTATTTCTTCGCTTTGAAAAAGCCGAGAGTACAAGTTGAAGGAAAAGCCCGTCCACACTCCGACATTAGTTGCTTCCGTAAATGAAAAAGCGATAAGGACGAGAATTGGAAGGTACATGATAAAAAGAATCAAGTAGATGTAAATGCCGGCGAAGAGCTTTTTGCTTTTTACCATAGATTGCTTCCTCGTGCCGCCATATCATCTTGATTAAAACGCCGTGAAATAAGGAGAGTAATACCGACGATGGCGAGCATAATCAAAGCCATAAAAGAGCCATCATTCCACTGCGAACTATTGAAATTTAAGTAAATCGAATTACCAAATAACATGATTTTTCCTTCAGAAAGGACATCGGATATGACATAACTTGACATCGTCGGCATAAAAACCATCGTCGAAGCCGAGACGATTCCTGGCAATGACTGCGGCAAAATGGATTTTGTGAAGACTTGAAAAGGATTGGCGCCGAGGTCCGCCGCCGCTTCAATTTGACTTTGATCGAGTTTTAGCATCGTCGAATAAAGAGGAAGGACCGTAAATGGCAAGAAGTTATATACCATGCCGACCATCGTCGCAAAATAAGGGTATTGTCCGCCGTTGATGCCAATCCACGTCAGCAAGTCGCGAGTCGCGCCGGTACGAAGGACGAAATTAATCCACATCGGCATGACAAAGAGCAAGACGAGAACGGTATTTGTGTTGTATTGCTTGCGAGCCAAAAAGTACGCAAGGGGATAGCCGATGACGAGGCAGAGCAAGGTATTGAGAACGCCGATGAAAAATGAGACGAGTAGGACATTGACTTTTGTCGTCGAAGAAAAGAAGCGGACGAGGGAATCGAGAGATATTTGTCCACCAGCATTCGAAAAAGCATAGTAGACAATTAGCAAAATAGGGATGATGACAAAAAGAGCTAAAAAGAGGCTGTAAGGAATAGCCAGATATTTGCGCTTAAAGTTCATATTTGGCGACATCTCCTTTGATGCGTAACTGTATTTGCTGCGGGGCGATGTTTATCGAAACAACATCGTTTTCATTGAAGACATATTGAGTATCGACGACAAAATCTTCTTCGTCTTCGGTACGAACTGTATATTGATAGTGGTCACCGACATAAAGAAGCGACACCACCGTGCCGGTCGTTTGTCCTTGGCTGATATCATCAGACAGTTCGATATCGCCAAACTGAATCTCGGCGACGACTTCGGCATCGTTAAAGTCATAGCGAACGCCTTTTTTGCTGACGACATAGCCATCTGGGTCGAGTGTCGATTGCGAAACGAGTTTGGTTATATCGCAATCAAAAGCGATATTGCCGATGACGACTTGGTTACTTTTGTTAATCCAAGCATCATAGTAACTATTAATCGTGAATTCTTTCTTCATGACATGGATGCTTTCCGAATCGATGATAAGGGCGATCGGTTCGGCCTCGGGAAAGTCCTTCGTGCTTTGCACGACAACTTCATTCTTTCCGACCATCACGACATACTCAAAATGCACGCCTTTAAAAATTTTATTGACGATTTTGGCTTCGACCATGCCTTTGCCGCTGGCGACGATTTCGACGTCTTCGGGGCGGATGACAACATCGACTTTTTCGTTGAGCGGATAATCGTCATCGCACGGGAAGTTGGCATTGATAAAGCGCACGACTTTTGGTCCGACCATCGTCGCATTGTAAATATTCGAATTTCCGATGAAGTCGGCGACAAAAGCATTGGCGGGTTCATTATAGATGTCCATCGGCGAACCGACTTGCTGAATGACGCCGTCTTTCATGACGA
>CAYYIC010000050.1:0-4172 GCA_964471005.1 uncultured Staphylococcaceae bacterium | reverse complement strand
GATGGCAATAATCTTGATAATTCGTTTATGCTGTGATAATTTTTAGTCAGAATACAAAGGAGAATTTATATGAACAAAGCTGATTTGATATTAGCCGTTGCCGAAGAGGCTGATCTTTCTAAACGCCAAGCCGAGGATGCCGTCGAAGCTTTTTTGAAGCTCGTTGAAAAGGCCCTCGTTAAAAAAGAATCCGTCAAACTTTCTGGTTTTGGCGTCTTTGAAAACAAAAAACGCGCTGCTCGCACAGGTACGAATCCAACTTCTGGAAAGAAGATTCAAATCCCGGCTAGCCATACCGTTTCCTTCAAACCTTCTAAAACACTGAAAGAAAAGGTTAATTAAGGATTATTGCTATTCAACGAAAGGTTGGCTAAGCCGACCTTTTTTTATTGTCGCTAAACATATACAATTTATCTATGGATAAAACGATCTTTGTCGATCTGGCTAAGCTCTTTGAAAAATCCGGTTTCACCCTTTATATGATCGGCGGAACTTCTCGAGATTTTCTTCTTGGCCGTGAAGTTTTCGATTACGACTTCACCACTGACGCGACACCCTCTGAGATGAAAACTTTTCTTAGCCAAGCTGACTATACTTTTGAAAAGTATGGAATGGTGTTCATCGTCTATAAAAAGCAAAAAATTGATGTCGTGACCCTTCGCGAAGAAGGCGAATATATCGATTTTCGCCACCCGAAAAATATCCGTTTTGTTCGCGATACAAAACTCGATTACGTCCGTCGCGACTTCACTATTAATGCCATATATATCGACAAAGCGTTTCATATTATCGATTACGCTGATGGCTTAAAAGACTTAAAAGATGGCGTCATTCGTTTTATCGGCAATCCCGAAAAGCGCGTCATCGAAGATCCACTGCGGATTTTAAGGGCTGAACGTTTTGCCAAGAAACTCGGTTTTATCATCGAAGATAAAACGCAGGCGGCAATTGAAAAATACCGCTATCTCCTCGCTAAATTAAATCCCGATAAAGTTCGCGAAGAAGAAAACAAAGGAAAGTGATATTGCCTAACACGCTAAGCGTGATATGATAATTTTACCAAGAGGAACGATATGGATATCATCTCGATGGAAGCCCTTGACTTCCGCTATCTCCTAATTGAACATTACAAGAAAATCGGACTTGATGAAAACGAGTTGTCGGTCATTTTAGTCATCGACCATCTCTTGGAACAGAAGAATAAATTTATCACCGCCGATTTGCTAAGCCTACGCATGACGCTCAAGCCCGAAGTAATTGACAAAATTTTGGTGCGGCTTATCACTCGCAATCTCCTCGAATACGAGACCACAAGCAAAAATATGAAGACATCTTTGAAACCTTTGCGTGCTAAACTATACCGCGAATTTCAGTTGGCTTTAGCAAAAGAACAAGAAAATAACTCATCGGCAACTCGCAACGCCTCCTTAAAGAATATTTATGAAGTATTTGAAAAAGAGCTCAACCGAACTCTTTCGCCCCTTGAATTTTCAATCATCAACGAATGGATTAATTTTGGCTACAGCGATGAGATGATCATCAACGCCCTCAAAGAGGCTGTTAGCAAAAATAAGCGCTCACTCCGGTCAGTTGATAAAATACTTCTTCAATGGCAGACTCGCGATGATATGGAAAAAGAAGGCTATAGCGCCGTTAGCGAAAAGTGGAATAAAGATATCGAGCAGACGATTAAAATCGCCAAGACCAAATGGGTCGATGACGATGAAAAATAGCGATAAAATCATTATTTTTAAATCTTACTTAGATGAAAATTTTCCGCATGCCAGATGCGAATTATACTATCGAAAAGACTATGAGCTCGCCATCGCCGTCGTCTTGAGTGCGCAAACGACCGATAAGGCCGTCAACCTTGTCACGCCGATTCTCTTTTCAAAATATGATAACCTTAATAAATTAAAAGAGGCACCGCTCGAAGAAATCGAAATAGCGATACGCGCCATCGGCCTTTATCGTAACAAAGCCATCAGCGTCAAAGGCGTTGCCACAATGCTCGTCGACGAATTTAATAGTCAAGTCCCATCCGACACCCAAAGCCTTTTGCGCCTTCCTGGCGTTGGAAATAAGACGCGGAACGTAATTCAGGCCGAACTATTTAATATTCCATCAATGGCTGTTGACACACATGTGGAGCGCATCTCAAAAAGGCTCGGCTTTGCCCGTTGCAAAGACGACCCAAATGAAGTCGAAAAGAAACTGAGAAAGCTTCTGAAGCCAGAGCATTTAATTAAGACAAATCACCAGATTATCAGCTTTGGAAGAAAGATATGCCACGCCCGCAATCCAAAATGTAGAGAATGTCATTTAACGTCGATTTGCAACTATTTTCTAAAAATACACTAAATCGACTATCTCTAAGTAAAAAAGTCGTGGATTATAACCTTTTTTGATCAAATGCCCGTTCTTTTTCACATCGAGATAGGGAATCGACTTTCGTTTTTCTTCGGCAAATGCTGCGATGACAAAACTCGCGTCGAGGAGAAAGGTTTCGTCTAATGCTTCAAATCGAATGATAAAAAATGCAATTCCCCCATGTTTTATGACTCTTTGTAAATGGGTAATCTGATGGGTGGTAATGTTTGATAGAGGAAAAGAAGTACGCAATTTTGTCGTCTTTGCTTCAAAATCCAAATACTTTCCGCGATAAACCCCATTATAGTCTGTCGTCGATTGTTTCTCAAAATAGGCATCGGTGATTTTGGCTCCACGGGCGTAGTCGACCTTAACGACGTTGATCGGTGTGGGTCGCTTTGTGATCATGGCCATTTCCTTATCGATGTAGTGCTGATTCGAAATGTTGATATCTTCTTCGAGATTCATACCCCGGTTAGCACTTGAAAGCGAACGTCGCGCTTTAACGACTTTTTCGACTTTTTGTTTGGGGCTTGAACCATCGGGGTATCTGATCATATTAACTTATGTAGTCGAGAATCATCTCTTCGTATTCTTTGGGCGTAACCGATTCGCCGCTAGTCAGTTTATTTATAAGTTTGGGAAGAGGCAAAGGAAGCGCCTTATTTTTAGCTAGTACTTTTTTGTATTCTTGGGCCAATAAAGTTGGGTTTTTGTGTATTGCGTCATAAAGGCGAGCGAGATTGCGAGCATCATCGAGCGGATCATGCTTTGTTCCATCGAATTCGATATTAAAAATCTTTAGCGAATTATCAAGGGATAAAGAATTGCCCTTTTCATCTTTGACAAACTTGCTGATAAATGATGCGAGATCGAGATAATTTTCTTTAATAAACTTTGCATCAGGCTTATTGGCGTCCAAATTATGGCTAACTGATTGGCTGATGATTCTTATATCATGATTACCAAAAGTAACAAAAAGGGACTTAGAAAACGACCGACCGACATATTTCTTTAATTCGTCCATCGCGACACGATAAGTAACACCATCTTTTTTTAACATCTCATTGGTGATGCCCGTCAATTGGACAACGACCTTTCCAACATTGTTTTTAGCTAGGACAAAGCGCTTAAAACCAGGGTATGTTTTGCGTATCAACCCGTCCTTACCTAAGACGACGCGAACGGCTCCGATGGCAATCATCTCATGAGAAAACTGCGTTCCTTCTAAATCGAGAAAGACAAGATGTCTGCGTCCGCGAATTGCTTTTTTTAACTCGTTCATATAATTCGCAAATAGTATATCACTCCAAAGCCTGAAAATATAGGGGAAAAACGAAGAATTTGCGTCTAATTAAATTGTATTTAACACTTAAATTTAATATAATTAAACAAAGAGGAAGACATCGTGGATTTTAAAGTTAAACTAACATCTAAAGCCGTCTTAAATAAGCCCTTTGCCGTCAATGTCAAAGGTTACGATGCTCTCGATGTCGATAAATTCCTCGATCAGGTTGCTCTCGACTACAACATTTTTGAAAAAGTGCTTCTTGAACGCGATGATTATATCGCCAAGCTTGAAACGCTTATAAAAAATCATCGTGATCAAATATCGTCACTTGAAATTGAAAATGCCAAGTATCGCAAGCGGCTTGAAAACATTAAAGATGAGGGCAAAGTGTCGCTTCAAAATGTCGAATACATCCGCCGTATCGCCGTTTTGGAAAAAGAATTGTATCGTTTAGGCGTTGACCCATCTAAAATTAAATAGCACCGACCTCGATAACTGCTGGTTATTCCAG
>CAYYIC010000049.1:0-4209 GCA_964471005.1 uncultured Staphylococcaceae bacterium | reverse complement strand
AGAGTGGGATTGCGATTTCTCGTCCCTTCGGGAAAGATGGCCATGTTTCGACCTTGGCCAATCATGTTGACGGCTTGGTCGATCATGCCTAATTGCGATCTGAGGTCGTTGCGGTCGATGGCGATGCCTTCGAGGACTTTGACGACCTTGCCGATAAAAGGAAACTTATTGGCTTCTTTTTTTGAGACAAAAGTTAAGGGGCGCTTCGAGATAGCGACTAAGAGGAGAGGATCAAAGTATGAATAGTGGTTGGCATAAATGACAAACGGCTCAGCAAGATTCGTGAGATTTTCTTCGCCTTGGACGTGGACGTCGAGATGAAATTTTTGGAAAACAAATAAAACGAGGTTGCGAATCCGAGAATAACGCTTTTCAAGGGGATAGCGTTCTGGGTGTCGTGCGTACTTAATCATCCATGCAAAATACGACCACACGATGCGCGGTCCACAAGCGAGGATTAATCGTACGTACTTAAACATAATTTAGCCCCTTATTTCATTTAAGCGATTTTGACCCAAAATAGCAAGTTGTTCAGCGACGATGATAAGCCCGATCGGCGCTTCGATTTGAATGCGTCCACGAATGACGACGAGACTTCCACTCGCCAGCTTCATGAAGTTGGAACGCGGCTCTTTGCTCCAGTAGAGAACGGGAATTTTGTCGACGACGAATTTGCCGTGTTCGGGAATCATGCGATCGATTTCGACGAGGCGAATCGTCTCGTTGATCGGCTCGCTGAGCCGACCGGTAAGAAAGACATCTGATATCATAGAATTATGTACCTCCGCCTTTATTTTAAAGGGTGATCAGCACATAATTTTCTCATCTTTTATTTTAATATTAAAATAAGAAATGAACGTCCCTTTATCATTACATGTTTGACAAAGGTCTTGCTCGACAGAACATTTCCGCCGCTAGCGAAGAGAATTTGATAGTACTCATCAAGGTCGTAATAGATCGTTTCTTGACTCGGATTGATGAAGATGAGAAAGTCCTTGAAATTGCTCTCATAAGCCCCGAGATCATAAGAAATCTTCAAAGCGTTATTGTCGAGGTCTTCAAAGGTCACGCTGCGTTCTATTTTATCCAATTCAGATTCTTGCAAGAAAGCGAGTTGGCGGCGAAGTTTAATGGCATCAGAGGCGTAGATAGCGAGTTCAAAACGCTCGTCGAGAATGGCATAATCCATCTTATTTAAGTCATCGCCGGCCTTATAAGTGTTCTGCCAGTTTTTTTTGGTGAGGCCAATCTCCTGACCCATGTGAATAAAGGGAACACCGTATGAAGCCAAGATCACGGCGTTGATCATCTTGATGCGCTCGAGGCGAGCTTCGTGTCCTTCTTCAGGCAGTGCGACTTCGAGCTTGTCATAGATCGTGCCGTTATCATGGCATTCGATGTAGTTGATCGATTGGCGAGGATCGATGAAACGCCGCGTGATATAGCGCTCAAATGAAGAGCCGAGATAGCAGTATTTAAAGCCATCGCGGTGATCGCTTGAATTTAAGAGGTAGCCGCGTGGCGTCTGATCGTGGTCGCTTGTCTTTCCGCGAGCGATGTCGCGATACCAATCATTAAAGAAGCCAAGACCTTCCATTTCCATCGCATTCGTAAATGAAGCCATCGGGAAATTTTGCGTGCTCTCGTCGCCCATCTGCCAACCTTCGCCATAGATGATGAAATCTGGCTTCAGCGCTTTGGTTTTCTCTTTGATAATCTGCATCGTCGCGAGGTCGATAAGACCCATGATATCGAAGCGGAAACCATCGACTCCAAATTCCTTTACATAGTAAATTGAGGCGTCGACAATTAGTTTTCGCGCCATTGCCCGCTCGCTTGCGACGTCGTTTCCGCAGAAGGAACGCTGGGCGATTTCACCATTTTTTTCGCGCCGAAAAAAGTAGTTGGGAACAACTTTTTCAAAAACGGAGGTCGAATGATGATAGACGTGATTAAAGACGGTATCCATAACGATGCGAATCCCTTCTTTATGAAAAGCGGCGACCATCTTTTTTAAATCGATTATTCGCGAATATGGATCTTCGGGTTTGGAGGCGTAGCTCCCTTCAGGAACAAAGTATTGAGCGGGGTCGTAGCCCCAGTTATAAGTCGTGCCAGGATTTTCTTCGTCGACAGTCGCATAATCGAAGATCGGCAGGAGTTGCAAGTGGCTGATGCCGAGCATTTTGATATAATCAAAACCAGCGGGATTACCGCCTTTGGTCTTGCGATTGCGTTCGATAAGACCTAAGAAAGTGCCCTTGTGGACGATGTTGGTGTTTTCGTCGATGGTCAAATCGCGAACGTGACCCTCATACACCACCGCTTCTGTGTCCTTAGTAAACTTTGGCAAAAATTCTTCATTCATCGCCATCTGATATTTTTTGGGATTGGCGACGACGGACGCCTTGTTGTTTTGTAGCGATAGCTTAGCGTAAGGATCGCTCACTTCGAGGGCCTCGCCACCGTTTGTAATTTCGTATAAGTAAGGAAAGCCATCGAGGTTTCCCTTGACTGTGGCGCGATAGACTCCACGCGAGGAACGCTCCATGTCGGCATACAGCCATTTCTTTTTCGCGAAATATTTGAGCCGAACTTTCGAGGCGAGAGGGGCCCAAAGGGCAAAACTTGTCGCAAGAGGGGAATAAGTTGCTCCTAAATCGTCGACGTCATAAGCATATTTCTCGTCGAAATCATCATCTTGAGCCAGATAGGAGATGTCGACATTTAAATATCCGAGCTCGTAACAGTAGAGTTTGTAGTCGTTTCCGAGAATAATTTCCTGAGGTAGTTCTAAGAAAAAATAGTGCTCGTGAATATTTTTGACGCGCTTAGCGATGTTGAGCACCCCTGCTTTTTGCTCGTTGATTAAATATTCAAAAGCGACGTGTTCGAGGTCCGAGAGGGGAAAAACATCGACTTTGATGAGTTTCGCTGCGATGAGTTTTGCTTTGACGATGCGCTTCATCATATGCAGGCGGTAGCGATGGCATAATCGCCATCATGAGCGATGGAGACATCGTATTCGACATTGTTAAATAAAACATAAGGGGCCTGATTGGGGCCGCGGTAGAGCACTTCGATGGCTTTCAAGGGAATTTTGTCAAGGCCCTGCCCGAGCGCCTTCATAAATGCCTCTTTCGCAGCAAAACGGCCGGCGACAAACGACAACTTATCTTGTTTGATGGCAAATATTGCCATCTCCTTAGCGCTTAAGATGCCTTCGGCAAAGCGGGCGGCATCCTTGATGCGCCGCATGTCGACGATATCGATACCAATTCCCACGTTAGTTATCCTCCTCTACGACCAGTTCTGTCGAACCGGGATTAATGCTTGGAGCATTAAAATTTGCGTCATGAATTAAAACTTTACAACCTTTTGAAGCGTCATTTTCCGTCGAGACGATACCGTCGCGTTGCAAGCGGGCAAAGAGGCGCCCGGCTTTTGGAAAGCCGACTCCATATGTCCTTGTGATGTAGCTGATGGAAGTGTATTCGCGAAGCATGATATCTTCGACGAGTTGAGCGTACAATTCTTCTTCGGCCATTTCGCGCGTAGCTTTATTGGCGACGATATCTTCGCCGGTCGGAGCTTTAAACTCCTCGACTTTTTCTTCGAGGTCGAGGAAGCTAGGATCGTATTCGACGGTCCACTGCGCTTTGATAAAATCAGCGACGCGGTTAATTTCGACCAAGTCGACAAAGCAACCTTGCAAACGCGGTTTGCTCGTTCTAGAAATGCTTGCGCATTCGACGAGCATATCGCCGTTACCGAGAAGCTTTTCTGCGCCTGATTCGCCGAGAATCGTCGTCGAATCCGTGAAGTTTGACATCATCAAAGCGACGTGCGCCGGCAAGTTGGTCTTGATGCGCGGGTTGACGACATCGGCCGTCGGCCGCTGCGTCGAGATAATTAAATGCATGCCGGCCGCCCGGGCTTTTTGAGCGATGCGGACGACAGGTTCGTGAATGTCGCGACACGTGTCGCTCAGATCGGCGTATTCGTCGACCACGACGACGATATAGGGCATCGAAGGTAAACCTTTGCTCTTGGCGTAATCGTTATATTGCGAGATTTTGCTGACCCGTGATTCCTGAAACACGCTATAGCGTCTTTCCATCTCGTCAACGAGCTTATTAAAGGCGACTTTCGCTTTGCGGCTGTCGGTGATAATCGGGCAGATTAAGTGGGGAATATCTTCGTAGTTGC
>CAYYIC010000048.1:0-4257 GCA_964471005.1 uncultured Staphylococcaceae bacterium | reverse complement strand
AAAATGTTTGATTGTATGCGCGAACTTGATAAAGTAATGGTAGAAGCACCAATTCGTATTGGTGATGTAATTGTTCATAATATTTGCGAGACAGGCGTCGATGTTGTCGCCACAAAAAATATCGAGGAGTAAGCTATGAAAGTTTTAATTGCTAGCGACATTCACGGTTCATCGTTTTATTGCGAGGAGCTTCAGCGCGTCATCGAAAGTGAGAAGCCATCCCTCATCTGCCTCTTAGGCGATTTCCTCTATTGCGGACCGCGAAATCCGGTTCGCGAGGATTATAATCCGAAAGCGGTGGTCGAAATTCTCAATCGTTTCGCTGATAAGATCATTGCCGTTCGCGGCAATTGCGATGCGGATATCGATGTCGAAGTCTTGAAGTTTCCGCTTCCAAAACATAACGAAGTAGTCGTCAATAATCGCCGTTTGGTTCTCACTCACGGCGACGACATGGATTTAGATAAGCTCAACCTTCAAAAAGGCGATATCTTGCTATACGGGCATTTTCATAAGCCACAATTAGCGTGGTCGCAAGGGGTCCTGGTTCTCAATCCTGGCTCCCTCACTTTTCCTAAGGACGATCATCCCCACACATATATGATTCTCGATGAAAAGGAAGTTCAACTTCGCGATTTATCAGGACGCACGCTCGAAGTAAAAAGTTTATAGGAAAATTAATCATGGAAGATAAAATCAGAGTATTTGCTTTAGGTGGTCTCGACGAAGACGGCAAGAATTTACAAGTCGTCGAAATCAACGACGATATTTTCGTCATCGAATGCGGCATTCGCTTTCCTGATAAGACGACGCCGGGCATCGACTATGTCATTCCCGATTACGACTATTTAAAGAAAAATAAGCAGCGCGTCAAAGCTTATATTTTAACTCACGGCCACGACGATGAGATCGGCGCCCTCCCCTACATTTGTAAAGAAGTGCCGGCTCCCATCTACGGAAGCGATGTTACTCTAGTCATGGTCCGCTCCTTTTTCGAGCACATCCGCTTCGATTCTTCAAAGCTTGACCTGCGCCCTGTCAAACCGACGAGCGACGTGGTCATCGCCGGGCGGATGGTCCACTTTTTTCACACCGCCCACAACATCGCCGAATCGATGGGAGTAGCCATTGAAACGTCGCTTGGAAACGTCGTTTTTACCGGCGACTATGTCGTCGAAAATAACGCTTCGGAAAACTATCTTCACGACATGAACGCCATCGCTCGCATCGCCGAAAAAGAGACCGTTCTTCTGATGACAGAATCAAACTATGCCGACCGCCTCGGATACACGGCGCCCAAATATAAAATCACCCCTCTTTTATCGTCGTTTATCGAGGAGGTTAAAGGCCGCCTTTTCATCGCGCTTTTCTCTCGAAACATCTATAATATAGATGAAATTATCAATCTCGCTGTTAAAATGCGCAAGAAAATTGCCTTTTATGACAACGAGACGGCGGAAATTTTTAAAGACATGCAAAAGGTCAATCAACTGATCATTCCCAAGTATAATTTTGTCAGTATTGAAGATATAAATCGCGTCCGCGCCGGAGAGACAATCGTCCTGATGTGCGGCTTTGGCGACCGCCTCTTTAAGAAGATTGCGACGCTGGCTAATGGCCTTCAAGAAGACCGGCGCATCGTCCTGACTTCAGAAGACACTTTTGTCGTCGCCGCCCCGGCCAGTCCCAACGTCGAAGCGATTGCTACCGCGGCTATTGACGACCTCTATCGAAGCGGCGTCAAAGTTCGCGCTCTCGGCAAAAAAGATATCCTTAAAATGCACGCTTCCGAAGAAGATATCAAGATGGTCGTCGCCACTTTAAAACCCAAGTATTATCTGCCTGTCAAAGGTAGCTATCGCCATCTTTTAGCCAACGCTCAGCTCGTGCTCGGCATGGGTTTAAAATTATCGCATCAAAACGTCTTTGTCCTCGATAATGGCATGGTTTTACAAATCACCAAAGAACGCGCCCAAATCCTCGCCGAAAAAGTTAAGGTCGGTGACCTTTTAATCGACGGTAAAGGCATCGGCGATGTCGAAGGCGGCGTCATCAACGAACGCCAGCAACTGAGCGATGACGGCGTCGTCGTCCTCGGCGTCACCATCTCTAAGAGCAAACGCCAAGTCGTCGCCGGACCCGATGTACAGATGCGCGGCTTTGTCTTTTTAAAAGACGCCGACACCATTTTAAAAGAAGTTACGAAGATTTTTTTAAGTGCCGTGAGCGATGGTTTAAACAAAGCAAATTATCGCATTTCCGACATTCAAAATAGCGCTAGCGAGGCGATTATTCGCTACGTTCGCCGGGCTAACGGAAAAAATCCGATGGTCCTGCCACTCATCATCGAGATTGACTAGCTTAAGCATTAATGCTTGTTATGAGCAATAAATTCTTTAATTCTTTTTGACGCGCCAGTATAATGACTTGTATAACGCTCATGAAAAACGCCCGCGAGATTCAACCCATCAGCAAAGAATCGATGCTCGGTGTCATCGGTCTGATGATTGCCTTAGTTGCCGTCATCGCTATTTTGTCACCCCTTCCAGAAGGCACGCGGTTTATCACATTGGCGTCAGCCGTCGTCTTTGGTCAAATCGGCTTCTGGATCTTTTACATTTCCCTTTTTATCTTCGGCATCTACTTGATGTTTAAACGCAAGCTGATGAAGATTCGCTTCGACATCACAATAGTCGGCATCATCGTCTTTCTAGTCGCTTTCTTTGCTTTTTTTACCATTCTTTTCGTCAAAGAGGCACGCGAGATGAGACTCGATGCTTTTTACTCGGTCTTTCAAGCTAATATCCAATCGGTCATCCTCAATCCCGGGAGCATGCCTTATAGCGTCGAGACCGGCGGTGGTTTCATCGGGTTTTTTCTGGCCGCCCTTTTTAATTACGCCACGCATATCGGCGCCATCATCATCAGCGTCGTCTTCTTGCTCGTCGGCCTCGGATTGATTTTTAACCGCCAAGTAAAGAAACTATACCTCAAGTTTAAAGACGCCCGTCAAAAAGCTCGAGCCAAGAAAGCCTATTTTCAATCTGTCAAAAAAGAAAAGCCTGATAAATTCGATGATATTGAGTTTAAAGAAGATGCCAAACGAGACGTCGAAAAGCCCGCTGAAAAGGAAATACCCGCGGTTAAACAAGAGCGTCAACTCTTCAACGCTACGCGTTTTGAATCGGCGCCCAAACCTCTTGTAGCGCCTCAGCCTCAACCGATCGCCGAGGTTAAAGTGGCTCCAAAATTTGAGCCGCGTAGCGACGCTAAACCCATCGTTCCGCCGCCGACCGCCCAAGCGCTACCACCTTATCGCCCCGGTCATGGCGATGTCGCTTTTCAAGTCAAATCTTTCAGTGCTAATCAAGGTCTTCGCAAAGCGAAATTTTATTTTGAAGGCGACGCTCCCACCATTGAGCCAACGCCAGTTTACGAAGGAGTTAGCAAGTCAAATTTAACGCCCGAAAGCAAGCCGGTAATGGAGCCGATTATCGAACAGCCTATCATCTCTCCTAAAGTTGAATCTTTAGAAGATGCAAAAGCGGAACCGGAAGTAAAAATAGCAGCGGTCAGCAAACCCAAAGTAGAAGCGGAAAGCAAACCGGAAATCAAAATTCGCGAATACGCGATGCCACCTCTTGATCTCCTCGACAATCACGAATCAGAAAAAGACCTCTTGAAAAATGAAGAATCAACGGCTTCGCGAACCGAACTGATCAATACCATTTTCGAGGACTTGAATATCGGAGCCAAGGTTGTTGGCCACACTATCGGGCCGTCCGTCACGCGCTACGACATTCAGATGGACCGCAATGTCTCTGTCTCCTCGATGGCTCGCTATATCAACGATATCTCCATTCGCCTCGGCGGTGTCGCCACCCGTTTTGAAGCCCTCGTTATCGGCAAGCCGACATCAGGTTTAGAAATACCCAATGAATACCGCACGAATGTCGGTTTAAAAGAAGCCCTCGTTAAAATGCCGACCGGCGGCCGCTTCAACCGCGATATCCCGTTTGGTAAAAATATCTCCGGCGAACTCATCTACGCTAACCTCGCCGACTTACCCCATCTATTAGTGGCGGGCAGCACCGGCAGCGGCAAATCGATTTTCGTCCACTCCGTCCTCATGTCTCTCATCATGAGAAATCGCCCCGATGAACTAAAGTTGATGGTTGTCGATCCGAAACGCGTCGAACTGAGCAACTACGAAGATATTCCCCACTTAATCTGCCCGATTATCACCGACAGCCGCAA
>CAYYIC010000047.1:0-4477 GCA_964471005.1 uncultured Staphylococcaceae bacterium | reverse complement strand
GTCGCTATAGTAGCCGTAATCGACGATCATGCCAATCGAATCAACCGCGTCTTTCAACGCCGAATATCCGCCATAATGGTCACCATGTGGGTGAGTGAGAATTAATAAATCGAGATGGCCGTCATCGATGTATTTTTCATATGTGTTCTTCAAATAGTCGTAATAGCGTGTGCTGTCGCTGTATTTGTAACTGGATGGATGGCCAAAATCCATGGCAATCGTCGCGTCTCCAGTTCGCATCAAATAGGCATCCCCATATTTGGCGGGTTGTTCGAAAGCAAGAATTTCCAAATATTCTGACGATGTATTAGAAATCGGATGACTAGGGCTTCCAAGTGGGGCTAACTCGTCATAAACAGCCGTTTCCTTCTCTGTCCTATCAAAGTCATCGATGGTAATCCCAGTATCGGCCATATTGCTAATTCTTTCTTCATATGTCCCATTGAGAATGTCGTCGCTAATACTTGTGATCGAAGGTATTTCCGACGATGTCTCGCTTGAAGCATCAGACGATGTCTCCCTCGTTCGACCGCAGGAAATTAACAAAAGAATGACAAGAAGAGCAAAGGGAATAATTCTTTTCATCGGAGTGCCTCATCGCCGACGACGCGTTTATAATTTTCGAAATTTATCTTGGCGATTTTTGCTAGTTCTACCACTCCATATTTTTTAGCGAAAGCGACCGCGAAGGAATCGACTTTAGACGATGCGCCAAACGGAATGACCAAATTGTATTTTTTACCGATAGATTCCATCTTTTTAAGAAAGGAATAGCGGGCGATAATACTCGCTAAAGCTACCGATGGATAGCGCGACTCGCCCTTCGTTTTAAAAACGATATCACGGACGATTTCCGAATCGCAAGAGGCATAGGCAAAGTAGCGCGACTCAGAGACGAATTTATCGACATAGACATGGTGCGGACCATGCCTTTTTATCAAGTTGAGAAGGACGCGATTGTGCATTCGCGCTTTGATTTCGTTAATATTGATTCCTCTTTGGATCAATTCGTTATATTTTGCGTTA
The DNA here is from genome assembly GCA_964471005.1 of uncultured Staphylococcaceae bacterium. Classification (GTDB taxonomy): domain Bacteria; phylum Bacillota_I; class Bacilli_A; order RFN20; family CAG-826; genus UBA1424. The sequence goes on along the minus strand of CAYYIC010000047.1, from coordinate 3,451 downwards.
GTGAGGCTCACCTGCGAATACGAGAATTTTTTTATAAGTGTTGGGGCAATTTGCAATATAAAATCATCGCTTAATTTTTTTGAATCGGCGACACCGATTCGCTTGAGATAAGTGACATCATCTTTTTTTACGAAGGCGGCACATACACAAATTGGCCCAAGAAAATCGCCGGTGCCGACTTCATCGCTTCCAATCTGATCATCGATTTCGAACCATCCGAGCGGTTCATCGTCTTCTTTGATTTCGATAGGGAGAATAAGGTCTTTATTCCAACGTTTTGCCTCTTTAGCAAATCCCTGGCCGGAAAATGTAATTTTTGTTTCCTTGCCCTTGGTGTTTTGAAAGGCGGTGACAATAACTTCACCCTTTTTGGCGCGAAATAGAATATATTGACCTTCCAATGGAGCCTGATACTTTTGGTAGTATTCAGTAATTTCCGCGAGAAGTTCTTGATTGACTTTAATCGTGACAATATTATTGCTCATAAATGCCTTAATCATTTTAGCATAAAAGTGCCCCTATCAATAATGACCATATTTTATGGTAAGATATTGTCATGCCAACAATATACGAAGTTCTTGATTTTAATAAAATTCAAAAAGAAATTTCCACTTTTGCTCAAAGCGATATCGGCCGCGATTCAGCCTTGAATTTGCAGATGATTTCTCATGACAACCTCAAAACAGAACTCGATATCCTCGATGAGATGATGGTCCTTAATCTCCGCTACGGGCGCCTCCCGATGATGAGTTCTTCGGACTTGAGCCGCAAAATTGAATATGCCTATAAAGGCGGAACGCTGACCGCCGAAGATTTAGAAGCCATCGCCCACGATGTCATCATCACGAGCAAAATCGGACAGTCGATTCGCAAAAGGGAGGAAAAGTTTCCACTCTTAAACGAAAAAATCCGTCAATTCAAAGGTCTTGAGCAACTTGAAGTCAGCATCCATCGCGTCATCGGACCAGACCTCGGAATACTTAGCAGCGCCTCAAAAACGTTGGCTTCGATTCGCAAGTCGATTGGCGAAACCGAACGCAAGATGACCCTTCGCTTTAAAGCGGCAATCGAGTCGCTAAGAGACTACATGAGCGAAACTGTCGCCACGATTCGCAACGGCCATTTTGTCTTGCCGATTAAGACCGCTCAAAAAAGTAAAGTTAATGGGGTAATTCACGATATTTCTGATACGGGTATGACAACCTTTATTGAACCCGAATGGGCGGTTGAATCAAATAACCAAATTTACGTGCTTAAAATTGAGGAGCGAGAAGAGATTCAACGCTTGCTGAAAGAGCTAAGCGTCCTCGTCGCCTTTCACGGCCACGAAATTCTTGAGAATAACCAGATCATCGGCTATCTCGACTTCGTTCAAGCTAAAGCCATCTACGGTATAGCTATCGATGGCAAAATAGCCGAATTAACAAAAGAAAAGATTATCGATATTAAACAAGCCCGGCACCCATTAATTGATTCTAAAGTTGTGGTCGCCAACGATTTTTATTTTGATGAAAAAACGCGCATCATCGTCATCAGCGGACCAAATGCCGGGGGCAAAACAGTGGCCTTGAAAACCTTAGGATTGATGGTTCTTATGAATCAGTGTGGATTAGCAATTCCCACCATAAAACCAGCAAAAATGGCATATTTTAATCATATTTACGCCGATATTGGCGATAATCAGTCGCTGGCCAGCAACCTTTCCACCTTCTCCGGCCACATCAAAAATCTGGCTGAAATCGCTGATTTAGTCGGAGTCGACGACTTGATCTTACTCGACGAAATTGGGACCGGGACCTCGCCTTTAGAAGGTGAGGCGCTGGCTATTTCTTATCTTGAATTTCTACTTGGCATCGGCTCTTTCACTTTTTGCTCCTCGCATTATGACGGGCTTAAAGATTATGCCTTAAATTCAGACGGCGTGGCGAATGCGTCGGTTCTTTTTGATGAGCAAAAAATGACGCCGACATATATCCTTAAACTAGGCGTTCCCGGACGCAGTTATGGCCTCGAAATGGCTGAGCGTTACAACTTGTCAAAAGCGATTATTTCTAAAGCTCATAACATCTTGAAATCGCAAGGCCACGAACAGAGCATCAGCGCCCTTGGAAACCTTCAAAAACTCATCTCTGAAAATGAGGCGAGAACCCGCCTTTTGGAAAGCGAAAATAAGAGGATTCAAACCCTTGAAAAAACGCTTCATGAACGCGAGCAGAAATTAGAAAACCAACGTCAAAATTTACTTGAAGATGTCAACGAGGCCAAGCAGGAAGTATTAAAAAAAGCGGAAAGAGAAGTCGATGCAATTTTTTCCATGTTGAAAAACCCTGATATCAAGATGCATGAAGCAATCGAAGCTAAAAGTCGAATTAAAAAACTAAAAGAAGAAGACTCTGAAGTCACCATCCATAACAATGACGAAATTGAAATCGGAAGTTATGTAGCCATCGCCGATTTAGGCATTTCGGGAAGAGTTGAAAAAATCAGTGGAAATCGCCTTTTTATCATCTCTGCGGATGGACTCAAAATTTCTTCGAGTAGAGATAAGGTTCATGCGATTAACCCTCCGCCTCAAGAAAAGGCTCAGAAATCATATGACGCTCCCAAAATCGTCACTGATGTCAAACTCGAACTAAATGTTATCGGCCTACATGTCGATGAGGCTTTGGAAGAAGTTGCTCGCTATCTTGATAGCGTTCGCCTAAAGCGCTTTGCGCAAGTCCGCATCATTCACGGCTTTGGCACCGGCGCCCTCAGACGCGCTATTCAAGAGTACTTAGGAAAATGTGATTTTATCAAAAGTTTTCGCCCCGGCGATCAACATGAAGGCGGTGGCGGAGCGACAGTGGTGATCATGAAATGACCGAAGCAGTCAAGCAAGCTTTATTGTTGGTCTCAAATAAACCCGGCGTCTATTTGATGAAAGATAAAGACGAAGAAATTATATATGTTGGTAAAGCCAAAAACCTCAATAAACGCGTCACTCAGTATTTTATGCGTCCGCAAGCCGGTAAAGTCGCAGCTATGGTTTTTAATGTTCACCATTTTGAGACGATTATTACCAAAAGCGAAAAAGAAGCGTTTATCCTGGAGATGAATCTAATTAAAAAGCATTACCCGCGCTATAACATTCTTTTAAAAGATAGCAAACACTATCCCTATATCGCCTTAAAAAGAAAAAACAGCCCAGTTTTAAAAATTGCCAGAGATGACAAAGATAAAAACTTCTTCTATTTCGGTCCCTTTCCAACCTCGATGTATGCTTATGAAGTTATCAATCTTTTAAATAAGATATTTCCGCTCCAAAAATGCAAAACTTTGCCAAGTGTTCCGTGCCTCTATTATCACCTTGGACAATGTCTGGCACCTTGTATTAATAGAATTGACGAGGAAACGCATACCGCTATTTATAACCAGATAAAAAGTTTTTTAAGTGGTAATAATGAAGACG
>CAYYIC010000046.1:0-4814 GCA_964471005.1 uncultured Staphylococcaceae bacterium | reverse complement strand
CGTTAACACCGGGGTAGACTTTCGTCCCTCTTTGGCGATATAAAATGGAGCCGGCGGTTGCGAATTCGCCGTCTGATTTCTTGGCACCGAGGCGCTTAGAATGAGAATCGCGGCCGTTTTTCGTGGAACCGACGCCCTTTTTCGAAGCAAAGAACTGCAGGTTTAATTTATAAATCATTGCTATATTTTCCTTTCTTTAGAATTTTGACATACTTGGGATAGTCATTGGCGATTGTTTCTAATTGCGTGAGAATCGTCTTTAGAACGATTTCATCGTCATTTTTAACATCGCCGTTTCTAGTAATTAAGACGTAGCCCTCTTGAACTTGAATGGTGAGATTCTTGTCAGAGTTGCGGAGAGCGTTTAGGCCCCCAAACGTCACCGCCGAAACAGCGCTGCACACCAAGTCTTTTCCGGGTTCTGCGCTTTGCGCATGGCCTTTGATTTCGAGACTGGCGATTTGACTTTTAACTATTTCACAAGTGACTTTAATCATATTCAACCGTTGATGGCTTCGATGACTAAACAAGTGTAGGGCTGACGATGGCCGATCGTCTTGCGCTCATTGTGTTTGTTACGGTACTTGAACACTCTGAGTTTTTTGCTGAGACCTTGTTTGACGACTTTGGCGACGACGTTGGCGTCCTTGACGTAAGGGCTGCCGACTTTGGCGCTCTTATCGCCGATGAGCAAGACCTTGTCGAAGGTGTAGTTTGCGTCGACCGCGACATCTAGTTTTTCAACATAGATTTTCTGGCCAACTTCAACTTTGACTTGCTTACCGCCGGTTTCAATAATTGCGTACATTGGTTACCTCCTCTTTTGGTATTCACTAATGACTCGCTATGGAGGTCAATCATCAAGATTTGTTAGAAACCTTTTCTAAGCGGTTGTAGCTTGTGAGGCGACAACGAGAATATTATAAACACATTATCAAAAGAGAGACAACCTTTTTTAACAAATGTTAAGCAAAGGATGAAAGGTTTGTTATTGCCGATTTCTCATTTAATGAGGTCGTGATCGGCAAACGAGTAATAGGATTGGTCTCCGATGATGATGTGGTCCATCAGTTTGATTTTTAATCGCGCGGCCTCACTCTGTAATATTTTTGTTGAGATTAAATCATCGTCACTCGGCCTAATTTCGCCGCTCGGATGATTATGTAAAACGATAAATGAAAAGCACTTAGCGGCGAGAATTTCAGATAGAATTTCGCCAATTGAAAGAGGAAAGTACTCAGCTGTTCCCCGATACATTTTCTTCTCGCCGATAATCGCTTTTCGCCGCGACAGAAAAAGGAGGATAAAGCGCTCTTGATTCTCGTGAAGAAATTCGAGCTTATATTTATTAAATATAGATTCAGTGGTAGTCGGTTCTTTTGAACTATCAAAACGCGCCGCTTCGACGCGCTTTAGAAGTTCGAAAACGGCCGCTAATCGCAAGGCCGAAATCTGTTTTATACCACTTACTTTTTGAATGCGATCAAGCGAGCAGAACTCCAGCTGATGAAGACCGCCAGCTTCAGCGATTAAGGCGCTGGCGATATCAAGAGCGCTACTTTTGTGCACTCCGCTACCGATGACGATAGCCAGTATCTCGATGTTCGATAAGTTATCCACTCCATATCGCAGAGCTTTTTCGCGGGGGCGTTCTTCCTTTGGCAAATCCTTAATTCGCACCGCGAACTATTTCCACTCGAACTTAAATCCGCCAGGTAGAGTCGTCGATCCTTTATCAGACATAAATAATCGGTAGACGACGACAGCGACTATGGCGATCGCCGCGATGGCCATCACCGCCGAAAGAGTAATCGCTTCTCCAGTGATATGGTGATCCATCTCTTCTAGGCTCATTATTTGCAAATTCATAAATTGACCTCCTACCGATATATAGGAGGGTTTTAAGTAAAAGAACCGATTTTCAGAAAACTATTTCAAATCAATTATTTTTTTATCGACGGAATTAAGTAGTTCTTTGTTTTTAAGATGCTTCTCTTTTTCTAGTTTGACTTTCTCAGCGGGAGCTTTTGCGATAAAGCGCTCGTTAGAAAGCATCGCTTCTGAGCGGCTTATTTCAAAGGTGAGTCGTTCCTTTTCTTTTTCTAACTTGGTTAGAAGTTCAGCTTTATCAACTGCTTCTTCGATAAATAAATCAAAACTTGAATAGAAGAGGGCGATGTCTCCTTTGGCGGGGCTTATATCGATACCAATTGCCATATTCTTGGCAAAGGCAAAACGAGCTAAGTAGCGCGAAAAATTGACAAAAGGTTCACCATTTGTGCGAATTTTAAGTGAAAGTGGGTGATTGGGGGCCAGGCTTCTTTCCACTTTGAAATTGCGAAGATCGGAAATAGCCTGATATAAATCATCGACGGCATCTCGCTGCGACTTGCTACTTTTAATCTTTTGCGCTTCCGGGAATGGTTCCAGCATGACCGACTCTCGATGGGCGGGGAGGGCAAGATATAGTTCTTCGGCGACGAAGGGAGTATAAGGGGCCATCATTATAATGATGTCTTTTAAAACTTTATAGAGAACTTGCTTTGTCACCGCGCTTTGCTTCGCATCGTTAAGAGCCGTCGTTACTTTTGTCATCTCCAAATAGCGAGAACAAAATTCATCATAGACAAATCCATTGAGATGCTTTAGAGCCATCGAGAATTGGTACTTATCCATATTTCTCGTTACCACGGAGATCGTTTTTTCGTGATCGTGGAGGATGTGGAGATCCAAAGGAGACAGTTCTTTAGCGTTGATTTTTGTGGGTATAAAATCATCCTCGAGCAAGGTCAAAACGTAGCGGGCCGAATTCCATATCTTATTTAAAAAATTGCTGCCAGCAATAACCTTTTCTTCGATATAACGCGTATCTTGGCCAGGGGCCGTGTTGCTCATTAAAAAATAGCGGAGAGCATCGACGCCGTGTTTGTCGATAACTTCGAGAGGGTCGATGCCATTGCCGAGCGATTTGGACATCTTTCGACCTTTCGCATCGCGAATTAAGCCATGGATTACGCACTTTTCAAACGGCGATTTATCGGTAAATTCCAAGCCTTGGAAAATCATGCGGCTGACCCAGAAAAAGATGATGTCGTAAGCCGTGACCATGACCGAATTCGGATAGTAGCGCTTAAAATCAGAAGCGTCGTTTGGCCAGCCTAGGGTGGCAAAAGGCCACAGCGCTGAGGAAAACCAAGTATCGAGGACATCTTCATCTTGGCGATAGTCAGGAAGATTTAAAGGAGGTTCGATTGAACATAGAGTTACGCCGGTGACCTTGTGGTAGTATACCGGAATGCGATGCCCCCACCACAATTGTCGAGAAATGCACCAATCATCAGCGTTTTCCATCCAATTTTGGAAAATCTTTTGAAATCTCTTGGGAAGAAAATCGACTTTGCTATCTCTTAACGCACGGTCTGCCAAGGGACGCATCTTAATAAACCACTGCTTACTTAAATATGGTTCGACGACGATACCGGTTCTTTCGCTATGTCCAACTGAATGGGAAATCTTTTCGACTTTGACAAAAAGATTCTTGCTTTTGATTTCTTCGAGCAGCTTGTTGCGGCATTCGTAGCGATCCAAGTTTTGATACTTGCCGGCCTGAGCGTTCATCGTCGCATCGATATTCATGCAAATCGGCTTAGCAAGATGATATTTTTCGGAGAGGAGAAAGTCGTTTGGATCATGGGCAGGGGTACATTTCATCACTCCTGTGCCAAATTCTTTATCGACGTATTCGTCAGCCATGATCGGAAGCGGTCGATCATTGGCGGGATTAATCACTTTTTTACCAACTAGATGAGCGTATCGAGAATCCTGGGGATTGACAAAAACAGCGACGTCGCCAAACATCGTCTCCGGTCGTGTCGTCGCGATGACGAGCGATTCTTTGCTGCCGATGACCGGATAGCGAAAATAGTAGAAACTGCCTTTGACATCTTTATGGATGACTTCGATATTTGATAGAGCTGTTCGAAGTTCAGGATCGACATTTATAATGCGCTCACCGCGATAGATGAGGCCTTTATCATAAAGTCTTTTAAAGACGGTGCGGACGGAAAAGTCGAGATTTTCGTCGAGGGTAAAGCGCTCTTTATCATAGTCGATAGCCAATCCTAAACTCGCCCATTGCTCACGGATCGAAGTTGAATATCGATCTTTCCATTTCCACATCTCAGCAAGAAATTTTTCACGCCCCATTTGATATTTGTCTTTGCCTTCGCTTCTTAGCAATTCTTCGACTTTGGCTTGCGTGGCGATTCCGGCATGATCCATACCTGGAAGCCATAAGACGTCGTATCCTCGCGCCTTTTTGTAGCGCGTGATGACATCTTGAATGGTGTTGTTCCAAGCGTGCCCTAAATGTAATTTACCGGTGACGTTAGGCGGGGGAATAACAAGCGAAAAGGGTGGTTTACTTTCATCGCCGGATCTAAAATAGCCGCGGTTTTTCCACCGCTCGTATTTTCCCTTTTCGACCAGATGGGGGTCATATCTTTTTTCTAATGCCATAAATTCCTCTCCTTAAAAATAAAAAGCGTCCACATAAGGACGCTAAATGCGCGGTACCACCTTAATTCATATCTTATGATATGCATCTTGAGACCTGTAACGTGGGCGACGGAATATTTCTATTCTTCCTCGAAGGCGACAACGCAAGTTCTTTCATTTCATCTTTTCACCGAGCGATGAATCTCTATTAAGAAAGAGGTTGCGTCCTCCTCGTCATCGGAATAATCACATTATAGTAAGATGGCGCTTGTTTAACAAGCAAAGACGAAAAACGGCGGACTAAAATCATAAAAAAA
>CAYYIC010000045.1:0-5138 GCA_964471005.1 uncultured Staphylococcaceae bacterium | reverse complement strand
TAGTTGCTAAAGGCAAAAACATCCACCTTGTCGGTGACTGCGTGAGCGTCGGAAACCTCCGCACGGTCATTTGGAGAGCGTGGGATGTGGCGATGAAAATCTAATAAGTAGTTTTATTCTAAAAGCCAACCGCTGATCGGTTGGTTTTTTATATTATTTATGCAATTAGATCTTTGACCTCACTATTTTATATATATAAATGTCAGGCAAAACGATTTGGCAACTCTTAAGATAATCCTCAAGAACGCTAAACCTTCTAATTGAATTGTATGTTATCATTTTCAAGAATGGTCGTTTTTGGGTTGCACAGCCAAAATGAGAACCCGCCGCCTACAAAGGGTTCACAAAAAGTCTTAAATTTTCGTGGCGTTCTTACTTTGATTTTTTTCTAATATTTGAGTTTTGCCGCTAGCCCATTTTACTATTGGATGTAACGTCATAATTTATTTTTCTATATCATGTCATAAATGGCCGCGGAAAGGGGGTTATAGGAACAAATATCCTATAATGATACGAGTAATACGAGCGCGCGCCAGAGGAACATTACAAAATTTCAAACTAATTCTATTATTTCCGCATTCAATGATACGACCAATTGTTCTGAAACTAGCTTTCGTATTTTACTGTAAACAGTATTTATACTTAGCGCTATACGTCACCGGATCAAGATAAAAATTATCTTCGATTGGCCCCTTAGCAACATAAAATTTAGGATTAATGTCGTTGCATCCATAAACGCGGTAAACGGCATAATTTTTCTTAAGCTCGTGTGACTTGTCTAACTCGTTACGAGAAACATAGAAATTTACATCTCGATTAAGAGTTGTTGTTTTTACTTCAATATAAAGTTCCTTGACGATACCGTTTCCGTCGGTGTCATATGACTTTATATCGTATCCTATCGAATCAGAGTCGATGCTTACATGCTTTATTTTATCGGCATATTCTTCAAGGCCAATCGCTTTGAGCCTTTCCTGTTCGTGTTGAAGTATCAAAAGTTCGCCAAGAGCGCCGGTGATGGCATCTTCACGAGCTTTTTCTATCCAGTCAGTTTTTTTGACGATGGGCATCGATAATTTGTTAAATTTATTTGAGCGCTCTTTGCCTGGAGTCATAAGGATCAGCTTTTGTTTTACTCCTGAAGGCACTCGTATTTCTTTGCTTATAGCGTCTTTAATATCTTGAACGGCTTTTTCAACATCTACAAAAGCTTCGTTTTCGCTAAATAAGATAGACTCAACGAGTTCTTCATACTTTTTTCCGGGAAGCATGTGCTGATGTATTACGTCATAAATATCTACAAATTCTTTTATCGCTGCTTTTACTGAGTCAGCGTCTAAAGAAGCGTTTATCTCAAACCGCTTTGATGCTATGTTTGTCTGCTCATAGCCGTATGCTAATGTTCCTCTTTTGGTCTCTAAATTTATTGGTTTATATGACACGCTGTATATATCGCCCAATTCTTCCTGGAAATATTTAGCTACTTTATTGGCGTATTCATATTTTTTGCTTCTATATTTGCTATCAAAATATGTTATTCCTTGATTTAGGGAAACATAAAAAGCGCTGAAAGACGAATTAAATAAAAGGACGACATAGAGCCCTTGTTGAGTCGTGGTCGTTATCTCAGGATTCAAAATTGATATCCATGGATGCGTTGTCATTATGCCTTTACCAATTGAGCCAGTAACTGTGTACTCTCCAGTTCGCAGACTGTCTCGGATTTCATTAGGAAGTTGTCTGACTATTATGTCGTAAAGCTCAGAGGTGCTATCGACTTTGCTTCCTTTTTTTATATTTGGGATTAATTCCCTTGCTTTGGTCAATTGTTGAATCATAACATTCCCTCCTTGTGATTATTGCATATCATTTAGCCGCCTTAATTATCCGCTGATTCAAGGCCATAATCGAATAGGCTAATTTTCAGGTCTTCTGTTTCTCCGCAAAGAACTTCAAACATTGAGATAATCAATTCATAGTCTTTAACTTTGTTATTAGAAATTCTGATTAACTTAATGCCATATTTTTTACAGACAAGCTCTTTTTCGCGGTCTCTTTTGGCGACCTTGGACTGCCCAACATGTTCACCACCATCAATTTCAAAAACGATGATTGGTTTAAATGTGCGCGAAAGAGGTGGCTTAACGCGAATCAAGACATCGAATTCTTTATTCCCGATTAATGAGAGGTCTTCTTCGCTGATGGCTTTGATGGCTTCTTTGACAGGAACGTTTCTTGTTACATCATATTTATTGTAGCGACTTTGAAAATATGGGGATATCGTCTCAAAAAAATCCTTTTCAGCCCTTGAATCGTTCGAGAAGTCGGTGATGATGGTAACATCGCTAGGTATGACTTTAATCTCACCATTACTATGTACATAATCTGATAACGATTTTAAGTCAGATGTATTATCTTGGCTCAAGGCATCAATGGCCAGTTTATCGCCAACAAAAATAAATGTATTCTTTGCTCGCGTTATTCCAACATTAATAAGTTCATGATTATTTTCAAGCCACTTCATCGTTTTCTTGGCGGTCCTTAAAGAAATTGCCGATGACATGATGATTGTGCTCCGCTCGGCACCCTGAAGCGAGTGAACGGTCCCGGCTGTCACGTCGGTGATGCCATATTTACGAAGAGCGCGATTAATTAGGCGAGCCTGATTGACAAACGGCGTGACGATGCCAACATCAGTATATTTGCCTTCGATTATCGTTTTGGCGATGGCGCGAGCCTCCGCCACATAGGCGTTTCGATTATTTGCGTCATAGACATTTTTGACATCGATGTATCGCAGCTCTCCAGGAAGATTATTCTTGAGGATTAATTTGCCATCATAGAAACGATTATTGGCGAAGTCGGCTATTTTTTGGCCGCAGCGGTAATGATAGCGCAAGAAAATCCTCTTCGAATTATTGTCTTTCAGCTGCATTACTTTGAGAATCGAATTATTAATGTAGTTATACTGTGGACTAACGGCGTACTTGCGGATTAACTTTTCGTTTAATTCTTTTTCTAAAACGGTGACGGGCTGAAGCTGGTTAGTGTCGCCCACAAGAAGTAAATCGGTGGCTCTTACGATGGGAATTAGGGCCGTGGCCATGTTGCACTGGCCGGACTCATCCATAATACACAAATCGAAGTGCTGTTTTGGACTCCCCAACTTCGCGGCCGATAAATTCGTGACGACGACGAATGGAAACAAGCCGATAAATCGCCTAACATTTTCGTCTTCTTTTAAATATTTGACCAGCAAACGGCCAGCTTCATCGACATCTTCAGTCAAAATGATGTCACGAAGTTCCTTGTATGTTTTATTCTCAATCCTTCTTAACGTCTCAATCGAGGAATAATACAAGTAATTCATAAATTTGAAGGAGTCTTCTGACGACACGACGTTATTGGCGACATCTTCATCAGATATATCGATCAAGTTCGCCAGTTTTTCTCTTTGCTTGTCAATTTGTTTTTCGATCTCGCTTAAAATAGTCTTGTTTTTATTAATTGTTTTCCAACTTTCAAGCATGGCGATAATCGAAGAGACATCTTGGCGATCCTCATATTCTTTTAACATTCCTTTTAAAGCATCGTATTGTGAGAGCGCGCTTTCTTTTGAGATAGCGGTTCTATTTTCGTCGACAAATAAGTTGGCTTTTTTATCAAGAAAGTTCAAGATGCTCCGCAGCTTAAGAATCGTCTTCTTATTTTCTTCGATATTGCCGACGCGAATGATTGGGAAGAATATCTCCTCATACTCTGTTGAATTAAAAATCTTTTTTCGAAATGAAGACGTCATTTTAGCGAATATGTTTTCAATTGGATTATTGTTATTGGAACAAACAATACATTTTTTACCATTGGCATATGCGCTTAGCAAAACATTAAAAATAGTCTCTGTTTTTCCTGTTCCGGGCGGTCCCTGAACATAAGTAATGTGATTAACCATCGAATTATAGACGACGCGAATCTGGTCGATGTTCGTTTTCTTTTTGTCAAAGACAACAATGTAGGGCTCCTTTGACGTTCCTGACCTTGCATTATTGGCGCCAAAAAAGGCTTTAACGGGTTGCGAAAGTTTCTTTTCACGAGACATTAGATAAATAGCATTGAAAGCTTCTTCTAGTCCTGTCTGAATGCTTCTTTGAAGCAAAAAGATGGAAGGTCGTGTATCTGACCTTTCTCCATCTTTATAATTTTCCTCCATCAACGCGACGTACTGCGTGATGTTCTGATCAAAGTTTTCACAAAAATCATTGGGATCGATTGTTAAATAGCTCCCTAATGTGTATCTTTTTTCTTCGATTAAAAAGGAATTATTTATCGAGGATTTGGCAGCAATCCGCAATGTTTTGTGCTTAAAATCCAGCTGCAGGTCGCGATACGCCACAACATATTGCTTTCCAAAAATATCAATTGAATAAATGTTAAAAGCTAGCGTCCGATGTCTTAATGATTTTTCAGCATCGAATGGATTCATCATTAAAACAGCATCTAACATTTTTTGAAATTGTTCTTGGCTAAGTTGATATGTCCCAGCCTTCACGAGCTCAGAATAATCGATGCCTGGTATCATGACGGCATCATCAATAAATGGGTCGTTATCGTATTTGTAGCACTCAGATAAATATAGAAGGATGTTGTTGTCAAAAGTATCGACATCCAACCAGTCAATTTTTTCCTTGTTCTGTTCAATTTTGTCAATAAGAGCTTGCGGTGGGTCGTAAAAACTTCCTTCCACAAGCTTGACTGATTTGATTTTATGCCGGCTTATCGGCCGTGGATTTTCGATACACTCTGCTGATTTATAGTAGTTAAAAATGTCGCCATAAAGTTTATCTTTATCAAAATCTATGTCTTTTAAAGCAAACCAAAATCTCGAGAATTTGCCATCCTTGCTATCATAGTTGATATCGAGCCACTTCTGTTCATTTACGGCTTGATAGATGATTGCGCCAATCGATAACTTCATTTTCTTGTATTGATATTTTATCACATGAGGCTGTTGTAACGCATTCCATCAATTACTAAGGCTTGTTAAGTATTAAAAACTTAAATTTATGACGATTTTAAACGCATAATCAGCAAAAAATGCTATTATCATTCTCGATATGCGCATCAACCTCCACTGCCACTCC
>CAYYIC010000044.1:0-5202 GCA_964471005.1 uncultured Staphylococcaceae bacterium | reverse complement strand
GAGTTGCTTATAATGTTAATTAGTAAACTTAAATTGTAACTGGGTATGCGTGAGTTTCCGCTCCCTATACAAAATGCGAAAGGAGACAATTTATGTTTAAAAAGAAAAGCCTCTTCCTCTTCGTTGCCTCGCTTTTAGCCTTGACCGGCTGTGACGGCGGCACCGATGGCGAAGTGGTCCGTTTGCAAGTGTGGGGCCCCACGAAAGAAGGGGAAAAAGAAGTTTATGAGTATTTAGCTGGTAAATTTCAAGAAGCTCATCCTGAAATCACCTTTAAAATGGGATTCGGTGATGTTAGTGAAGGCGATGCGGCCACGATGGCCCTCGGCGACATCGATACCGCCGCCGATGTCTTCATGTTTGCGGACGATCAGTTGGCTAACCTCGTTCAAAAAGGCGTCTTGAACGCTTTGCCGACGACTTATGCCAACATTGTCAAAGCCCGCGATCTTGAAAGAAGTGTCAAAGATGCCAGTTTCACCAAGCAGGACGAAGAAGAAAAAGTCTATGCTTTCCCGCTTGCTTCCGATAACGGTTATATGCTTATTTATAACAAATCATATTTCAATGAGACGGATGTTCAATCCCTTGAAGGGATGATGGCCAAGGCTGATAAAAATCACCAATTAGTCATCGATATGGGTAATGGTTATTACTCGATGACCGGTTTGTTAGATTATGGCGAACTTTCCTATGATCCGTATACAAGAGTTCATGAGACAGATTTTGATTCCGTAGCTAATGCCAGTGCTCTGCAAGGGATGATTGATATCCTTCGCCCGAAACTAGACAAAGGTTTTAAGAGCATTAATGCCGATGATATCCTGGCCGACTTCTCTGATGCCAACGGCAATAAAGTCGTCGCCGCCGTCACCGGTAACTGGAATGCCGACAATATCAAGGAAGAGCTCGGCGATGATTTCGCCGCCACCAAACTTCCTACTTACACGAGCGCAGATTCCACCGTCGTTCAAATGGGTTCTCTTTCGGGCTCGAAATTAGTCGGCGTCAAGTCCTCGTCCTTAGTCTCGGCTTGGGCCTTATCGTTTGCTGAATTCGTCACCAATGAAGCCGCTCAGCTTTATCGTTTCGAACAAATCGGCAAAGGACCGACCAACAGTGTCGTTTATAATACTCCAGATGTCCTTGCCGAACCCGGATTAGCCGCTCTCGATGCACAATATCCTTTTTCGATTCCGCAAGGCAAATCCGTCGGCGAATCATTCTGGACCCCAGCCGGTTCAGTCGGTAACTTCATCGTCAACGGTCCAGCTAATGTCGATGGACCTCAGACGATTCAAGAACAACTCACGTCTTTTGTTCAGGCTATCACCTCTGCTCCCGAACTTTAATCAATGTCAATTTAACGGCTAAGGAGATTTGTCACAAGTCTCCTTTCCGTTGTTTACTGAAAAGCCGCAAAGTGGTAAATTTAATATAGAAATATTTTGATAATTGTCTATGCGAATTATGCTTATTTAGTCCTAAAAAAGGACTTCATTCATCGACCAATATCATTATGCAAAGGAGAATTGTTATCACTCGATAATAAGTACAAAGTTATGAACGAGAAAAAAAAGACGCCTCTTCTGACACTCCCGGGTGAAGATACAAAAAACTTTTATCTTTCGACAGGAACCGGACACTATGCCCACCTAATGAGTTCGTTTTCTAATTTCGTAATCGGCCTCGTCATCGCCATTGGCATGGGGGGCTTTTTTATTGCCCGCCTGCTCTATTTAATTCTTAATGCTGCTAATGTCGATGCCCCATCTCAGGTCATCTTCTGGCTTGTGATTGGCGCCACGCTTCTTCTGGCCGGAGCATTATTGGCTGGTGGGGTGTTAGCGGCTGTAGCATCGCGCAAATTGCGCCTTAATGTCAATCGCGAGGACGTCAAAGACGAAGCGTTAATTAATCTCTCTCGTCAGCAAGCGCTTATCGGTCTTGTTAACCTCGTTTTAGCAAGCGCTTTATTAGCTCTTGAAATCACCGCTTTAATCATTCTCTCCGGCTTATTATCATCCGGCGCCATCGCCCCGTTTTTCTGGTGGCTCATTCTTCTTTCGGTTGTCGTTTTGGCCGCAGCTGGCTATTTGCTCATTTCCCGCGGCCACATTCAGGCCACGAAAAACGGACGCGCTTTTTATCTCGCGCAAAAAGTTGAACCGATCAGCATGGTCGAATCGATCATCATCGGAATTGGCAATGGTGTCAAAGGTCTCGGAATCAGCATCTTTAACTTTATTATGCTTTTCGTTAAGGCCTTTATCGATTTATTTGTCAGCCTTTATAAAATAATTGTTAAAGCGGCTGTCGCCGTCGCCAAATTTGCCCGCACGTTTACGATGACTTTTATCAAGGGTTCTTATCGTACAAAACTCTCTTACTTCTTCATGGGTTCAGGTCATGCCTTGATGAAGAGACCGGTTAAAACCATCTTATATATGCTGATGCAAGTCGGCTATTGGCTTTTCATGTTCTTACCGCAAGGCGGTTTTTACTGGCTGTCAAAATTTGATAATTTGGGCGATCAAGCCTCAAAAATAGTCTATGAATGCTCGATCATCGGCATGCCGATTAACGTCTGTCCAGTCGAAGATCAAATCGAAGTTACCGTCTTTATGGATAACTCGATGTTGATTACTCTTTTTGCGGTCGCTACCATCTTGCTGACCATCGCCTTCTTCACTCTTTACTGGATTTCCATTCGCGGTGTCGTCAAAGCCGAAGAAACTTATGTTGCGGCCATGCAAAAACACGAAGGTGAAGTCGTGGAAAATGTCACTCTGGGCGAAGAAAAAAAGGCAAAATTTACAAATCCGCTTCCGACTTTCAAAAACGAATTACACGAGTTGCTCAACTCGCGTTTCCATCTGACGACTTTGTCGATTCCCGCCATCACGATCACGGTGTTTACTCTCGTTCCGCTCGTCTTTATGATTCTGCTGGCATTTACAAACTTCAATCAGCAGAATGGACCGCCGAATACCCTCTTTACATGGATTGGGCTTCAGACGTTTGCCCAACTCTTCACTTCGGTGGGCGGCGGCAGTTTTTCCAAAGCCTTTGGCGACATTCTGAGCTGGACCTTTATCTGGGCCATCTTTGCCACCTTTTCAAACTATATCCTCGGTTTAATTCTGGCGATGATTATCAATCGCAAAGGCACCAAGCTCAAGAAGATGTGGCGCACTATTTTTATCATCACCATCGCCGTTCCTCAGTTCGTCACCCTTCTATTGATGAGCCAGTTGCTCTACAAATACGGCCCGCTTAACGAAACGCTGCTAAGGCTTGGCTGGATCACCGAATATATCGATTTCCTCACCGTACCCCTCAATGCCAAAATCGCCGTAATTCTCGTTAACGTTTGGGTAGGCGTTCCTTATACGATGCTCATCACCTCGGGAATTCTAATGAATATTCCGGATGATCTCTACGAGTCGGCGCGCATCGATGGGGCCGGACGATTTACTCAATTCGTCAAAATTACCATGCCGTATATGCTGTTTGTGACGGGACCATATCTCATCACTCAATTTATTGGCAACATCAATAACTTTAATGTTATTTTCTTCTTAACCGGCGGCGGTCCTTCCGCCTCCATTCCCGGTGTCGAATATGGTAAGACCGACATTCTTGTCACATGGCTCTACCGGCTGACAGTCGGCGGGGCGCAGCAAGAGTACGCCATCGGTAGTGCCCTCGGCATCTTCATCTTCTTAATCAGTGCCTTTATCACGCTGTCGCTCTACGCTAAGACAAGCGCTGCGACACAGGAAGGAGATTACGCCTAATGAACAGCAACGTTAAACCGGCGCCCGCCAAAGTGGTCGGCAATGTCCGCGGTTTTAAAAATCAAAAAACAGTTGAGCGGGTGACCAACATCGTCGTCTATGTTATTTTGACGGTCCTGTCGATCATTTGGCTCTTTCCCATCTTGTGGCTCATCCTTGATTCGCTGCGCATCGAATCAACGGGTCGCGTCAGCTATTTTATCCCTCAGCAATTCGGGTTTAATAACTACATTCAGCTCTTCACCGATCCGCGCATTCCATATTTACAATGGTTTTTGAATACCTTTATCGTCGCCATCTTTACAAGCCTTATTTCGACTGTCATCGTTTTGCTGACATCCTATACGTTCAGCCGCCTGCGCTTTAAGGGCCGGCAAGGATTGATGAAGCTCCTCATGATTCTCGGTATGTTCCCGGGCTTTATGGCCATGATTGCCATCTACTTTATTCTTAAAGGCATCGGATTGCTTCCCAGCGGGAGCGAACAAGTTCCTATTTCCAACTATCTGATCTCTCTCATCCTCGTCAATAGCAGCGGAGCAGCCATGGGCTATCTCGTTTCCAAAGGCTATTTTGATACGATCTCCAAATCGATTGACGAAGCCGCCGAAATCGATGGCGCCAACAAAGCGCAAATCTTCTTTAAAATTATCCTGCCCCTTTCCAAGCCCATCCTCATCTTCACGGCTTTAACTTCCTTCATGGGGCCGTGGGGCGACTATATTTTCGTCGCGACCATCACGCGGCAAAGAACTGACGCATGGACGATTGCCCGCGGTCTATACAACATGCTCAACGGCCAGGGAATGGTCGCCGAGTATTACACGATGTTTGCGGCCGGCGCTGTTTTAATCAGCGTTCCGATCACGTTGCTCTTTATCTGGATGCAGAAATATTATGTCAGCGGCGTCACCGGTGGCGCGGTTAAAGGTTAATATGCTGACGAAAGGCCTTTCTTATACATCATTTATTTTATTATCTTTAGTCCTTACCTCCTGCGGAGTAAAAACAGTTCCGCGGGATTATGAATTCGATGCCGGCGTCACAAGCGGTTCCAGCGCGGCTTACTACGAAATTTTCGTCCGTTCTTTTGCTGATTCCGATGATGATGGAATCGGTGATTTTCAGGGTTTGACCGACAAAGTCGACTATTTGCACGACCTCGGCGTCGGCGGCGTGTGGCTGATGCCGATTCATCCATCGCCGACATATCATGGATACGATGTCGATGATTATTATGCGATCAACGAAGATTTCGGCACGCTGAATGACTTTTCCGCTTTCATAAGCACCGCCCATGCGGCCAATATCGAAGTTATCATCGACCTCGTCGTCAACCACACTTCGCGAACGCATCCATGGTTTGTCGAGGGGCTATCCAATTTCCGCAACGGGACATTTA
>CAYYIC010000043.1:0-5441 GCA_964471005.1 uncultured Staphylococcaceae bacterium | reverse complement strand
TCACAGCCGGCCAGCGTCATGGCAACTAATGGTAGAAGTAATAAACTCTTTTTCATGGATGTATCCTTTCTTGATAATTCCCCGTAAATTTTATAAGCGTGTAAAACACGCCAAGAATCATTGTATCATCAAACATTGGAAAGATTAAGCATCTGGTATTTTAGCTCTCAATCGCACCTTCGCCGATTTATTGGAATTATCGTTAGCGCGAATAGTGAAAGTCTCAGTCCCTTCATCGAGAAATACGACGCGGCCAGTCGCGCTTTCAACGCGGGCGATATAACTATTAGGATCAGTGGAAAAACTCACACTCTGATTGCTCGCGTCAAAGGGAGTAACTTCATAAATGATATCGACAGTGAGGTTTGGAACATAAAAAAGAGCCAACATCGAGCCGGGTTTTTCTGGATTTTCAATACGATAGATCTTGTCACCTTCATCTTGATAAGTCTCGTAATAGTTATCGCCGACGCGAATGCCGGTGCAGATAATTTCAAAAACGTAGACCGTCACGTTGTAGACTTCGGCGCGTTGAAAGAGGAGGCCGATGACGATGATGGCGACCAGAGAGAGGGTGCCGATGACTAAGATGACTGATTTTTTCATTTTTAGCTAACCCGATCGTAATAATACGCCTTGATTTTTTCGATGTACATATAGAGGGCGACGCCGAAGAAGACAAAACCGATTAAGAGCATTTTTAAAAACGCATAATTAAACGACTTATCAGGCATATACTGCTCTTCGACGAGAAGGCCGAGGGCGATTAGGGCGACGACAAACGAGGTGATAAAGGCAAAGATCGTCGCCTTGATTTCGTTGGGGTTGCTGACTTGCTCGCCGGCGGTGGCGTACTGCTCGTTCTGCGGATTCATCAAATCCATCAAGGCGCAGAAGAGGATGTGCCCGATTTGAATGAGAATCAAGGCTATGGAAAGAAGGATGATGTTACTTAAAACGTAATTCATATTTGCATTAAAAATGTAAAGCGAGACGATAAGCGAGATGACGGAAAGGACGATATTGGGGAGCAGTTTGGCCAGAAGGGGAAAGACGATGACGACCGGTTTGGTTCGCTTCATATAGGCCGTGCGACCTTCGGCAGAATACATCGTGGCAACCATGCTGTTAGACGCTAGAAGAGGTAGCATGATGATGAGTATATTAAAAGCCTGCACGGCAAACTGGCCGTTTGGATATAAATCCATCGAAGCAAAAATCCGATTTATCAACAAGATAAACAAAGGGATGGCGATATATGTGGCGATGAAATTATAGGTGAAATGTCCGGTGCGGAAAACGAGGCGTAACTCTTTTAAGGCGAAAGATAAGAAAACGGGTAGGCGGCGATTTAGTAAAGCCTTTAATTTGAAACGTTTTTCATATTCAAAGCTCGCACTCGCCATCTTGATAAAGAGAACGCGAGAGACGAAATAAACGGCCGCAAAGAGACCCGCCATGATGCCGATGAGACATAGCAAGATGAGCCACACATCGAAGGTGAGATAAGTATAATTCATCGTCGCATCATATTTTCCAAGGACCATGATGACGATGTAGTAGACGACCTTAAATTTACTCTGAAAAAAAGCTGTGACATCAGAGAGCAAAATTTTAATGGGAACCCAGTAATTAAGAACGTTAATTTCGGAAGGGATGAGCAATATCAAGCGCACCAGCAAATAGACAAAAGATGACAAAAGAGCGATAAAAAAGAGGATTTTTAAAATGCGAAATCGATTGAACAGGCGTCCGACAAAGAAGCCTGGCAACGAGATGACAACTCCTAAAACGACAGGAATCATCGACACCAGCAAGAAAGAGATAAAAACCCAGATATAAAAGAACCAGTTGACGGGAGAAATCAAACCATAGGCGATGAATATCGGCAGCGTGAAAGTGAAGTTCTTATATATTTCGTAGAGGTAGAAAACGATGATTTTTGAGATAAAAATGCGATTCGCCGAAATCGGATAGGTGATGAGGACTTGATTGTCTTCCGCCATGTAAAGAGACTTGATCAGATCGTTTGTACAAGCGAAAGTCGAGATGATGAGAATTATCGATAGAAGCATCGTCATGATCGAGGTCGGAATAAAAGGCGAATTGTGAAAGATGCGCAAAAAAGAAGAGACATAGAAGAGAGCATAGGCGATGCCGGCGACGACGATAAAACGCAAGGCAAAAAAGACAATTTTGCGAATTAGCTTCGCCCTATCTCTGATAAACCCGAGATCGAGTTTATCTTTCAATTGCATGATTACCAGCGTCTTGATGTCTTTCATCTTGAATCCTATGCGATTTTCTCAGTCTCTCTGAGCTCAGAAGTCTCTTCGCGAATCGCCATCTTTAAATAGTATTCCTCAAGGCTTCCACGCTCGTGAACTTCTTCCATGGTCATCGGCGCAAACAGATGGCCTTTTTTGATGACGGCAATTCGCTGGCAGAGGTTTTCCACGACATCGATGATGTGGCTAGAAAACATGACGATGTTGCCCTTGGCGGCATGTTGCCGCATGCACTCCTTGACCTGATAGATGCTATCGGGATCAAGGCCGGTCAGCGGTTCGTCGAGAAGCCATAATTTCGGTTCATGGACGAGAGCGGCGATAATTGTAACTTTTTGCTTCATACCGTGCGAGAAAGTTTTAATTTGATTGTCAAAGGCCTCCTCGAGATGGAAAAGACTCACATAGTGAGGGATGCGCTCTTGGCGCTCTTCATAAGCGACGCCGTAGATGTCGGCGATGTAATTGACATATTCGCGGGCTGTCAATTTTTCGTATAGAGCATAGTGATCGGGAACATAGCCGATTAAGCGCTTGGCCATAACCGGTTGCTTTTCGACATCGTATCCGCAGATGGAGATTGAACCTTCGGTGATCGTCTGAATGCCGACGATTGATTTAATGGTCGTGGACTTACCTGCTCCGTTTGGACCAAGAAAGCCAAAGATTTCCCCGCCATTAACGACTAATGAGGCATCTTTAACGGCAAAATCCTTGTTTCTTCCGTAGCGTTTCGAGAAGTTTTTGAGTTCCAATTTGACTCCTGTATTTTGTTCCATGGGTTCATCGAGCCCCCTTCCGTTTAAGGCTGCTAATAAGGCAAATCGATCGAGTTTAATTTTTTTCTGGCGCATGCGCAAGTCGCCAAGAGAATCAGCTATGCTGAAACCGAGGCTGTAGACGAACCACATCGCAAAGGACACGCCGACATAGACGAGCAAGAAAAGGATTTGGTAGACGGGATGGAATTCAAACGTGAGTTCTCCGATGTTGAAACTAACTGCGACATTGAAGATTTTTTCCGCCCATCGACCTAACTTATCGACGATGAAGTCGCTGTTAATAAAGAAGAAATCGGTGGCGGCATAATTGCTAAACCACACGTTTAGAATCATGACGAGCAAGAAATACGCGGAAAAGGCGATTAACGAATAATACATTTGCTTCATTTTTGGGCGCGGGAAAATGTTTAAGGCCACGAGCAATAAGGGCATGAAAAAAGCTAGGGAATGGTTATACCAAAATTGGATGATGACCCAACTCGTCAAGTTGGTGGTCTCGGCATAGTTTGGCATCAGCATGGCCATCAAGGCTCCAAAGACGTTAATAAAATAGGTGAAGTAGAAAAACTTGTCGAGCCTAAAAATTAACACCAGAGGAATAATATACATGGCGGTGTTGCAGAGGTGGATGGGCCACGTCCAAGGTTCAAGGAAATTTTGATAGTAAAACACGCGAGAAAAAGTAATCATTGTCGCCACGCTTAAGTAAACCATGGCAAAACGGACAAGATTTTCGTCTTTCTTTTTCAAAGAAAAATATAAGATAAATGGCACGATAATCGCACCGTAAATAAAGAGGCGATGGACGAATGAGACATCGATCACTTCATAGCGGGCATTGACGTTTCCAATCATCAACTGCGGACCGTAAATTGGCAGTGAAGCTAGCAAGACGGGAATGATGGCAATAAGAAGACTGACGATTTCTTTTTTGCTTATCTTGATGGCAAAATCATCGCGCCAAACAAGAAAAAGGCCATAGGCGACAGCGGCGATTTCAACGGCGAACATAACGCTTGGAAAAGATAGTGAAAGGGGACTTTGAGCGTTTCCAATGAGCTGCAGGGAGACGGCGTAATATGAAAAACCGAGATAGAGAAGAAACCCCGGTGTAAAGACAAACTTGATTAAATTAGTAAGAACGCGAACTTTTAAAAATGGGTAGAGCAATAAAAGGACGACGAGGGTCAGTTCGAGCCAGATGCCAAAATAAGCAAAGAAATTGACAAACGGCGAAAAGGGCCCACCGGAGAGGCTTATGATATTGAGCATCTGATCGCCATAAGAAAAGTAGCGAATGACAAAAACGCCGATAAGAGCAAAGGCAAAGACCTTTTTTCCGAGGGCGAATGCTTTATTTTTCGCTAAAAAGAAGGTGGCTAAACTACCGGCCAAGGCGGTAATTAACGCGATAACAAGCGAGATATAATGTGTCAATTTGAATTTCCTAAGGTATTTTGACTTTTAAATTTCTTAATAGATGGCTAACTCGGTAGCATTATAACATTGAAGGTATGATTTGTTAACAAACATCTTGTCGGTTGATTAAAGGCCGTGGCACACTCGCCCCCAATTCGAACTTTGAATGTCATGATAAATATCATCAATTGATCCATATGTCCGTTTGACGACGCCATCTTGCGAGGTGCCATAGTATGACGTTTTTAAGGGTGATCCTTTCATATAAACTTTGTCTAACCCGTCAGTTACAAATGAAGTTGTGCCATTGATAAAGTTCAAGTAAATAAGTGGCGCAACGCGTTTTGAGCCCTGCGTTAAAAAGCGCATAAGAGCCTGAATGTGAGGGTGACCAGCGCAGACACCCGTCTTGCCATTATATGATTCTGTTTCGGGAGGAGCACCAGCTGAAATCGTGACTAATTTTGGCTCTAAAACGTTGAGCAGAACATCGTTATTGGCTTTCGAAGAGGAGTGGTGAGCGGCTTTCATCATTGTCACTTCGTGAAAGACTTCGCTGTTGGCGCTATTGAGATTAACCAAGCTCGTTTCGCCGTTGCCTCCCGTCCCTTCATATCCTTCGGGATTATTTTGTAGATCGCCGGAGAAAAAGAAGGTGAAATCGCGGTAGGCGAGAATGCCCGCCAAAGAGGTGACATTAATGTCATCAACCATTGGCCCATCATCATAAAACTCAGTGTAGTAACCGGTATCGAGCCAATCGATGAAGAGATCGGCGGTGACATAAGTTCTTTTTTGCCCGCCGTTTGTTTCATGGACATTGTCATAGATGCGATGGTATTCGCTTCCCTGACTAACATAGTAATCAACGATGTCGAGGCGGTAGTTTTCTAATCTGTCGCTATAGTAGCCGTAATCGACGATCATGCCAATCGAATCAACCGCGTCTTTC
>CAYYIC010000042.1:0-5536 GCA_964471005.1 uncultured Staphylococcaceae bacterium | reverse complement strand
CGGGGGCGGTGTATTTGATCGCTTTCTTTTTGCGGTCCAGGCAATACATGATCTCGCCTTGCGCGTCATCCATCAATCCGGCGATGAGCACATAAGCGCGAAGCGATGGCATCGATAAATCGTTGGCGATAAAACGGTGAATCGAAGTGGGAATTGTCGCATAG
Organism: uncultured Staphylococcaceae bacterium; assembly: GCA_964471005.1. Classification (GTDB taxonomy): domain Bacteria; phylum Bacillota_I; class Bacilli_A; order RFN20; family CAG-826; genus UBA1424. The sequence continues at coordinate 5,372 of CAYYIC010000042.1, read as the reverse complement.
TAGGCTTTCGCGTCTTCCAGCGGTTCGTTCATTATTTTCAAGAAGAGAAGTTGCGCGATGGCGCGGTTATGCGTCGAGTTGCTAGTCTTTGCTTCATTGGCGATGATATTAGTCAGTATCGTCTCGGCCTCCGCAAATTTTTTCTCTTTGATATTGCGGTATACGGAGATGAGATTGACTTCTGCGGTAAAATCGGTGATTTCCGCAAAGATGCGGGGCGTAAATGGCTCATCGCCGTTTTCCGCGAGCATCAATTCGTTATAGGCGATGATGTTTATTTTCTTTGCGAAAAGCGTGAGGCGATAACCGTCGGTGATGGCATCAAGTTTAAAGGGGACGATATTATAAAGCGTCATCATGCCCCCGATCGAGGCGACGATAATCGAACCGATGGAGAGCCACACTAGTTCGACGCTGACGCTTGTTGAAATCAAGGCATATAGGACAATTGCGACCACCAGTTCGACGAGGTAGATGACGACGGGAAGAAGTGTCGACGGCCGCGGATTGGCATCCGCGCTTTTCGGCAAGAATTTGGTCTCTCCGGTCAAACCATCAAACATCTTAAAGGCAAAATGGGTCTTTCCGCCCTTATTATAAAAGCAAAAACCAAAAATATTGACAGATTGAATGCGATATTTGCCGATGAGTCCACCGAGAATATGACCTGCTTCAAGAAATAAGGCATTTAAGAATACGCCGACGATGACGGATATGATGGCAAAGGCGTATTGGTCACCTGCCACCAAATGATTGGCGTCAAAGACCGGCTTGATAATACCTAAGCCGACAAAAAGAGCTAAGCCGATCATCACGGCATAAACGACTAAACTAGCGGCATCTTCTTTTTTCATAAAAATAAAACCTCCCTAGAGACACGATAGCAAAAGCGCTTCAATGTCCGCTGTATCTAGTGGTCGAGCGGAATGGCCAACCACACGTGTACCATTTTCCGTGATCATCTTGACTAGATGCGGGATGTCTTGTTTTCCAATTCCTAATTCGCGAAGCGTAACCGGCATGCCGATGCTCTGAAAGAAATTACGCAGTTCGCGCACACCAATATTAGCACTTTCTTCTCTATTCACAAAATGGATTTTAAACACTTCGCGAGCAAAAGCTGAAAACTTATCAATCTCGCTATCTTTAACATGAGCCATCCACGCTGGAATCATGACCGAAAGGGCGGCGCCATGGGCAATTTTAGGATCGTATCCGCTTAAACCGTGGGCGATGAGGTGAATCGGCATATTAACTTTTTTGCCTAAACCAGTGACGCCATTATGAGAAAAGCTGCTCGCTAGCATCAAGGATGCTCGCGCGTCGTAATCGCGCGGATTATCAATCGCATTTTTACCTACTTCGATGACGTGGCGAATCACACCTAGAGCAAATTCATCAGCTAACTCATGATGCTCGCTCGGCGAGAAATAGCGTTCAAAGGAATGCGAGATGATGTCGACGATGCCACACCCGGTTTGATATTTGCTCACCGAATAAGTTAACTCCGGATTGCAAACCGCAAAAAGAGGACGAATTACGTCGTTATTAAAGCCGCGCTTAGCACCGGTCTCATCATTTGAGATGACGCAGGAAGATGAAAGTTCTGATCCAGCTGCCGAAATTGTTAAAACGACGCCAATCGGTAGCGCCTTCATCGGTTTAGCGAGATGGAGATTAAAATCAAATGGATCGCCGTCATAATAAAAACCGGCAGCGATAGCTTTCGCAGAATCGATGACCGATCCACCCCCGACGGCGAGAATGAAATCGATTTTTTCGTTTTTAGCAAGGTAGACACCAGCGCGCACCATCGTGTGTGTCGGATTGGCGCGAACTCCGCCATATTCAATAAACGCAATGGAGTGTTTCTTGAGAGAAGCAACAATAGTTTGGTAAAGACCTGAGGATTTGATTGAACCACCACCGTAATGAAAAAGTATTTTTTTAAAGGCGTAAGACTTGATGATAGCACCTATGTCTTTTTCTTTGTCGTGCCCAAAAAATAATTTTGTCGGTGACACAAAATCAAAATCAATCATGTCTTTCTCCTTTAATTAATGCTTATCTTTATCGTCTTGTTTGAGATCGGGTCTTTTATTCTTCAAAATATTGTCACGAAGAGCGTTTTCGACCATCATTTTTTCAACATTTTTAAGCATGACATCAAAGCGTAGCATAAGATGCTCTTTATCTTCTTTCATCTCATCGTTAATCCAATAAGACAACTCTGAGGCGATGATGCTGGCGACAATGCGCGAAACGCTCTTAATTTGTTCGTTGGGCAAATTCTTGTATTTGGCGTTGCCTGCAAGGCGATAAGACGACCTTGTCGACAAATAATTGTGGACAAAATTAGTGATATTCATCGCATAAGGCGAGGACAAAAAGTTTTTTAAGACCTCGCTATTAGCCGAATAGAGATTGGCAATAAAGCGGGCGTCTTGATTCAAGTCGCCTTCCTTATCAACACGTTTTTCACAAATATCGACCATGACGGCATCGATAAAATCCCCCATGTCTTTAAAATGATAATAAAACGTTTGGCGTTTGACGCCGACGCGGTCGCACAATTCTTCAATGCTGATTTTGGCAATCGGTTTTTCCTTTGCGAGGCTGAAGAGAGCCTCAGTAAACGAGCTTAATTTTTTCATGTTAGTTCCCCCTGGCATTTAATTGGGCGAGCGCTTTTGCGATTTCTGCTCCCAACAATGCGTTGTTTTTAATTAATTCGATGTTCGTCGCCAAAGATTTACCTTTGGTTATATTTGCGATTTCTTTTAGCAAGAACGGCGTTACTTCTTTTCCCGTGATGCCGTTTGCCTCGGCTTTGCCCAAAGCCTCTTCAATGGCTCGATCAATTTCCGCTTTTGGCATCGTTTGGCCTTGCGGAACGGGATTAGAAATCAAAATGCCGCCTTTAAGTTTTAAATCGCGTTTACTTTTGATGATTGCCGCGGCTTCATCGGCGCTTTCGATTCGGTCTTCAATTTTAAGACCTGATTCGCGTGAATAGAAGCTGGCAAACTCGTCGCTATGGTAAGACAAAACAGTCACGCCTTTGGTTTCGAGGTATTCAAGTGTAAGCGGCAAATCCAAAATAGCCTTGGCACCCGATGAGATAACGGTGACGTCGGTCATCGCAAATTCTTCTAAATCCGCCGATATGTCAAACGTTGTCGCGGCGTTTCTATGAACACCCCCAATTCCCCCGGTGACAAATACTTCGATACCAGCTTTTTCAGCGATAATCATCGTCGCGGCCACGGTTGTTGCGCCCCAACTTTTTTGGGCGACGACGACCGGCAAATCACGGCGTGATACTTTGCGAATGCCCTTACGATTTCCAAATTGTTCAATTTGTTCTGGGCTCATCCCGACGATAATCTCACCGTCGATGATGCCGATTGTGGCCGGCACGGCGCCGGCTTTGGAAATTATATCTTCAAGCATTAGAGCTGTTTTGACGTTTTGAGGATATGGCATGCCATGGGAAATAATCGTCGATTCTAAGGCTACGACGGGGCGCTTTTGCTCTATGGCAGTTTTGACGATAGAATTGATGAACATCTACGCCTCCTTTCATAACACGGCTATAAATATTAAGAGCCGGCATTTTATAAAATAGTTACGATAAACACTTTTGTTGTGCATACCTTTGATGGACTTTTAATAGTAATCGCCTCAAAAATTAACGCTGTGAGCCAACACTCACAAGACTAATATTTATTAAATAACTTATCCATACAAATGACAAGTTAGATTTATAAAAATCATAACCGAGGCGGATTAGTAGAAAAAGTAAAGTCCTCGGGATTTAGGAGAGTTCCGGCAAAAGGTCCGATATCCTCAACACTAAAAGTGGCTATTTTTTCTTCGCTGGTGCGATATACTTCATCGACGCCAACAATTTCATAAGTTCCCAGGAAATCACGAACTTTTTTAATCATGCCGTCAACAATCAGCACCGAATGAACGGCTTTGCTGCCGAGAGCTTCTCCTGAAGGATCATAGGAAGCGGAGACGACGAGCTCCAAACTCGTGCTAGTATTTAAATTCGGATCAGCATCAATTCCGCCATCGGCCTTACTTAAAAACTTGGTGGCAGTAAAGGCTGCCAAAGCGATGTTTTCGTTCTCGCTATAAAGGTCAAATCGGTTATTTAATTCGAGAGCTTTTGCTTGACCGTCGACCAAATTTAATTTGCGAATATAGTTTTCCGTGCCATAGACATTTTCGATTGCCACATCATCGTCTTCGCCGGCGAAATCATAGATTTCGTAAAAGCGAGAAAGAGAGGGGCAAAAGCCATTTCTAAATACTTGATACGCGGCGGTTAAATCAACCGTAACTTCCGCAGATGCGGTTTCGTCGTAATAGTTTTCGTCGATATCGTAGGTTCCGGCTAAAACCTTTTCGTCGTCGTATCGCGATACTTCTTTGCTATAGTTTCCAAAGAAATCTTGATCATCATCCAGCACATCGAGGTCGTCGTAATCGGTCGTGATTTCCAAATCATAAGTCACACGATTAGCAAATCCATCATTTGTGCCTAATATTTCGAGGATTCCATCGCGGTCTTCGTCAGCTTGCACGCCAAGAGGCAGACCGTTAATCGCCTCGTTTAAAGTATCGTCTTGGTTAAACACAAAGAATGATGAGTCATCCTCACAAAAAGTGAATTCATCACCACTATCGCTATCGCTCGTCGAGGTGGCGGGTCCGGTACAGCCAGCGAGTAAGAAAGCGAGAACGACAATAATTGTATCTGTGATTTTCTTTTTCATAAATTCTATCGAAAAGTAAGACTTTTCTATTAACAAGTATAAGTGAATTCTACTATCTTTTGTATCTTTCTTATATTTATTTGCTTTGCGCTGATCGTTTGTTTTTAAAAAAGTCGGAAACTAATTGACCGCATTCTTTGGCTAAAACGCCACCAGATATGACGGGGTGATGATTTAGGTTTTTCTGTTCGAATAGGTTAAAAGAACTTCCAAGAGCGCCACCTTTTGGGTCTTGCGCGCCGTAAATTATCCGGTCGATACGAGTCCATAAGAGGGTACCGGCACACATCGTGCACGGTTCAATTGTCACATAAATTTGACAGCCATCTAGACGCCAGACGCCGAGTTTTTTGCACGCTTTGCGCACGGCGATAATCTCGGCGTGGCCAGTCGGATCGCTCGTCAATTCGCGGCGATTGTATCCGCGAGCAATAATTTTATCGTTTTTAACGATAACAGCGCCGATTGGGACTTCACAAATCAATAGCGCTCTCTTCGCTTCTTTCAAAGCTTGAAGCATATAATAATCATCGTTTTTTTTCATATAAATAAACCACCGCACATGTACCAGCAACTTAAGGCTGC
>CAYYIC010000041.1:0-5557 GCA_964471005.1 uncultured Staphylococcaceae bacterium | reverse complement strand
ATTTATATTTATTGTATCATCCTCCAAGAAGATAAAAAAGATTCTCTATAGAGGATGTCACCCACAAAAAAACGGCCCCGAAGAGCCGTTTTGATTGAGTGTGTCCTAGCGAACCCAGGTCACGAGTACGCGCTTAGCATTATCGCCGCGCCGGTTATCGGCTTTGAGCGCGCTGGTGTAACCACCGTTGCGGGCTTTGAAGGCCGGTCCGAGATCGTCGAACAGTTTATCAAGAGCCGTCAAGCTCTCTTTTTCGTCGATGACGACTTTGCGAAGTACGCTGGCGGCTTGCCGCCTGGCGTGTAAATCCCCGCGTTTTGCAAGGGTAATGAGGTGATCAGCTAACTTTTTGAGTTCTTTAACGACTCCGGAAGTGACGATGACCTTCTCATGAACGATTAGTTCGGTGACGACGTTGCGGAGCATGCTTTTGCGTTTGCTCGCGGTGTAAGCGGCTTTGAAGCGAACACCGGTTTTACCGTGTACGTTTTTACGTCCTTGTGCTGCCATAGTGCCTCCTACTCTGCGATATAGTCGCGGAAGCTAAGTCCCATCTCGACTAATTTGTCTTTAATTTCTTTTAATGATTTCTTGCCGAGGTTGCGGACTTTCATCATCTCTTCTTCGCTTCTTTGAATGAGCTCGCGAATCGTCTGAATACCGGCTCTCTTTAAGCAGTTGTAACTGCGGACGGAGAGGTCGAGTTCTTCGATGGCTTTGTCGCCGATATCATCGACAGGTGCTTCGACAACTTCTTTGATGATGTTGATGTCGCGAGTGAGCTCTTGAAGCTTCAAGAATTCCTCGAAGTGACCGATTAAGATGCGGCTTGATAAAGCGACGGCATCTTGGGGCGTCATCGAACCGTTCGTCCACACTTCAAGCGTTAAGCGATCGAAGTTTGAATCGTGTCCGACCCGAGTCGGCTCGACGATATAACTCGCTTTTGTAACGGGCGAATAGTTGGAATCGGTAGCGATGATGCCGACTTGTTGATGAGTGCGGGCAAGCTTGTTGCCTTCGCTCGTCACATAGCCGCGGCCATTGCGGGCAAACATCGTCATCTTTAAGTGACCTTCTTCGGTCAGATGAGCAATCTCTAGATTGGAATTGATAACGGAGACAAAGGCCGGCAAGACGAGATCGCTGGCCTTGAGGGCACCGGGTCCTTTAATGTCGACTTCAATCTTTTTTGATTTTTCATCATCATCTTCAATTCTTAAGACTAAATCTTTTAGATTTAAGATGATGGCTGTCACGTCTTCCTCTATGCCGGGGAGGGCTGAGAATTCGTGGCGGGCGCCTTCGATATCGACGGCGTAGACGCTAGCGCCGGGAAGAGCGCTTAGCAAGACGCGGCGAAGAGCGTTTCCGACGGTGAGTCCGAAACCTCTTTCGAGCGGTTCAATCACGAACTTGCCATAGTTCGAAGTGCTATCGACGATAGCGGTTTTGAATATCATTTTTTCAAACGGACGAGGTAATTTTGCCATGGTGACTATCTCCTTTCATTAGCCGCGAGGACGCTTTGGCGGACGGCATCCGTTATGCGGAATCGGGGTCGTATCAGTAATCGTCTGAATCGCTAGACCGGCAGCCTGTAGCGAGCGAATAGCTGATTCGCGGCCGGGACCGGGACCTTTGACGTTGACATCGACGCTGCGAAGGCCTTGATCAAAGGCGATTTTAGCGGCTGCTTCGCCAGCGAGACCAGCGGCGAAAGGTGTCGATTTCTTGGCGCCTTTGAAGCCGAGGGCTCCAGAGCTGCTCCAAGCGATGGCGTTGCCGAGTTCATCGGTAATCGTCACGATAGTGTTGTTAAAGGTCGAATGGACGTGGGCCACGCCCTTGGTAAACGACCGTTTAATCTTCTTTTTACGAGTAGTTGTCTTTTTAGCTTTTGCCATTTTTATGCCCTCCTACTATTTGGCGGCCACTTTCTTGTTGGCGATGGTTTTTCTCTTACCTTTACGGGTGCGAGCGTTGGTTCTCGTCCGCTGTCCGCGAACTGGTAAGCCCTTGCGGTGACGAATGCCGCGATAGCAGCCGATTTCCGTAAGTCTTTTGATGTTTAAAGCGACTTCGCGGCGAAGATCGCCTTCGACGCGGTTCTTGGCGACTTCGGCGCGAATCAAAGTCAGTTGTTCTTCGCTCAAATTCTTGACGCGAATATCCTCGCTGACGTTGCAGGCGGCTAAAATCTTTTTGCTTTTCGTCTGGCCGATACCATAGATATAGGTAAGGGCGATGACGACTCTTTTTTCGTTTGGTATGTCTACTCCGACAATACGTGCCATAAATGTGTTTTACTCCTTTTTAACCTTGTCTCTGCTTGTGCTTGGGATTTTCGCAAATGACCATGACTTTGCCTTTGCGCTTGATAACCTTGCATTTATCGCAGATTGGTTTGACTGAAGGTGCTACTTTCATAATTTGTTCCTCCGTGTTATTTCTTCGTGAACGAAGAGCTTGGGTTTTTGTATCTAAAGGTGATACGGCCTTGTGTTAAGTCATACGGTGATATTTCCACCGTGACAGTGTCGCCTGGGAGAATGCGGATGTAATGCATGCGAATTTTCCCGGAGACGTGGGCGTGAATGGTGACGCCGTTTTCGAGTTTGACTTTGAATTGGGCGTTGGGCAAGGCCTCGACGACTGTTGCTTCGACTTCAATGACATCTGTTTTAGCCATTTTCGTTTCCTCCTTGTTGAAGCATCGTTAGTATTTCATAACCGGTGCTGGTGACGACGACGGTGTTTTCGTAATGGCTTGAGAGAGAGCCATCTTTCATTTTGACGGTCCAACCATCATCGAGGACGATGACCTCAGGATGACCTGCGGACACCATCGGTTCGATGGCTAGACACATTCCTTCTTTTAATACTGGCCCAGTGTTGGGTTCGCCAATATTTGGAATATAGGGGTCTTCGTGCAGGGCTTGACCGATGCCGTGACCTGTATATTCCCGAGGGAGGGAATAACCGTTTTCCTCGTTGTGTTTTTGAATCGCGTGCGAGATGTCTCCTAAGTGCACTCCCGGTTTAATAAGAGCGACGGCTTTGAAGAAACTCTCTTCGGTGACGCGAAGCAAACGGGCGGCTTCCTTGGAGATGGTTCCGACCGGATAAGTCCGGCAGGCATCACCGACATAGCCTTTAAGTGTGGCGCCGACATCACAGGAGACGATATCGCCTTCTTTGAGAATGTGATGCTTACTGGGTATTCCGTGGACGAGTGTGTCATTGACACTCACACAGATGGCGCCCTTAAAGCCGTTATAGCCAAGGAAAGTTGGTGAGGCATGATGACTTCGAATAATCTTTTCGGCTTCATCGGCGAGCGCTTTGGTGCTGATGCCGGGGCGGATGAAGGTCGCTAGTCTTTCAAAAACTTTGGCGACAACTTGTCCGGCCTCGCGCATAAGGACGATTTCGCGCGGCGATTTGACGATGATCATCTAATCTATGCCTCGATGAGCGAAGAGATTTCGGCGAGCAGAACGTTGAGGTCTTTGGTCCCATCAAACGAAGAGAGAAGTCCGCGTTTTGCGTAGAAATCAAGAAGTGGCTTTGTTTGTTCATAGTAGTGACCGAGGCGCACTTTTAAGGCCGTCTCGTTATCGTCGGCTCGCTGCATCAGAGGACCGCCGCACACATCGCAAACGCCATCGACTTTCGGCTTCATCGTATCGACGTGATAAGGCGTCCCACACACTTTGCATACGCGTCTTCCGCATATGCGGCGAATGAGTTCTTTTTCATCGGCGTCGATATTGATGACAAATTCTAGTTCGCGACCGATTTCTTTGGTTAGAACTTCGAGAGCCTCAGCTTGAGGAAGAGTCCTTGGAAAACCGTCGAGAAGATAGCCTTTTTGACAGTCGGGTTTCACCAGTCGCTCACGGACGATACCGATTGTCACGTCATCGGGGACTAAGTGTCCCTGGTCTATATACCGCTTGGCGAGCAAGCCGAGCTCAGTGCCCTGCTTAATCGCTTCGCGAAACATATCTCCAGTCGAAATATGTGGTATATCGTATTTGGCAATCAAGCGTTTAGCTTGTGTGCCTTTGCCCGCGCCTGGCGGACCCATCAAGATAATATTCATTTACGCCGTGCTCCATCCGAGGCTTCTTCGAAGCTCTTGCCGGCCAATAGGCCGTCGATCTGGCTATTAATTTCGATGGCGACACCCGCCACGATAATTAAGCCTGTACCGCCGATGGCGAGGCTTGAACTCTCACCGAAGATTCCGCTGAGGGTTAAGACGACGGGTAAGGCGGCGATGAATGATAAGGAGATCGCACCCATGACGGTGACGCGGTTAACGACTTTCTTGACGTAGCGTTCAGTTTCGATTCCGGGGCGAATGCCAGGAATGTAACTGCCATTTTTGCGAAAGTTGTCGGCCAGCGTTTCGGGAGCGATTTGCATGTTGGCATAGAAGAAGCAGAACACGACGATGAGGACTAGATACAAAATGAGACCCCAGGGCATGTTCCATGTCGACTCGTTGATGCCGGGCATCTTCGTCATCTCGCTATATGAGAAAATCTTGAGCCATTCGGCGTTCGTATCGGTGCTTACAAAACTAGCGATGACCGAAGGAGCCATTAAAATGGAACTGGCGAAGATGACGGGGATAACACCAGATGAATTGAGTTTAATCGGTAAGAAAGAGGCTTTCGACATCGATTGCCCTTGCCCCCCGCTTTTGCCGGAGTGTTGAACGGGTATCTTGCGCTTAGAGAGCTCGATGAAGACGACAAAGGCAATAATCAAGACAAAAGCCAAGATGTAAATGCCAAATTGAAAGGCGCCTTTTACGAGTTCGTTCGTGCCGTGACCCATATTCTGCTCGACCCACTTGCGATAAGCGGTGGCGATTTGAATGGGGAGGTTGCGGACGATACCGGCGAAGATGATGACGGAAATACCATTTCCGAGGCCTTTAGAGGTGATTTGATCACCGAGCCACATCGTCAGCATCGCTCCGGCGAGGATGATGGTAACTATGTAGGCATAGGACCAGAAATTAAGTTCCATGTTGACGGTGATATACTGGCTGTTCTCCATCGTTTTGATGATGCCATAGGCTTGAACAGCTCCTAAAAGGAGAGTGAGATAACGGGTAGCCATCTCCGACTTTTTGCGGCCGTACTGACCTTGCTTAGTGAGTTCGGTCAAAGCTGGCAAAACGTCTTTGGACAGAAGCTGAATAATAATTCCGGCCGTAATATAAGGGCTGACTCCCAGGGCAAAAATGGAGAAATTGCTGAGAGCGCCGCCGCCGAGCATATCCATCATCGAGATCATGTTGGCGGTTTCAAGCGCCTTGGATAATTCCTCGCTGACGGTCACGCCGGGAACGGTGATGGCCGCTCCGATGCGAATCACGAACAAAATCATGATCGTGAAGAAAATGCGACTGACGATTTCCTTATTTTTGAAGACCGCGACCAGCTTCTTCATTTTATATTACCTCGACGGTGCCACCGGCGCTTTCAATCGCCTCTTTTGCGGACTTCGAAAACTTTTGGGCTTGCACCGTCAGTTT
>CAYYIC010000040.1:0-5566 GCA_964471005.1 uncultured Staphylococcaceae bacterium | reverse complement strand
CCGCGGTCATGCACGGGGTCGGACAAATCGTCATGGTCGCCATTTTGTATCAAACCAAATACGTCATTAATTATTTACCGATTCTCCTTTTCACCGGCCTTGCTAGCGGCCTCATAATTGCCGTTATCGCCCGCGAATTAGTGACGCGCGTTCGCTTAACCACACGGGTTGACGAAGATGAAAAATAAAACGTCACGCCTTAAAGCGTTTCTTTTAAAACTCCTCAATCCTCGCGAGTGGGTAATTTTACTTTCGACCCTCCTCATCAGCGGATTGCTCATTTCGTCGATTTTCTGGACGCCACCTGACAATGATGAATTTGATCCTGACAATATTCCTCTTGAGCGAATCGGCTATGATGTGTTTGCCAAGACATCGAGCGGCGAGATTCGCAATATCTTTAATACATCTTACGAGATTCGCTATCAAAAAGTGTATCCACATACTTTTGCCGAGATGGCGCGCGACATTTATGTCGATAACGTGCCGTTTATTCATAAAGCTTGCGACCCCCATCATACGTATCACCTCGATGAAAATGACGATTCTTCGCCCCTCATCAACAATCTTTATCTAGTGAACGAAGCCTATGATTCTAACGAGTGGCTACCAATTCCTGAACACTTGTATTTTCTTCTTGAGAAAGGCCGCGAGTTGACGATTGCCACCGATTTTAAATTTAATATTTTTGTCGGGGAAGTTGTCGATTTCTGGCAAGATATTCTCGCAAATGCTTCTGATTACATAAACCGCGACCCTTACTATAATCCTGATCAGGCCACTTTGCTCGACCGCTTAACTAGTTATATTCCGACTAACGAGCAGGAAGCAAACGATACTTTGGAATTAAAGATGATTGAAAATGAGCACTATGTCCGCTTTAATCGCTTTAATAACGCTCCTCACGGTGATTTGTCGCTCACCTTGGCGGGTATCGCCAAGGGATATGCCAATGATGTATTGGCGCCTTTATTAATCGAAAAGGAATTGAAGCATGGATTTATCTATGGAGGAGCGAGTTCAATTTCAACTCTGGGCAATAAGTTCAGCGGTAATCCTTGGCAGTGGCAACTCGAAGGACCGCTAGAAAGCGCTCCCTACGCTTTTAATATTAACCGCGGTGGTCAATACTCCTTTTCGACATCAGGTGGCTATCTGGGCGAGAGAATTCCCGTTGATGATGGTTTTGTTCTTCGCCATCATATCGTCGATCCCAGAACGGGATATCCATCCGATCAACAACTGCAAATTAATGTTATGTCGGCGGATTTGCCCTCGTATATGCTCGATGCCTTTTCAACAGCTTTGATGAATATGACACTGGAAGAAGGTCTAGCGCTAAAAACAACCATAAATAGTCAAGACAAAGAATTAGAAATTGCCTGGATTAACATTATTGATGACGGTAATGTCGAGGTAAAATATACCTCAGGATATGAACAATATATTACGGAACTTGATGATTTGATTTATCAAGTCGTTTAGGGCGCTTGCTATGGCAATTGATAAATTGAATATTTGCTTTGCACAAGAACCCATATGAATCAGCCGGTTTGATGCAAAGATTGGATATATATTCGACTTTCATAGCAAACTTAAACGAACACAATTATGTTAACAAAATGATAATGCGATTGATCTTATTTCTAATTGCAACGCAAAAGAGGCAAAGAAAAAGAAACTGGTAATTTAATATCCTTAACGAATGCAATCAGAAGATGGCCTTTAAGACGAGGGATAATCAGGAAATAATAAAAGTTGTGAAACGTCCATGATAGTAGAGCCCCCACATCGAATCATCGTTATAGGTATCGACGGTGCCTTCGGGGACGATAAACCACAATCCTGGACGGGAGGGATTGTCGCCATTGCCCTCAAAGGGGCCAAAGCATTGAGCGTCCTCTAATGCTGGTGGCACGAGGGCATCGATATACACATGTAGATATTCAGGTGTGTTGCTATTTGCCATAAAAAACGCATGATTGGCAATTCGTAAAAGGCCAGTTCCTAAATGGATTTCTGCGAGTGCGGGGGTGTAGCAGAAGGCTTCGCGTCCGATATATTCGACGGAGTCCGGGAGCGTTAAAGTCGCGAAATTGGCGTGCGAGAAAGTTTGGGGTCCGACGTAAATCAACCCATTATTAAAAGTTAAACCTTCTACTAGGGCATTCGGGCTGACGGTGTCAAAAGCGCGGTTTTCTATACTTAGTAAACCGCTGGGGAAGACGATTGATTTATTCCGCCCTAAATTATCGCATTCGTAGAAGGCTTGAACACCGATATTGAGCAGTTTTGTGCCAAGCGTCACCTCGTATAAGTTTGAACAATTGGCAAAAGCCATCGAGCCAATTGATGTGACGCTATCATGAATGATTAATTGAGATATTGAGGAGCAATTATAAAAGGCTTTCGTTTGAATGGTTGTGATGGTGTCAGGGAGGTCGATTTCATCCGTCCCCATAAACCCCTCAAAGGCCCTTTCACCGATGCTAAGAACCGGTTTGAAACTAATGTAATCAGGAATTAATAAGGTCCCACCGACATAATTATCATCATCGTATCCGGTAATTTTAACTGCCGTATCATATAAAGTATAAAGATAATGATTAAATTCACCGGTTACTCCCCAGCCGGCATAAAGCGTGAGATCAGAGGTTGGCAAGTCGCTGGCAAAGTTCCATTCTTGTATAAAATTACCAAGGTCATCCTTAATCCACCAGCCATCGAGGATATAGCCCTCTTTACTTATAGTATTCGAAGCTGGCATGCTCAAGACATTAGTTCTTTCCGTATCATCAAAACTTAAATAGGTGACTGTTTGACTAGTGGGCGGCGTCCCTGCACCACCATCAAGATCAAAGGTGACAGTATACACATTTTTTGTCCATTGAGCATAGAGGGTCACAGATTCATTGATAATTTCATCATCAAAGTTCCAATATGTCCCGCCTTCAGGAGTTGGAGTCCATCCAAAAAGCGCATAGCCAAGGCGTTCGACTTCGGGCCTCATCGCCTTGTCTCCATCATTAACTAATTGAGGAACAGGGTTAGGAATCGAGCGATAGCCGTTGAGATCAAAGTAGACATAATGCTGTTGCATCGATTCACTCGTTGTTTCGCTGGCGCTTTGAGCAGTGCTCGAGTCCGTGTCGCTCGTCTGGGGCAGGGATTGCCCGCAGCGCACTATGGCAAAAATGATGAGCCCAATCACGACTAAACCAAGAAAAGAACCAAGGGTGAATTTGAGACGTAGATGGCGATACTTCTTCATAAAGACACCTCTTAATAATCTAATTTTAATCTCGTAAATTATAAATTTAAAATACCTAGAGATCACAAATCGTTAGTATAAATAAGTCTTTGGCAAAATAACCAAATTATTATAAAGTGCACATTTTTTTATTATTATTAGCTATTTTTGGTCCGATTGTTTTAAAAAGTTTATAACCATTAACACGCGATTATTTCGAACGGATTTTAGACTAAAACTTAGCTGATCGACCTTTTGAGAACTTTGTCCTTTTGCTATAGGGGCGTCATTAATCGATATATACAAGCAATTCAAGAAAGAACGCAAAGGCTTATAAAACAAAAAGAAGAGTGGCCAATTATAGCGTTATGCAAAAAACATAGATGTATCAGTTTTGACATTGCTATTACTGAGAGTCGTTACCCCCTTTTTATAAAAGATGAAGAAAGGTTTGAATCTTCTTGTTCCAGGGCGCTTTTGAGCACGTCGCTACATCCTCCTTGCCAGGTATTGACGTTTCTTCGCCGTAGAATTTGTCGCTTTTAAGGCTCAAAAAAGCAATAAAAAAGGACGCGTTTATGCGTCCTTAGTTAATTGATAAACGTTTCTATTAATCGAGTTTCCGTCTCTTTTTATTAGTAAGAGAAAAGGCGGCAAGTGAGGAGACTCCAACGAGACCGACGATAGCCACGACGATGAGCAAATTTTTTGAGGCATCGCGATTGCTGATGGATGTCAAAGTTCCTTTTTGAGCGACGGCCCGGCTCGCATAGGCTGCCCATACTTCAAGAGCATTCATGTTCGTGTAACCAGCTGTCTGCTTTTCCATTGTGTAGTTAGCTAAATTAGCAGAAACTCCTCGATTTTCCAAATAGTCGTATACTTGCTTCAGATCAGCGTAATTAGCATAGCTACAAGTATTCGTGTTATTAAGCATTTCGGCGAAAGTCGCCACTTGCATATCCAGCGATAAATGATAGCCTATGACCGAGAAGTTTCCTAAATCAAAGTACTTAGGGGTATTAGCGTTTGTGAAACTAACGCGGATTTTGCCAATCACCGTATAAGGGAAATAGAAGGTATAAGATTGATAGAGACCAACACCCATCGGCGCGGCTGAACCAGACTGTTTCGTTCCGTAATTAATGGCATATTGTGTCGGTTTGACGCCAGCTACGCTTGCCGTTAAAGATCCGGCGGCACCCGCTTCAGCATCGATGGTAATTCTTGTAATCCCATTTAACGTATTTTCGGGATTGGTGATGGCCGGAAAGGTTGCACCTTCAAATACGACCGTCGCCGGGCCGGCGGCAGCCGTTCCAAAGCGAAGTGAGGACGGTTCGCCATCAGCAGTTGTCACAACAAAGGCTCCGTTATCTTGAACCGCGGGATTAATCGTGGTGTTTAATAGCCAAGATGAGGCCGTGCTCCAGCCCGCGACGGAGTTGGTAATATTGCCAGGTTTATTGGTGATGGCCCCATATGCCACAGTCGTCGTCGCCTCCCCATTCTGTGCCATCGCTAAATGCGTGGTTGAAGAAGGTGTAGATATTGTTGTCGACAGTGATGGTGTAGGTTGTTGACACACTACCGCTGTTAATATAGTAAGTGATGGTAATTGTTTCAGTGCCAAGGGCGGAAAATACCGAATCTGGGGCTCTGCTAGCTTTATATGTTCCATCTTCCCCGCTTGCCGAGAAAATGGGAGTTGTATCGGATCCCGACGACCAATGAGCTTTAACAATCAAGCCGTCAAGGCTAAATGTTTGATAACGCCAGAAGGACACAATTTGTCCGGTGAGCGACAATGTTGGCGTTTGGTTTTCGCGACCGGAATTGACGACCACAGATAACGTTTTTTCGAATGAACCAAGTTGTGACTCGAGCTTAATGGTGTTGGAAACTGTGCCCGCTACCATAAACATCGAGTTTGCAGCTAACGTCATCGTATAATCGGTTGAAGGAATAGGACCATCAAAAGTTTCGTGTGCTGTTTGGTTATCATAAAGAGGATAGACAACGATATTCGGCGCATAACGATCGTATTTATAATAAGAGGTGGAATTGTTGTCAACGACCTCAATTCCAGTTAAATTGCGTTCGCCGATATGAATATTCATAACAGCATATTTATCATTGCTAAGACCAGCAGTTAAAGTGGTGTCTATCAATCGATAATAGATATTATGATTGCCAAGGGTGGAAAAACTATGGGTTGCCTTATCAAGCGGGGTTTACATTTGATCGTTATCATAAAAAGAGACGCGGGCATCGCTTCCTGAAAATAACTGCGTGGTAGTTGGATAAGAATAAAAG
>CAYYIC010000039.1:0-5722 GCA_964471005.1 uncultured Staphylococcaceae bacterium | reverse complement strand
TAGCATTCAAAAGGGCGTAGTGAAAGAACTCCCCCAACGATTTTTTGGTCAGGATAATTATGCAATAAGACTTCAGATATGGAGAAATTAATCGCAAAAGAAGTGTCTTTTGCGCGGAAATTGGCGATAACAACAAGTTTTTTTATTCCTTCATGTCGATAGGCAAATACATCTTCGTCGGTTTGACCGATAAATGTAAATGGACCGTATAAAACAGATTCGCTGATGTCACTTTCTTTGCGGAGAGCAATCGCTTTTTGATAGAAGTGGAGGATGGAATCGGCATCTTGAAGGTTGCTGGCGACATTTACTTCACGGTAATTACCATTAACTTTTTGACAAGGCGTGACAGTAGAAAAACCGGCGAAAAGTTCAGCGCTCCACTGCATCGGCGTCCGGGCGTTTACTCGCGATGTGCGGCGCAGGAATCTTAGCAGCGTTTCGCTATCGTATTTGCTCTTATTTTCTGCCAAAAAGTTTTTGGCGCTCACATCGTTAAAATCGTCGATGCTATTATAGTCGACGTTACTCATGCCAATTTCGTCGCCATAATAGATAAAAGGTGTGCCATACATAAAAAGTAAGACGGTGATGAGCATCTTTGCTGACTCATTGCGGTATTTGACACTTCCATACTGTGATAAGACGCGGGGGTGATCGTGATTGTCCCAATAAAGGGGCATCCAGGCTTTTTCATTGCACGTCTTGTACCAGCGATAAAAATTGTTCTTGAGTTTTATGACGTTGGTCGATATCTCTTCGTCTTTTTTGTCGACGCTATCGTAGGCGCCATTTTCCCAAGCCGTATCAAAATTAAAGACCATGCTGATCGAACCATTTTCATAACCTGATAGTTGTAGCGATTCTTCAGGGGAGATGCCACCACCGACTTCGCCGATGGTCACGCAATCATATTTTGAAAATACTAAACGATTAAATTCGCGCATGTAATCAAACAGTTCGGGGCGATTGGAATATTTGCCCATGTCAAAAGCCAGACCGTTCGTATCGAGATTGACGCTTGAGTCTTTGAAGTTCATGTCGCGGGCAAGGTGGGCCAGCGCGTCGAGACGAAAGCCATCGACGCCTTTGTCTAAATAGTATTTGGCAATGTGATAATATTCTTCGCGAAGAACGGGATTTGACCAGTTGACATCAGGCATCTTCTTAGAAAAAATATGCATATAGTATGAATCGCTGGTCGCCTCATAACTCCAAGTCGAAGTCGAAAAGAAGCCCTTCCAGTTATTGGGAGGCATTTTCTTACCATCGACGTAGCGGGGCGGAAGCATCAAGTAGTAGTCGCGTTTTGACGATGTGGGATGATTCTTGGCTTCGATAAACCACGGATGCTCGTCACTCGTATGATTTAAGACGAAATCGATGACGAGGCGAATGCCGCGAGCGTGGGCTTCTTTGATTAATAAATCAAAGTCTTCATTCGTCCCAAAGCGGGGATCGACTTGTAAATAGTCGCTGACATCATAACCATTATCATCCATTGGCGATTTGAAAAAGGGGCAAATCCAGATGAGATTGATGCCCAATTCTTTAAGATAATCGAGTTTTGAGATAACGCCTTGCAAGTCGCCGATGCCATCATTGTTGCTATCCTTAAAAGCGCTTGGATAGATGATGTAGCCGATGGCTTGCTTCCACCACTTGGGTTGTTGATGCTTATTGTTCATGCTTTATATTGTGCGATATTGGCGATTAAAAGACAATTTGCCAAACTCTATAAAAAAGTCAGTAAATAGCCAAACATGCATCCTAGGGAGTTGCCGAAGACTACAATCGCGACATTAAGCGCTAAGCTCCAACTCCAAGCATTGGCCAAGGTGAAGATAAACATGTTGGCGATCGAGTGTTCAAATCCGAGGATGACAAAAAAAGAAATCAAAGACACAAGACCTATGTACTTTACCCACGTTATTCTAGCTTTTTTGTAAGTGTGGATGGCTAGGAAAATCAAAAGACCGCAGAAAAAGCCATTTAAAAAAGTCATATGCCAAGCTTCTCCGCTTCCGATCACGCGTCCCGCCGTAGTCGCGTCGACGATGTCAAAAAACGAAATCCAGCCTGTGAAACGAAGCAAAGAAAAAAGAAGTCCGGCACTTATGGCTGCCGTCGCATTGCCAAAGAAAATGAAGAGCAAATCCAATTTTTTTGGGCGGTCTTGAAGCGCAAAGAGGTAGCCGATTTTCCCTGTGTAAAGATAAAATCGACAATTGACGATAATGATAATCCCGACGCAAAACATAATGGAACCCAAAAGTCGCAAATCAAAAGAATAGAAGAGCAAATAAATAAAGGTAGCCAAAACAACACAAAGTCCACCATAGAATCCTAAGAGATATGATTTGAAACCTTCTCTATTTATTTTCACGATTGACATTATAACCGATTATATCGCTTGGCGGAGAGCAAAATGAAAAAGACCCTTTTGGGCCTTTGATTTTTGTAATGAGATATTTTTCAGTTTAGTCTTTATCTTCGTCTTCGACATCGACAACATCGATTTCAATACCTTTTTCGATGCGCTGGTGGCGAAGGAATTTATCGATTGGACCAAACACCGAGTAGAAGATTGGAATCGATAAAAAGATAATCCAATAAGGATGCCATAAGCCATATGCCATGCCCAATAAGAGATAGACGGTCGCCGCTAAAACAGGAAAGGCAAAGGCTGTGATCCGCTTGGTATGAAAACAGGTAATAAGCGAGGACGCAATCGGAATGAGCAAAAAAACAATCCATCCGCTCTTCCAACCGATACCGCTCGGGAGCAAGAATCCAAGCAGCAAAAAAGCGACGACGACTAAGAGGGTCAACGAGCCGACAATAGCGCCTTTAACTACTTCATATTTCGAGGGCTTGAAGTGGTAATCTTTTCCGCAGCCAACATTGATTTCTTCGTCTTTGTCTTTGACAAAGATGCCGTCACCGCTAATATGAACCTGCTCGCCATCCTTGCTTTCGACATGGATGCCATCTGCTCCGATGTGGACGCGATCTTTCTTAACTTCTTCTTTGGTTTGGTCTTTAACTTGCTCTTTGACAATGTCTTCGACGCTATCGCTCGTGTTTAAGAGCTCATCTAAAGAGACGCCATAGATGCGCGCCAGGCAGATGAGGTTATCGGTATCCGGGCTCGCTTCGGCGCGTTCCCATTTGCTAACAGCTTGTCTTGATAAACCTAATTTGGATGCGAGTTCTTCTTGTGATAAGCCTTTTTCTTTGCGGAGTTTGATGAGGCGTTCAGCAATTTCAATATTCATAATTAATCCCCCTTACTAAACAACTACATTTTAGGAAAAGATGGTCGGTTGCTTCTACCAAGTTTACTTTTCAAATGCGCAACTTACGGTTGCATTTTAACACTTTTACCTAAAAAAGATGATATCTTGCTAAAGGCTGGATAAATATAGAAAAGACTAAATCTCGCTTTTTGATGAGATAGGCCTTTGCTAATTAGATATATAAGATGATCTAAGGAGCCATGCTTAAGACGATCAAAAGCATGCCGACAAAATAAAAGAGACTATTGGCTCTTAAAATCCATCGATTGCCGCGAATGACGAATTTATCAACCACAAGGATGAAATCAGAAATCATAAAGAGAAGCGCCCCAAGTCCCATAAGAGCCGTCGGCGAGTTCCAGAAAAAGACGATTAAAGCTAGACCCATCATGCCGTGTAAAATAATCGAGGATAAATAAAGCGTCATCGGCCATTTCATCTTTCCAAGTTTAATAACTTGGGGGAATTTTTTGGCGAGGAGAATGAAAGCGCCAAGAAGGACAGCCCAAGGGATTAAGACCCACCAGAAATCGCCGAAACTATGACCACCGCCGACAAGCGTCGCGATGTAATAGGTGGCAAAGGCAATATTGCCGCACAAGAAGAAATCGCCGCCGCGGTTTAAATCTATTAAGAGAAAAACGTCACCCATCCACGCTAGAAATAAAGCGACCATCAACAGTAGGTGATAACTCAAAAACGTATAGTTTTGAAATTGGATGAAGGCGAAGACGAGAAACATCGACGCCAAAAGGATTTTATTCGGAGCGCGAAGATAGAGTTTGCCGCTTGTCTCCGTAATAAAATACATTATTAGAACAAGAGCATAAGCGATGATGAACCAGAGCATAACTTACCTCCCAATATGCGTGGAACACGAATTGAACATTCGCATTTTCACAATCAAGACCAAGAGCTAATCAAATTATAAATTTAATACTAATAATCTTGTCAAAAGTTACATATGTAATGTAGCAAAAAATACCGCAAATCGCAAGTTTAATTGGCTATTCTTGCTCTGTTTTAAAATATAGCGATAAGAACATGAAAGAGTTTTTAGAATCAAAAATCAATGATGACTTAGCGTTATCTTCACTCCATTTATATCTTCGACATGAATTCTGTTATTTTCTTGTGTATAGGCAATCTTAGATTTGCCAAGTGACTCTAATAGTTTATCTTTGCGGTCGGCTGGTAAGTTTATTTCGTAGGCGACGAGGCCAAGTTGGTAATCTTTCAAATTTGGATTGGTGGTTCCGCCCCATGTATTGTAAGCGAGATGATGGTGATACTTCCCGTCGCTGACAAAAGACGCCGTCGGGCCGTAGTCGAGGCTCTTTTGAAAACCGAGTATTTCGACAAAAAACTTGTGCGCGTTTTCGATGTTGTTGACGCGTAGGTGGAGATGTCCAATCACGGTATCATCAGGAATCTTTTCATAATCGCCAATTTCCTTTAAAAGCGAAACGTGATCGATGGCGACCGTCGTCATGTAGATACCGTTGCGCGTAAATTTCCAATCCTCGGTGGGAAGATCGGCATACACTTCAATGCCGTTTCCTTCTGGATCGACAAGATAGAGAGCTTCGCTGACATCGTGATTGCTCGCGCCGGCCAGAGGATAATCAATGGCTAAAAGATAATTCAAAAAAACGCCTAAATCGTGGCGAGTAGGCAGTAATAAGGCAAGGTGAAAAAGACCAGTCGTGATGGCAGCTTTTTTCGCTTTTTCATCGACGATGAGGATGACTAATACGCGTCCGCTTTCGGTGCCGAGACGATAGCGATTAGTTGCTTGATCAAGGATTTTCATACCCAAGACATTCGTATAAAAGTCGAGCATTTTTTCGATGGCTCGAACTCTTAGGGTCACGCATTTTACATGCATGACATTCTTATCGTGATAGTTGTTCATGTGAGATTCCTTAGTTGCTACCATTATTCTAAAATATGTGACAGTACAAGTCACAAGAGATGCTTTCGATTTCATCATCTTGACGTGCGAGTTTCGTTAAGGTTAATACAAAATCAATATAATGAGGATTTGAAAGCTCACTTCGATGTTAAAAACCTCTGAGTATTTAGTCTTATTATTCTGACAATTCAAAAGAGATGGTTGTTGATAAATTGAAGGCATCAAAATTAAAACAGGACTTCTAAATCCTGTTGTTATCAAATGGCGCGCTCGAGACGATTCGAACGTCCGACCCCCACCTTAGGAGGGTGGTGCTCTATCCAGCTGAGCTACGAGCGCATGACTACCTCTAAAATAATAGCAGTTTTAATCTCCTCGACAATAAGGATATAAAAAGTTCCCGTGATATCGTACCATTTTTGGTCCAACTCGCGGGAACAATTTTATGTGTGCTGGTCGGAACGAAGGGATTCGAACCCTCGACCTCTTGGTCCCGAACCAAGCGCAC
>CAYYIC010000038.1:0-6043 GCA_964471005.1 uncultured Staphylococcaceae bacterium | reverse complement strand
GATCCGGCAAGCCGGATTTCGCCGCCATATATATTTCGCGTGAGGCTCTGGCGTAAAGCGCTGATTTTCGAGCTCCGCTTTTGGCCATGGCCGCAGCTCTTACTTCAAAATGTCTTCCCATAATTGTTCTCCTAATTCTTTTTTTAATTATTGCTTAATATTCGACTTTGACTAAATAAAGGCCGTTAGGAGGAGCCTTATAGTTCACGTAAGTTCGCTCGGGGTTATCAAGGAGTCGCGCCGCTTCTTCGGTTGTAAACCGACCCATGCCGATTTCGATGAGGGTGCCGACGATCATCCTGACCATGTAACGCATGAATCCGGTCGCAGCAATATCGATGATGATGTGATCTTGGGGGGTGTGAATGTAAATTCCGAGGATCTCGCGGACGAATTGATCATCATCTTCTTCTTTGCTGGTGTAGTTGCGAAAGTCATGCTTTCCATAGAAAAGTTTTGCGGCCTTGACCATCTCTTCAATATTTAAATCGCGAGGATAAAAATGTTTAAAATCGACATTAAAGGGATCATCTTCGCCAATATTGATGATATATTGGTAGACTTTCCATTTAGCCGATAGGCGAGCGTGGAAGTCACTTGCGACCTCAATGATACTGACGATGTGAATGTTGCGGTTTAAAAGCCGGTTCATCGCATAGCGAAATTTCTCGAGATCGCCAATTTCCTGATCGGCGTCAAAGTGAAAAGTCTGACCTAAGGCGTGGACTCCAGCGTCCGTTCTTCCAGAACCAAAAATCACCGTCTCCTTATCTAACAATTTGGATATGACGGTTTCAATCTCCCCTTGAATGGTCAAAGCATCAGGCTGTCTTTGCCACCCGAGATAGCGGGTGCCATTATATTTGACGGTGGCTAAATATCTCATAAAGCGACGCTCCATGTCGAAAGATTAAAAATCATCTCGATATAATTCCAGTTCATCACCGAAGTGACGATGACCCCAGCGGTTAAAACGACGACCAAAAATAAAGACAATGTATCACCCATGCTCCAGTGGAGATTGCGATATCGCGTCCGCTTAGCCCGCGGATTATAGCCTCTCGCCTCCATGGCATTAGCGAGCTCTTCGCTCCTTTGAAAGGCCGACATAAATAAAGGGACAATTAACGAGAGGATGGCTTTTATCTTCTCTTTGATTTTGCCGTGTTCAAAATCGACGCCGCGCGAGGCCTGGGCATTCATGATGCGCATCGTCTCGTCGAGCAACGTCGGAATAAATCGCAAAGCGATGGAAATCGTCATCGCGATTTCGTGGGTTGGAAACTTGATGAGCTTTAAAGGGTACATATACCACTCGAGAGCATAAGTTAAATCAAGAGGTTTAGTTGTCGCCGTTAAGATCAGCGTCAAAGAGATCATCATGACTAAGCGCAAAACAATTTTGGCGCTCTGCAAAAGCGACTCCCAAAAAATGTGATATGAGCCGAGGCTAAAAGCGATTCTACTCGCTCCGATCGGCGGGACGAGAACATTGATTAAAAGGAGGATGATAATCATTATCCAAAGGGCTCTTAGCGAAGAAAATAACTGCCGTAGGCTGATACGCGAGATGAGGAGGATGACAAAGATTATTAAAAGTAAGATGCCACCCATGACAAAAGTCATGACTTGGCTGGTATAGCCATAGAAAACCGCGATCATCATCAAAACCAAAATCAAAAGTTTACTGCGTGGATCAAGGCGATGGACGAAGCTGTTAAAGGGGGCATAGCGGCCGAGTGTTAAACCCTTCATTTACTGTTTTCCTTGGCGATGGAAATGGCCGATGCTAATGAGTCGATGTCTTTGATCATCTTGATATCGAGGTGCATACCGCGATCAGAGAGCGATTTGACAAATTTATATAGTAGTGGCGTCTCAAGCGAGTAGCGGTCGTTTTCTTTGTTGAAAAGTTCTAAGGGGGTCGTGATTTCTCTTACTTCGCCATCTTCCATGACGATGACGGTATCGCTATATTCCAAAACGATGTTCATGTCGTGGGTGACGAGGATGACGGTCGTCCCTTTTTCGTGGAGACCCTTAAATAATTTCATCATCTCGCGAGCGCCTCGCGGATCAAGCCCGGCCGTCGGTTCATCAAGGACGAGGATCTTAGGCTTTAAAGCGAGAATGCCGGCGATGGCGACTCGGCGCCTTTCGCCTCCTGATAAGTCAAAGGGCGAGCGCTTATAAAAACTCTCATCGAGGCCGACGAGAGAAAGAGCCTCGTAGGCGTTTCTTAAAGCCTCATCATTACTAAGGCCAAAATTTTTCGGTCCAAAAGCGACATCTTTTTCGACGCTTTCTTCAAATAGTTGATACTCGGGAAATTGAAAGACGATGCCGACTAACTTGCGGAGCTCTTTGATTTTTTTAGTCCTTCTTTTGCGACTTTTAGCGACGACATAATCATTGATGATGACTTCGCCAGAAGTTGGAACTAAAAGGCCGTTGAGCTGCTGAATAAGGGTTGATTTTCCACATCCGGTCTTACCGACGATGGCCGTAAAAGAACCATCGATTATCTCGAGGTTAACATGGGAAAGAGCCTCATAGCTGAATGGGGTTTTGGCGTTATATGTAAAAGATACATTCTCGTATTTTATCGGCATAAAAAGTCCGCCATTTCGTCGAGATTTGCAGCATTATCGACATCAATGCCTTGCTTTTTAAGGGCTTTTTTTATCTTTTGTACAAATGGCAGGTCGAGTTCAATCTCGCGTAATTTTGCTTCCTGAGTGAACACTTCTTGAGGCGTTCCGCTCAAGATGATTTTACCTTGATGCATAACGATGACTTCGTCGCTCATGGCGGCTTCTTCGATGTCGTGAGTGATCGATAGAATTGTCAAGTTGGAATTTTCTTTTCGCATCGCAATTAGCGTCTCTTTAACTTCGCGCTTTCCTTTGGGATCAAGCATTGAAGTGGCCTCATCGAAAATGACGAGGTCGGGATACATCGCCAGGATTCCGGCGATCGCGACGCGCTGCTTCTGGCCACCGGAGAGGTTGGCGGGTTCACTCTCGAGAAATTCATTCATATTAACCTTGGCGGCAAACTTTTGAATAATTGCTTCCATGTCTTCGTGAGGCACGAGGTGATTTTCGAGGCCGAAGGCGATGTCGTCTCTGACGGTCGCACCGATGAACTGATTGTCGGGATTTTGAAAGACGATGCCAATTTTGGAGCGTATCTCGTGAAGGGTTTTAGGAGTCAGGACTTGCTCGAACACTTTAACTTCGCCTTTTTTATACGACAATAGACCCATGATCAATTTTGCTAAAGTCGATTTGCCCGAGCCGTTGTGACCGATAATCGAGACGTATTTTCCGCGCTCGACATGAAAAGAGACGTCGTTGACCGCGTCGTGTTTTCCATCGTAGGAGAAAAATAAATTCTTAACTTCTAGCGCGGGCATCATTTTGGCCTCCGAGCGTAGAATTCAAGAAAGAGGATGATGCCAACAAAGACGGCAAGAGATAATCCGGCGACCAAAAAGAAAACCCAGGGTTTGACCGTTTCGGGAAATGCGTAATTTAGGGAAGAAAAAATGGCGATTAGAAAAAGCAGTAACGCCATCGCGCCGATAAATATTCTCTTGATTAACAGACCGGTTTCCTTCTTCATGATCAGACCATTTCAATATGCGGTGTTCTTCCTTGGTATTTGCGAATTTTGACACCGGCGAGGTGGAGCAAATGAACGCTTGCTTTGGTCACCGTCGAGTCAATGTATTTATTCTCGGAGTAGACGACTTCTTTAATTCCTGTTTGAATGATGGCTTTCGCACATTCATTGCAAGGGAAGAGAGTGACATACAAGGTGCAGCCATCGAGGGCCGAACCATTGCGCGTATTTAAGATCGCGTTAAACTCCGCGTGGCAGACATAGAGGTATTTGGAATCGAGGCCTTCGCCTTTTTCCCACGAGACTTGGCTTTCGTCGATGCCTCTTGGCATGCCGTTGTAGCCGATGGAAACAACTTTATGATCTTTATCGACAATGCAGGCTCCAACTTGGGTATTAGGATCCTTGCTACGCAGGGAAGAAAAGATGGCGATGCCCATAAAGTATTCGTCCCAGCTGATTGGTGTTCTCGTG
The DNA here is from genome assembly GCA_964471005.1 of uncultured Staphylococcaceae bacterium. GTDB lineage: Bacteria > Bacillota_I > Bacilli_A > RFN20 > CAG-826 > UBA1424. The sequence goes on along the minus strand of CAYYIC010000038.1, from coordinate 1,942 downwards.
CTCATTAATGCTACCTCTTAAAAACTTTTTTAATTATATCATCGCGCGTAAAAATTATATTAACGAAAGACAAAAAAAGCGATATATTATTGATTTACAATAAAATATTGCTTGAGTGTATACCGTTTAAAAAATTGTTGTTCTACTTGCTATCTTCTTTTTCTTTGCGAATTAGCTTTATGCTGTCGGTCATTTTTAGGCCGCGCAAATCGATGATGGGAATGAAGATAGGTCCGAGGCTGTCATTCGTCGCGGCAAAAATGCTCTGCCGGATAAAAGGGAAAGCAATTGGAAATAGGATGCTGGCTAATTTGTCGTCTCCCCCAATCGTTTTTTCCCATTCTGCATCAAGGAGTTTAAACCTCGTCAAAAAAACGAACGAGAAGTACTGTTTCTCGGTCTCGACTCCCTTGATCGATATTTCAAAAGAAAAAACGGCATCCTGATGCTTCATTTTGTCGATGCTAATATCAATTTCCTTAGGCTTGAGATATTTTTCTCTTTTGATATCTGCCAAAAGTAGATGATAGCCTAAATATTCATATACAGGATCATTTTTCATCACACCGTCACCTCGCTTGGCAAACGGTCTTTATCAGCATCGATATCGACCTGTGGTTTCAAAAAGTATTTCACCGAACCGAAGTTATCTGCGTATAAGCTGTGTTCTTGCAAAAAAGAGGTGTAAAAGTACTTTTTGCTATAAGCAAAGGGAAAACTCGAGGCGGTTCCGTCTTCTGGCACTTCCATTTCGATTAAATCCCGAGATAGACTTATATGCTTATCTAAAAGATAAACAGCAACCGCGGCCCCACCTTTAATCGGATTGGCTCCTTCTTCCCAAGCTTCGATTGTTTTTTTTGAAACATTCATCATCGCCGCAAAAACAGCCTGCGAAACATTCAATCTTTTTCGAAGGTTCTTTACCAATTCTTTATCGACGAGTTTATTGACATCGGTAAAAGTAATTTTTGTCGATTTGGCGCTTTTTAACGCTTTAAAGTTAATCATTTATATACCTCTTTTTTTGTATCTATAGCGACACCATCGCATAATTTTTTAAGCATGTCCTTGGCCGCATTTGTGAGATCGTGTTGCCCTTTACTATGAGAGGTTATGCCAAGTAATATAATTGTTCGAATTATTTGAATTACTAAGCAATAAACTCTAATTCCCCGGCTTTTTCCGCGGTTTTCACTGGCAATTCTTATTTTGAGGACAGCGACATCTGGATGTTCTTGTCCGCATATCATCGCGCAACTGCCTCGGCCTGGACCTTGTCGAACTTCATTGACGATATCAATTCTCATCTTCGTTCGGCATTTAGAGTCGATGGTCTTTAGGTCTTTTTTTAAATTAAATGGTGAGTGTGTGAGATCTAATATTTCCGCAATCGAGTCTGGATCATCAATCAACTCATATCTTTCATCATTAATAACTTGACCACCTTTCTATCCTATTTTATAGGACACATATAATTTATGATAAAGCATCCCGCTTGTCAATATTTATAAGCGAGCGAAAACAAAAAAAGCGAAATGTATTGTATGAAGAAAGTCTTATCTTGTTTTGATTACGGCGCCTTCAAAGGGTTCAAGCATTGCTTTGCCTTCGTAATTATCGGCGCCTTCGTAGTTGGTGACAATCACAGGTCCTCTTAAGAAGAGGGGATTTTTAATTCTCTTCTTGGACAAATTGAGAATGATGGTATACTCCTCGTTTCCAAAGGTCCGGACAAAGGCCATGAGGTTACCCCCGGTTACAAGCGGAACAAATTCGCCGTAACATAAGGCGGGAGTCTCTTTCTTAAGAGCGATGATTTTCTTATAAAAATGATAGATTGAATTTTCGTCTTTTAGACTATTTTCGACATTGATTTGCGGATAGTTAGGATTGAGCATCAGCCATGGTTCGCCATTTGAAAAGCCAGCATTTTTTTGGC
>CAYYIC010000037.1:0-6153 GCA_964471005.1 uncultured Staphylococcaceae bacterium | reverse complement strand
GCGACGTATATTCGCTGCATCGTGTGATTTTTAAGCTGGGCGGCTAGCTCATTATGGGCATAGTCGTTTTTAGCCACCGCTAAGAGGCCCGACGTATCCTTATCGATGCGATGGACGATACCGGGGCGAAACTCCCCGTTGATCGAGCTGAGATTTTTCGTGTAAAACATCAAGGCGTTAGCTAAGGTTAAATCTTTATTGCCCGCGCCGGGATGGACGACGAGGCCGCGCGGTTTGTTGACGATTAAGAGGTCATCATCTTCATAGACGATATCAAGAGGGATATATTCCGGTTTCAAATCTGAGACTTTTTCTTCTCTGGTAACGATGTTTATGACATCACCTTTTTGGAGGCGATAACTCGCCTTCACCACTTCGTTATTAACGAAGACAAAACCGTCGTCGATCAGCTTTTGAATGTGGCTGCGCGAGACATCGCTTAAAATAACGACTAAGGCTTTATCGATCCTTTGTCCGACTTCGGCTTCGACTTTATAGTTTTTTGTCTTCGCTACCATTCTTCTTTTCTTTTTCCTCGAGATATTCTGGGGCTGGTTTTGATAAATCGACCTTGCCCGCTTTATTTTTCGCCAATTTGACATCTTCGATGACGATGGCGACAAGCAAGATGATGACGCCGACGACTAAAGATGAGTCGGCGACATTAAATGTCGCGAACCGCCGACCCCAAAATTCAAATGAGAGAAAATCGATGACGCCGCTAAAACCGACGATTGCTGGCCAATAAAAAGCGCGGTCAATCAAATTTCCATAGGCGCCGGCAATCATCATGGCCAAAGCGATTTTCATGACGGAGTTCAGAGTCTTAAATTTTATTATGTAATATGCCAACATCGCTGTTCCCATCACCGCCGAGACGGCGATAAAGAAGATGCGCCATTCGACATCGCCGGTATTGCCGAGGCCAAAGGCGGCACCCTGATTAAAGGAAAGGCGAAGATAGAAGAAATTCTCAATAACTTTAATCTCTTGATAGATGTTCATATTTGTGACGACAGCCCATTTCGAGATGAGATCAACAATGAAAATTAATAAAATGACCCAGCTGAAAGAAAAGAAGAAATCACGGCCTATTTCTTTTGGCGTCTTAGCTTTAAAATAAGCAGCGATACGCTTAAACATCGCCATTCTCCTTTAAGACTTCGAGACAACGCGAGCAAACAGCATGTTCTTCATATTCGTGCAATTTTTCGACATAATTCCAACAGCGCGGGCACTTCTGACCTTCCGCTCTTGCAACCGCCACCTCGCTTGATGCGCTAAAATCGACTTTGGAGACGACGAAGAGACGGGCGAGTTCAACTTCATTTTTATCAAAGCCCAACTTTTTAAGCAACTCGTGATCTTTTGGCATGCTAACTTTTGCTTCTTGAGACGACCCGATCAAACCCGATGAGCGCGCTTCCTCAAGCTTTTTCAAGACGATATCGCGGAGTTTCATAACTTCTTCGTAATCTTTGATTACACTTGTGGTGACTTCTTGAGATAACTTCGGATAGTCGAGCAATTGCACGTTGGCCTTCTCGTGGTTTGGAAGACTATGATAAATCTCATCCATCGTAAACGGTAAGAAAGGAGTCAAAAGGCGCATTAAAGTGTCAGTCACTTGATAGATGACGCTTTGCACCTGGAGACGCCTTAATGATGTCTTGCTGTTACAATATAAGACATCTTTGGTGATATCGAGATAAAATGACGATAAATCGCGCGACATAAACGTGACGATGCGTCCGATACCGTTACTAAAATCATATTTATCAAAAGCATTTATCGCGTCGTTTTTAACGTTTTCCAGTTCGGCGAGGATGAAGCGATCCACCATTTCGAAACTGTTGACTTTGTCTTTTTCGGCCAAGAATGACGAGTTCTCGCCATTTGCAAGATTGCCGAGCAAAAATTTGAAGGTATTGCGCACTTTGCGATACACTTCGGCGACTTGCGTGACGATGCCTTCAGAGATGCGGACATCCTGTTTGTAGTCAATCGTCGCTGCCCACAGCCGCAAGATGTCGGCGCCGAACTGATTGGCGACTTTGCTCGGATCGATGCCGTTACCTTTGGATTTCGACATCTTGTCCCAGTTCTCGTCGACGACAAATCCGTGGGTCACACAGTCTTTAAACGGTGCGGTGTTAAAGACGGCGGTCGCAATGGTGAGCGAGGAGTTAAACCAGCCGCGGTATTGGTCGTTGCCTTCGATGTATAAATCGGCGGGGAATTTCAAACCTCGGTCGCGCATCACGCCATTGAAGGATGAACCGCTATCAAACCAGACATCCATAATATCTTTTTCTTTAGAAAAAACTCCGTTTGGAGAATGCGAATTAACATATCCTTTGGGCAGGAGATCCACGGCCTCTTTTTCGTACCAGATATCGCTGCCGTGCTCAGCAAAAAGAGCGATGATGTGATCAAACACTTCTTTTTCGATAATTGGGCTTTCGTCTTCATTATAAATAATCGGAATGGGGACGCCCCAAGCTCTTTGCCGGGAGATGCACCAGTCGCCGCGATCTTTGATCATGTTGGTCATTCTCGTCTCGCCCCAAGCGGGCACCCAATGCACTTTTTTGACTTCCGCCAGTAAGTTTTTGCGAATCGGTTCAATCGAGCAGAACCACTGCGGCGTAGCCCTAAAAATTAGTGGTTTCTTTGTCCGCCAATCGTGAGGGTAACTATGAAAGCTTTCACTTTCGAATAAAAGAGAACTATTTTCTTTAAGCATGGCCAAAACTACTTTGTTGGCTTCTTCATAGAAGAGGCCGGCGAGGCGCTCTCCAGCTTCGCTTGTCATAAAGCCGCGGTCATCGACTGGGCAATAAGGCCGAATATTATATTTTTGACAGACATTATAGTCATCGACGCCGTGTCCCGGGGCGGTGTGAACCAAGCCCGTTCCGGCTTCGTTGGTGACATGTTCACCGTTAAGAACTAGCGACAGCCGGTCATAAAACGGATGTTTGACTTTAACGTATTCGAGTTCGTGACCATTAAACGACTTCAGCAATTTCATCGCTCCGAGGTCTAATTCTTTATTTAAGCGCTCTTTAAACTCCTTGAGAATAACAAGTCGGCCTTTGCTCGTTTCATAAAGACCATACTCAAAACGGGGATGGACGGAAATGGCCAAATTTGCCGGTAAAGTCCACGGTGTCGTCGTCCAAATGACGAGTTTATCACCTTTTTCTAAAGCCCCGCGACCATCGACGACATCAAAGCTGACATAGATTGAAGGCGAGGTGACATCATAGTATTCAATCTCGGCTTCCGCTAAAGCGGATTCGCTCGATGGCGACCAGTAGACGGGTTTCAGGCCTTTAAAAATGAGACCTTTTAACGCCATCTCGGCAAAGACTTCAATCTGCCGAGCTTCGTATTTCTTATCTAAGGTCACATACGGATGGGCAAAATCTCCGACGACACCTAGGCGTTTAATTTGCTCTTTTTGAATGGCGACTTGCTTAAGGGCATATTCGCGGCATTTTTGACGGAATTCGACAATCGGCGTCGCTTTGCGGTTGACGCCTAATTTGGTCACCTGGTTTTCGATGGGAAGACCATGGGTATCCCAGCCGAAGACAAACGGCGTATAAAAACCAGACATATGTTTGTAGCGGACGATAAAATCCTTAAGTAAGCGATTGAGCATGTGCCCACAATGAATGTTGCCGTTGGCGTAAGGAGGGCCATCGTGAAGGGCGTATTGTTTTGCTCCCGCTCGTGATCTGAGCATTTCGCCATATAAATCTTGCTCGTGCCAACGCGTCAAAAAAGATGGTTCTTTGAGATTGAGATTACCTCTCATCTCAAAGTTTGTTCGCGGCATCAACAGTGTTTTCTTCAGTTCCATAAACTTCCTCTTTTCAAAATAAAAGCGCCCTCATCTAAGGACGCTATTCGCGTGGTACCACCTTAGTTTTATGCAATTTTTGCATAACCCTCAATATCCGGTAACGTCGGATCGACGGATTCCCTACTCGTTTTCAGGTCTCGCTCGGAAGGGATGCCTTTCGACTGTGATAGCCTCGCACCAATCGCTATCTCGCTTATTCGTCAAGGCGTGTCTTCTTCTACGCTTTATTATAATATAATACTCACTAAACGGCGTCGATTGCAAATCTATTTATATATAGGGCTCCACCGGTAAAACCGCTAAAAGCGAGGCGCACCTTTCCGGTATATGATTGGCCTTCTGGTAAAACGAACTCATACATGACATTATTTTCGCCAATCGTCATCTGGCGTTGAGCGAAGGAATAAGCGCCGATGCTTATATCTAATTTCGGATTGACTCCGCTTGTCGCTGTCGAGGCGACGACATAGATGGCCTTGACATTTGTCTTTTCGCCGAAAGAAAAATCATCCTTGGTTTCAAGATACATATTGTTGATGGGAGCCGTACTGGTGCCAAATTGCCGACCACGACCATTCGCCGAATCAAAATTATATAGTTTTCCAGTGGCAAAATAGAAATTGAAAGTGAGGCCGCCGAGACCAACTTCGTGAATGATGCCGTTTTTACCATCGACATTGCGAAAAGCCGCAAAAGCATCGGCTTGAGTCAAAGCATAATGATAAGTCGCTAGAAGCGAAGGATCGGCTTCAACCTCAATTTCGTAGGCCACGCTCATCTCTTGATAAGTTACATCGACTTGCATTTTTCCAACATCGCCCATTGCAAACACATATCCATCGCTAATCGAAACGCTAAAATCGGCAGCATTTAAGTTCGCGCTGACAGAAAAATCATTGTTGACCGTAAACACTTTTAAGTCATTAGCTTTGGAAAAAGAATGTCCGACTTGAAAGAGATTAGTCAGTTCTTTGATGCCTAAATTATGAACCCCGTCGGGTTGCTTCTCACCTTGATCAATAATCACATCATAGTATGATGGGCGAAGTTTGTTAAGTTCGCCGGCTTCATTTTTTTTATCACCGAAAACATAGTCGACTAAATCTGGGAAATCAACATACGGATTACGATTGTTTTGAAAAGAATAAACGCCGATATTGTGTTTGAATTCGCGTCGAGTCACTTCACCGTCGGCCCATGAGAGAAGGTCGCTAAGCATGCCGTGTGTCTTGCTGCGCGTCGCCGAAATGCCTTCGACGACATCGAGATCGTCAAAGCGCGTCGCCATATAGAAGATGCCACGAGCCATCATCGGTTTATCTTCGGCGCGCGGTTCAAAAATGTTGACCCCGATTTCACCGACAGGTTCGATGGCACGACAACCGGTTTGATTACCATGGTAATCAGTTGGGTAGACAATGGTGCCCATTTCTTCATTTACGTTTCCGAGGTTTTTGTTGCCTCGGGAATTGTTAAGCCTTCCATCAGAGGCGAACAAATTGTGAAAGTCGCTGCGCATGGCATTAACTAGTGTCGCCTCGGCAGGGGGTCGGGAGTTGTTCACATCAAAATTACCGAGTGTTTGTGCAAAGGCGTGTTCGCGTTGCCAGCCCTGGTTAGACCCGGTAAAAGTATATGATTTGAGTGGTTGATAATTAGAGTAGACGAGGTTGACGCGATCGAAATTATCAAAAGTTTCATCGGCCAGTTGATTGGCCGCCCACTTGTTTGAGCCATTGAAGTCTACAAAAGTTACTTCGTAATTAATCAGCTCATTTAATTGTTCGCGAAGATCATCACCGTTTTCCCACGAATTAATTGAATCGTAGTAATCGTTATAATAATCGTCATATACAATATCAGTACCTGTTGATGTTTCCGAGCTGGCGTCGGTTGAGGTATCGTAACTAGTGTCGCTAAAAGTGTCGAGACTGGACTCATTTGAAGTGTCTTGACTAGAATTCGAACCTGTTTCGCTCGAAGTGTCAGAACTGCTTGCGGCAGGATTGCCGCATGAAACTAAGACAAAAATGGCGCTTAAGATAAGAGCGAGGGTAAGCGATTGCTTATTTTTAGGTCTGAAGTTATTCAATGCGTTTATTTTTAAGAAAACTAGGTAAGATGGAGTCTTCGCTCGCATTCTCGCCAACCTCATTTTCCTCTTCCTTTATTTCTTTCTTGGGCTTATCGCCATTGGCGGTATTAGGTTTTTCGCCATCGGTGCGCTGAAGGCGAATTTGTTGCGAATAATTGGGAACGCTGGTGAAGTCAAACTCTTC
>CAYYIC010000036.1:0-6162 GCA_964471005.1 uncultured Staphylococcaceae bacterium | reverse complement strand
CAGCACATTCGGCAGTTTCGCCTCGCCCATCCTCACGCTCTACTCGTCGTCATGGGCTGCTATGCCCAAGAAGAAGGGGACGCGATCATCGCGGAATGCGGTGCGGACTTAATCCTTGGAACATCACGTCGCGATGAAATTGTCAGTTTTATTAAGGAAGCTCAAAAACATTCGAATCGAAAAACGATAATCGATGCAAATCCACGCGATTTTCGCTACGAAGAAATCGCGACTGTCTTTCAGCCGTTAACTTCGCGGGCTTTTGTCAAGGTTCAAGATGGGTGCGATAATTTTTGCTCCTATTGCATCATTCCATACGTCCGCGGCAAATCACGGAGTCGCAATCCCTTGGCCGTCAAGGAAGAAATTCGTGCCTTAGTAGCTAATGGCTACCAAGAAATCGTCATCACCGGAATTCATACCGGCGGTTACGGCCGCGATTTAGACAACTATTCTTTCTCGCGCCTAATTCGTGAAATTATCGAGGAAAATCCGACTCTTTATCGCTTGCGTATCAGCTCGATTGAAGCGAGCGAAATCGATGATGATTTCATCGATTTATTAGCCCGTTATTTAAACATCGCCGACCATCTTCACGTCCCGCTTCAAAGCGGTTCAGAAACCGTTTTAAAAAGGATGAATCGCCGCTACAAAATCAAAGACTATGCCGAAACGATTAATAAAGCGCGTAAGGCCCGTCCTGGAATTGCGATAACGACTGATGTCATCGTCGGATTCCCCGGTGAGACGGAAGCTGAATTCCAAGAGACCGTCGCCTTTATTCGGCAAACGGCCTTTTCGCAAATACATGTTTTCCCCTTTTCAAGAAGAGAGGATACGGCCGCCGCTAAAATGCCTGACCAAGTCGATAGTTCAATTAAGAAAAGACGAGTTGGTGAATTGCTGAAATTGTCTGACGAGTTACACGCTGTTTATGAACATAATTATCTTGGTCAAACGCTGAATGTGCTCTTTGAGGATTTTGACAAGGCCGATCAGACTTATCGCGGACATTCTTCCAACTATCTCGAAGTCCATGTGCAAAGCGCGACAAATCTCTCGGGAAAAGTCCGCTCAATCGAATATTTCGGACCTCGAAATTCGCTCATAAAATAGGCACTTTTTTTAGCCATTTCCTATTGACTTACATATGTAATAGATTATAATTAACAAGCCTACATAAGGAGAAAAACTATGGCCGTACCATTTAGAAGAACCTCAAAAACCAAAAAGAGAATGCGCCGCACGCATCAAAAATTAGAAGTCGAAGGCTTAGTCGCATGCAAAAACTGCGGAGCGACCATCAAAGCTCACAACGTCTGTCCGGAATGCGGATTTTACGATGGCAAAAAGGTCCTCGAAACCAAAAAAGCCAAAACTAAAGCCAAAGACGCCAAACCTACCGAAAAACCCGCGAAGGAAAAAAGCAAATAAACCTTTGCCATAAACGTGTTAAAATGACTTCGGAGGAAAATCCATGGAATACAACAAATTAATCGATCACACTCTGCTTAAGCCAGATGCATCATTAGCGGCCGTCGCCAAATTGTGCGATGAGGCTGCCGAACATGATTTCATGTCCGTCTGCGTCAATCCGTGTTTTGTTCCAGTCACCAAGAATTTACTCGAAGGCACCGGCGTCAAAATTTGCACGGTGATTGGCTTCCCACTCGGAGCCACGCTCCCTGATGTCAAGGTGTTTGAAGCAAAGCGCGCCGTCGAACTCGGCGCTGACGAAATCGATATGGTCATCAACGTCTCGATGGCTAAAGCCCATGATTATGAGTTCGTCGCCAACGAGATCAACATGGTCAAAATCGCCTGCCAAGGTCGCCTCTTAAAGGTTATTCTCGAAACTTGTCTATTAACGAACGAAGAAATCGTCGAATGCTGCCGCGCGGCCGTCAAGGCCGGCGCTGACTATGTCAAGACGTCGACAGGCTTCTCAACCGGAGGAGCTACCCCCGAACACGTTAAACTCATGCGCGATACCGTCGGACCGCAAATCGGCGTCAAAGCAAGCGGTGGTGTCCGCACCAAAGAAGACCTTGAGAAGATGGTCGCGGCTGGAGCGAGCCGTATCGGCACTTCATCCGGTGTCAAAATCGTCGCCAAATAATTCACGAACACATAGATACTTGCGAAGGGAGGTGTGAACATGCCAAAAACAGTCGTCCGGGACAATGAGTCTCTTGATGAAGCGCTACGCCGTTTTAAACGCCAAGTCAACAAGGCGGGCACACTTCAGGAAGCCCGCAAACGCGAATTCTATCTCAAACCAGGCCTCAAAAGGAAGCTGAAGAGCGAGATGGCTCGCCGCAAAAAATACTAATCGCAAAAATTGGAAGCATTGCTTCCTTTTTTTATTTTTTGATTTTAACTCCTTGCTCACTTATATATCGTTTGAATAATCATGCGATATTTTGCATATCAAGGAAACGACTTCGATTGTGGCTTTGCTTCTCTCAAGATGCTTCTTTGCTATGCCCACAAAACCAAGAAGTATTTGCGCCTTGCAAAAAGCGACGGAAAAAGGAGCCGCTATTCTTACCGCGACCTGCTTGAAATTGCCGCTGGCCACGGCGTGCTTTTGACAGCCTATAAGCTGATGGATAAAGAGGAGATAAGGAAGCAGAAGAAATGGCCTTTGCTCGTCTCGATGAAAAGCGACAATGGCAGCTTGCATCTCGTCGTCTTAAAACGAATTAGACGGAAAGTGCTTATTGACGATCCGCGATCGGGGGCGCTATCAATTGCTTACGATGATTTTATCAATCGCTGGGATGGCTCTTTTTTACAAATAAGCAAGGTTAGTAAACCTCGCGATTTCGATAAGGAAAAACCTATTGTTAATTGGGCGAAGCATTTCTTGTTGCTCAGCCTGCAAACTTTTTCAGCTCTATTTGCGTTGCTCGGCTTTGCTTTCGTCTCTTCGCAAAGTTTTTTTATCTATCCTCTTTTATTTTTTGCTCTATTTATCGTTTGCGAATTGTTGTTCAGGCGTTTTCAGCTCGCGGTGCTGTCCGAGTTTGACGAGCGCTACATGCATCGCACATATGATGATGATAAAGCGATTATGCGGCAGAAATTCCAGCGCTTTCATGATTTCAAAAAAGATTATTTCCTCTTTCCGCAAATTCTCATCGGCGCTCTGATCATCATCTTTTTTGCTCTGACTATCCTAGCGATTAATGATATTCACCACCTGATTTATTTGGCGATTATTGCCCTCTTTGCCATCTGCGACTTTTTACTCAGTAAACTAGTTGATGATAAAAGCGAAAAAGTACTCATTAAAATCGAGGAAGATAGTTTTAAAGAAAACTTAGCGAAAAGCGATGTTCTCAGCAATTATCAGAAGATGAGTTCTCTAACCCAACTAATTGTCAAAAGTGCCATCACGCGAAAATATGTCGGCCTCTTTCTCGTTGGCGCTTGCGCTTTAACATATGCCGCGGTTAGTTCTGCGGCGACGCTGAATTTCTTTTTATTTCATTTTTTCATCTACTCGCTCTTTTACGAAAATGTCAGCAAATTGTTTAATTCTTTGTTTCGCATCGACAAAATAAAGCGCGAAACAGCATCATTCAAAGACCAATTTGTGCGATAGTATAATATATTATAAATGTGATAAAATATTAATATTGAGAAAACGCATGGAAATCACTTTCACCAACACGGGACCCACAGCTTTTGACGATTTTGAATCCGCCTACCGCGATTTGGCGGTTTCTATTTTTAAGTATCTAAAAATCACTTCTAACTATATCATCGAAGTCAATCTCGTCGGCGATGAAGAAATTCACGCGATTAATAAAGCTTATCGCGGCAAGGATGCTCCGACCGATGTGATCAGTTTTGCTTTTCTTGATAATATCGACTCCGAAATCGCCATCAAAGGCGACGTTCCGCGCCTCCTCGGCGAAATCATGATTTCGTATGAAACCGCCAAAAGACAGGCCGAGAATTTCGGCCATTCTCTACAAAGAGAGATGAAATTTCTCTTCACGCATGGTATTCTTCATTTACTCGGTTACAATCATGAAACCGAGGAACAGGAACGAATCATGTTCGCCCTGCAAGATCAAATCCTCGAAAAGGAGAAAAAATAATGAACAGAGATCAACTGATCGAACTCGCCATCGAAGCTAGAATTTTATCTTACTCGCCGTACTCGCACTTTGCCGTCGGCGCCGCATTGCTATGCAAAGATGGCTCGGTTTATGTCGGCAGCAACGTTGAAAACGCTTCTTACCCACTCAGCATGTGCGCAGAGAGAAATGCTCTATATAGCGCCTTCATGGATCATAAGAGCCGCGAAGATTTCGTGGCTATGGCCGTCGTCGGCGATACCGATTCGCCAATTACCCCTTGCGGAGCTTGCCGCCAAGTCATCAGTGAACTATTTCCGATGAGCGCGCCAATCTATATGGCTAATTTACGCGGTGACGTCAAAGAGACGACAATCGCTGAATTGCTACCTTTTGCCTTTGACGGAAGCGACTTATAAATGAAATCGGGTTTCGTGGCAATCGTCGGTCGGCCAAATGTCGGGAAATCGACGATTTTAAACGCTCTAATCAATCAAAAGGTATCGATTGTCACCAGCAAAGCGCAAACGACTAGAGATAATATTAAAGGTATCTATGAAGACGACGAAAGCCAAATAGTATTCGTCGACACCCCTGGAATTCACAAACCCCATCACGAATTGGGACGCCTCATGAATCAGAGTGCATTATCCTCGACTTCAGGAGTTGAAGCCGTCATTTTAGTCGTCGATGTCTCCAAACCTTTTGGCGATGGCGATCGGTTTTTGGTCGGCGAATTAAAGCCGGAATGCCCATTAATCATCGTCCTTAACAAGATTGACATGGCGACGATTGACCAAGTCCAGAGCCAGAGAACTCGCTACGCTGAAATATACTCTTCGGCGACCATCCTCGAGATGAGCGCCATCCGCCTTTTCAACGTTGATGATTTATTAAAAATCATTAAGTCGAACCTCGTCGAGGGACCGCGCTACTATCCCGTCGGTTCCGTGAGCGACCGCGATGAACAGTTTTTTATCAAAGAATTAATTCGCGAGCAAGTCTTGATGCAACTTCGCGAAGAAGTTCCACACCAAATTGCCATCGCCGTCGAAAAATTCCAAACCAAGAGCAAAGCCATCGTCGTCGAGGCTTTAATCATCGTCGACAAATCTTCGCAAAAAGCGATAGTCATCGGCAAAGACGGCACGCGCATCAAAGAGATTGGCATCAAAGCCCGTGAGGCGCTTGAGGCCCGCTATCAAAAAGTCGTTTTTTTGCAGCTCTTTGTCGTGATAAAAAAAGATTGGCTCAATAATCCGCGCCTGCTTAAAGAATACGGCTATAAGTGATGGAAATCATCGGTATTGTCACGCGTTTGACGCCCTTTAAAGAAAAAGACGCGATGATTAACGTCATCGCCGAAAATCGGACGTATTCATTTTTAGCGCGTGGCGTCTTGGGCATCGCCAGCAAAAACATGGCAAGTGTCCAGCCATTCACCAAGTCGCGTTTTATCCTCACAAGGGGTAAAGAAGGCTTGTCACTTCGAAGTGGGACTCTAATTAACTCATATGGTAATGCCAAGGAGCAACTCGCCGGTCTCACGGCTCTCTCATTTATCGGCGAACTGACCAATAAAGCGATTGAAAGCGAAGAAGCGGCAAAGGTGTTTGCCTCATTAGATGCAGCCCTCGACAAAATCGATACCGGATTTCATCCGCTGACAATTGTCCTTTTATACTTTGCCGCCGTCTTAAAAGTCATCGGCTATGGACTCGAAGTGACAAAATGCGTTATTTCCGGTCAAAAGAGCGATATTACAGCGATTTCTTATTTAGACGGGGGATTTGTCGCCGCGCCCTTTTTCGACGCTTTACGCCATCAGAAACAAAGCGAGCGCCAACTAAAGATTTTGCGCCAGATTTTCCTCGCTCGACCCGAAGACTTTGATCGGGTGACCTTTACAAGCGGTGAATGTCTAGAAATCATCCGCGATTTGTCAATTTATCTTCAAGATGCGGCTGGCATCAATCTCAAGAGCATCTCTTTATTAGAAAAGTCGTCATAAACTTGTAAAATACACTTATAATAGGTTGACAACACGCCCACTGGAGCATACACTTGGGCG
>CAYYIC010000035.1:0-6180 GCA_964471005.1 uncultured Staphylococcaceae bacterium | reverse complement strand
GATATGTTGGACTTGTCAATAGCGTGATCCTCGCCTCTTTTTTTCACAACGTGATCGGCTTGGATAGCGATAAAAACAAAGTTGCGACATTAAAACAAGGCATCGCCACCATCAAGGAACCCAATCTTCAATCGTTAATGAGTGACGCGAAAGAACGCCTTCGTTTTACAACGAACGCCAAAGACGCGATTCGCCCCAATAAAATCATCTATATCGCCGTCGATACCCCTGAAGGTAAAGACGGGAAACCCGACTTGGCAAACTTTAACGCCTGTTTAGACGATATTGCCAAAAATACGATTCAAGATACCTATGTCGTCATTCGCTCGACGGTTCCCGTCGGCACGAATGCGCGAGCAAAAAAGTATCTCGAAGAGAATAGCGAGCACAAGTTTGAAGTTATCTCCAACCCCGAATTTTTAAGCCAAGGCAGCGCGATTAGCGATATGCTCAATCCTGCGCGTGTCGTCATCGGCGTGACGAGCAAGGCGGGCGAAGATTTGATGATGCAGATGTATACCAATTATCAAAAGCGCAAGATTCCGATTTTGATTACGACGCCGGAAAGCGCCGAATTAATTAAGTATGCTTCCAACAACTTTTTAGCGATGAAAATTAGCTATATTAACGAAATCGCGCGCTTGTGCGAGATGGTCGACGCCGACATTGAAGAAGTTGCCATCGGCATCGGTCTTGATCCTCGCATCGGCCGCAACTATTTAAAAGCCGGTATCGGATATGGGGGCTCGTGCTTTCCTAAAGATACAAAGGCGTTGAGCTGGCTCGCTAGTGATCGCGAAGTTCCGCTTGAGCTTGTCAAGGCGACGATTAAAGTCAACAACGAACAGCCTTCGCTTTTGATTCACAAAATAAATTCTCACTTTCGCAGCCTTTCGAATTTGACCATCGCCGTTCTCGGCGTTGCTTTTAAAGCCGGGACAGAAGATATTCGCAATTCTCCGGCGACCTCCGTCGTCAAGTATCTGCTCGAGAAAAACGCCTATGTCAAAGTCTATGATGCAATGGCGATTGAAAACTTTCAAAAGGAGATGCAACGGCGCTCTCGCATCGAATTTTCGACCAGCATTCTCGACACGTTAAAAGAAGCCGATGCGGTGGTCATCTTGACCGACGCCAAGGAGCTTAAAGAACTCGATAAGAGCTGCTTCATCGATAATATGAAAAAGCCCATCATCTTTGATGGTCGTAACTTATATCGTCCTGCCAACATGATCGGTACGGCCTATTATTCCATCGGTCGCAAGACGGTTAAGTAAGTAAAATAAAAACCGAGAATTCGCACTCTCGGTTTTTTGATGTATATTTTTTAGAAATCGTCTAGATCTTCAAAATCTTCTTCGTATTCTTCGTCTTCTCCACGATCGGGATTACCGTGATGGCCATTGCCATTACCGTTTCCGTCTCCATTACCAGAGTGTTCACCATTATGGTTTCCTTCGCCGTCGTGATGATACTTATCGCCACCCGAGAAGTAATATTCCAAGACTTCTTGACCTTGATCGTCAAGAGTCACAAAGACATGAATTACGCCTTTGCCTTCGGGAGTATCAAAGCGAATTTTGTAATAAGTGCCATCTTCGCCGACTTCTTGTTTAAAGGCATATCGGGTGCGGACGCCATCTTTGACATCTTCGAGTTTGAGCATCGTCTGGCTGTCTTCGACTTTTATCATCACTTTTTTACGGGCGATTAAATCGCGGCCGTTTCTCAAGAAATATTGGAACTTCTGCACATCATCTTCAGCGTGATGGGAAATGCGGAGCACGCGGCCATCATCAAGGCGAGCCCTAAAACCAAAGCGGACTTCGTCTTCTTCGACCAGGCGGTAGCCCTTGACTTCGAATTCTTCATCCCCTATGACCGCTAAACCTACTAGAAGGGTGGATTCATCATCGCTGCGCGAATCTTCGCGATGGCGATAGTTTTCGCCATTTTCTTCACCTTCCGGAGTATCTTCGAGAACATCTTCACCGGTATCGTCAATACCATCATCGATGTCGTCTTCGCTATCGATGACAACTTCGTTGAAATATAAAACAAAGGTTGATTGGACTTTGTCGATGTCGGTTGTCGTAATCGTTAATTGAAAAGCGTATTCTTCGCGGTCGCTGACTTCAGCCATCGCGACATTTAAGACACCTTCCTCGGTCAATTCCTTATAGAGAGTGAGGTAGCGATTGACGATCGCAAGCTCTTCGTCGGGATCAGTTTCTTCATCTACTTTACCTAAGAGTTTTGGGGCGTTTGCAATGCTTACTTCCTCGAGCATCCGCATGCCAGTGTATGTCGCAAAGGCATATTGAGTATCGGTGTTTTTCAAATTGATGACCGGCTCATTTGCTGGATTTTCACTCGTCGGAGTCAAATTGCAGGAGGCAAGAACAAAAACACTTGATGCGATAAGCAGGGGTTTGAATAGTTTCATATATTGGTTCTCCTACCATATAAATAAAAAAAGTGTTGGTTTTACTTGAAAAATAAAAAGGGGAAGAAATCCCCCAATTATGTGCAACGTAATATTTTTATGAATATTTAAGTAATTGTCTAACCTAAATTAGCGCGGGTTTAACCTTCCCCGAATTTGTTGTCTTACATTGCCGGCTTCAACGACTTCATCGACATCCACATGATGCGGACACCGATGAGCATGACGAAGATCATCACCGCATATTCGGTAAAGATGAAACCGAAGATAAGGGCTAATAATGATGGGGTAAAGGAAGCCCAGTAAGAAATCTTCTGCGTCTCCCAGAAAGTGTAGATGCGGAACGGGTTGCGCTTGCCGCGTGTCAGGATGAAAATCATCAAGCCCATGAAAAAGATGAGCAGGGCGTCGACCCCGAGCATGATCAAGGTTGAATCGCGGACGGTAATCATCTTGGTGTTAAAGTAGACATCATCATAGATGTCATTCCATCTGTTTTGAACTCGAAGACGGTATTCGTTGATTTGTCGACTGCCACCGGGTTCGCTGAATTTAGAATCGTGGCTCGTCACATACGTAACGCCATTGATGTCGATGGTGGACGTCGATTTGAAATCAAAGCCTAAATCCAATTTTAAATAATCGCCAGAGACGCCGGAAATGGCTTTTGTGTTGCCGGGTTGAAAGAGCTGACCGACCATTCTCTCGCGGCCAAATATCAGATAGCTGGTGCTGCGGGCGGTGTCTTCCGCTTCGCGCCAAGAGCCGTCAAGCGGGCTTTTGTTCTGCGAGACGAGAGTGTAATAATCGACGAAAGCTTGACCGCTTGTAGCGGTGTAATATACTTCAAAATCGACTTTGCTGTCGTCATTGAGATGGACATATTGCTTGTAGGCATTTTGCGGGTCGTTATGAACCTCATCCCAGGTCGTTTGATCAACTGCTAAATAACGACCGTTGGCGTCTTCGCTTACGACCATCGAAAGATTGTTCTCTTCGAGGTGATCGCTAAAAGCGACGATGGCGTTGTCGTAGTTATATAGATAATTTGATGATGTAAAATCAGAGCCTTGAGCCTGCAAAGAAGTAACCATGATTGGCAGGATGGCCAACACAAGTGATAAGACGGCAAAAATCACCGCAAAAAACCACCTCTTGGTGCGCCCGCCTTCTATACAAGCATCATTGTTAATGAGGCTCTTCATAATCAATTTAAAGTTTTTCATAATTATCATTAATTCCAATCGCTTACATAGTTTATTATATATAAGGTTCATTTTCAAACACTATTAAACAATGGAAGATATTGCTAAATGAAGTAGTTTCATTTATATTAGGCAAAGAAGAAACGTGAGCACAAAATTGCGCCTGATTAGATTTACAAAATGGATTGCTGTCTTGCTGTCGGTCTTTTCCCTCGTCACCTTTCTCTTTCCGTTTGCCACTGAGACTCTTCTAGACGGGACCATCGTCAAGTATCCGACGTGGATTGCCGTCTTCGGTGGTGAATTCGCATTTAGCGACACAACGCAAAATTACACGATCAACTTTCATATAAACATCTTTCTTTTGGTGACTTACCAACTTGCGGGATTGAGCTGTTTGGCCTTCTTCTTATCCAATCGCAAGAGCACAAATTTAATCTTTGCCTTCGTCATGGCTTTTATCAGCATGATCGGGATGATTTTCATGCCTTTTATCGTTCAGTTATCAACGCCCGGCTTTCTTGTTTCCGGCATTCAGATCAGCTACGGGCCGATTCTTGGAGCGAGCGCATTGTTGCTTACGCAAATTATCGCACTATTTCACATTTTGACCGATGATCGATTTAACCGCTAATCAGGAAGCTTTTTGTTTCCATTATTTGTATTCGACAAAAAGTCGAAATAAGGTATAATTTTTCTTAATGAAAATTAAAAATAAAATTATATTGCTCATCGCTGTTGGCAGTTTTTTACTTGCTAGTTGCCAAAACAATCTACCTTCCGATTCGACAAGTATTGGCAGCGACTCATCCAGTCTTTCTGATGATATATCCGATATCTCGAGTGCGACATCTGATATCCCAAGCGACACCGCAAGCAATTCGAGCCACGGCACTTCCTCTTCAACAAGCGATAGCACGACCACCAACATTTCGAATCCTAATCCTGAGAATTCTAAAGCCGTTGTCACAACCGTGGAGGCTTTGGCGAAGAAAAAAGCCACCGACACAAAAACGCTATATCGCGTGAAAGGCATCGCCCAATATCCCGGATATGATAAAAAGGGCTACTTTGATTTAATCGATGGTGGCTGGACGGTTGTCGCCTACGGAATAAGCAGCAAGAATACATCAATTAAACTGACGGGATCGGCATACTCATACACGAACGACGACACTTTCCGAAGCACGGGAATTAAAGCCGGCGATGAAATCACTATCGAAGGAATTTTCACCTACTATACTTATTCTGGTGGCTCTTTTGGCGTCCCGGAAATATCCGGCTATCCGACCAAGATCGTCAGCAACGGACTTAGTGAAGTCACTGCGAAAGCATATACAGCGGTGGAAAGCTATTCTGGCAATTATTACACTTCAATTACTGCGAGTGACAGCGGTACGGCCTTAGGCTTGAAACTCCACAACCTCATGATGTCGACGCACTCTACTTATGTTTCATACTCAAGCCTTACGACAACTTTAAAATCGACGGACCCGAAATGCTTCTATTCGGGGGAAAGTTATGGAAGTGATTTTAACCGCGAACACGTCTGGCCTCAGGCCAAGACAAAAGATGGCGGGAGCGAACCACTCTACGGCAAAACATATGCGGGCGCTGATATCCATCATATTAGGGCCTCAATAAAACTATACAATTCCTATCGTGGCAGCACGATGTTCGCCCCAATTTTTGGCACCCCACGAACAGTCTCTTATTCCGGCGGTGGCACTGTCAAATTTGGTTCTGGCAACAACTACGGAGTGACGGAACCGGCCGATTCTCGTAAAGGCGACGCGGCCCGCATCATCATGTATGTTTACATGCATTACGGCACCGATTTTGGCGGCACGACAAGAACTGGCGTGACTGGCAAACTGTATATCACTAACGTCATCGGCGCGAACAGCCAAGCCGATTGCTTTAAGCTACTTCGCAAATGGAACGCCGAAGATCCTGTCAGCAGCGAAGAGAAAAACCGCAATGAAATAGCCTTTCAAAAGCAGGGAAACCGCAATCCTTTTATCGACTATCCGACGTTTGCTGATCGCATCTGGAATTGATTGTCCTTTACTAAGTACATGTATATATGTTTTGTTGTCCTCGTTTTTTTCTTATGTTAAGATAACTACGCTTATAGAATATATAAGCCAACACGGGGATGTTCATGGCATCGACAGGGTTGTGTTCGCAGTAACTGCAGCCGAGTGATGACGTTATCATCAAAACAAAGATAACTGGCAACAGAAATCTTTCATTCGCTGCCGCTTAATTAAGCACCTAAATACTGGTTTGGGTCTCTGACCCTGCAGCGCGCTTCCGGAGGTTTCGTCCCTCACGCTTCGGGCAAGTGTCATAACAAGGGAATAAGGTTCGAGGTTGACTAGCCGACCGACTCGAAAACCCATTAGTCTCGCATTAGATACTTCGATGGTATTGTCATCTAGTGTTAAAAATTAATATCGTCTAAGCTGTAGACGTTATTGTGGGACCTTCTTTGGACCGGAGTTCGATTCTCCGCATCTCCACCAA
>CAYYIC010000034.1:0-6513 GCA_964471005.1 uncultured Staphylococcaceae bacterium | reverse complement strand
GGAAAGACGACTAAGCTCCTCGTCACGAGAAGCGGCAAGGTAAGGGGTAGGTTTTCGTCCATTTAAAGACCTCCTGTTATTATTATTTGATAGTTAATCGTTGTTGTTAACAATAAATTCTTGAATGCGACGGGAACGGACATCGGCAGTGAAGCGGTCCATGCTGTCTTTGAGGACTTTTTTAACCTCTTCAAGAGGCATTTTATATTGATCGGCAATCTTAGCTAGTTCAAACTCGATTTCGTCTTCTTCGACGGTGATCTTTTCGAGTTCGGCGATTTTTTCTAAGACGAGGACTGAACGGATATTGTCTTCGGCTTCTTTAGCCATCGTCTCAAGGAGTTTTTCACTCGTCTGCCCGGTAATTTGCAAATATTTTTCCATGCTCAAGCCTTGTTGTTCGATTTGCTTAAGCATGTTTTCTTGCATCGCTTCAACTTCGCCGTCGATGATTTCCTTGGCGATATCAATCGTCGCTTTGTCGCGAATCTGCTTGACTAAAGCTTCGTAATAATCGCGTTTGACATCGCTAGCTTTTTGACTTTCCAGTTTAGCTTTTTGGTAGCCTTTCAAATCGTCGATGGTCTTGACGTTTGGAAGATTCAAATCTTTGATGAGTTCTTCATTTAGCTCAGGGACTTTCTTGACCTTCACTTCGTGTACTTTGACTTTAAAGGTCGCGGCTTTGCCGGCGAGTTCTGGCGTGTATTCGGTCGGGAAAGTGACATTGACGTCTTTTTCATCGCCGGCTTTGACTCCGACGAGAGCGTCTTCAAAACCAGGGATAAATTGTCCAGAACCTAATTCGAGTGAATGATTTTCGGCTTTGCCACCTTCGAAAGGTTTGCCATCGACGAATCCTTCAAAATCCATGACGATGGTGTCGCCGAGGACCGCGGCTTCTTCTTTGACAATTAACGAGGCGTTATCGTGGACGAGATGTTCGATGGCGTGTTCGATTTCGTGATCGGTGACCACCACTTCTTTTTTCTCGGCATGCAAGCCTTTATATTCGCCCAAGGTCACCTCGGGAGCGAGGACTAACGTAAACTTCAATTCGAGTTCGAGATCACTTAACTTCGTGACGTCGACAACAGGGCGGGCAAACGGCCGCAGTTTTTCTTCGGCGACGACTTGGCGATAAGTGTCTTGGAGCAGCGAGTTGATGGCCCGATCAAACACTTGGCTTTGATCGACTTTCGCTTTGACCATGTCCGCCGGAGCTTTTCCCTTACGGAAGCCTTTGATTTCGACGTTCGCGGCTAATTTGTTAAAAGCATCTTTCTGAGCTTTGAGCCAAATTTCTTTCTCGACGTTGACGAGAACTTCGATTTTCGATTGTTCGAGTTTGGTGATTTTCTTTTCCATAATTTATATAATTCTCCTTAATAAAAATGCAATCGCAATAAAGTATAGAATACATTCGTATCATATTCAAACGAAACACTAAAAAACACTTTCAAAAGTGCATTGTTACTTAACGTCTTCGACAGGCGGATTGGCATTAAGGCACTTTGCAAAATGATCGGTTTGAAGTCGAAGCTGAGTGACATCGACATCGAGAAGCCGGGCGAAACTAAGATCATCGCGGGGTATTTGGAAGTGGTCAAAAGCGATGGATAGAAGCGATCCGGCAAGTAGCTTCATCTCACAATCAAAAATATCTTCAGGATAAAGAATGATAACGAGGTCGTTTAAAAGGGATTTCGCGGCCTCGCTGACCGCCGGGTCTTTGGCGGTGATTTCGATTCTTTTCACCACTTCATCGTATTTTTCATTAATGAAAGGCGGCGTTAATTCTTTAGGTGTTACAACATATTTTTTATCATTTTTATAAAAATCAATTGGTTTCTCATAGCCGCTCGAAACAAGCAAGAGCAAAGCGTAAGTCCTGACAAATGAGTTGATGCCGCCACGCTTTAAAAACAAGATGAGAGGGTAGGTGAAATCGCGGATATTATAATCGCGGATCTCGTTGAGGACCGCCAGCAAGAGCAGGTTATCTTTTTCTTTTTCAAGGATTTCATAGATTTCATCTTTGCTTCTCTTGCGATTTTTGTTGTAGCTTCGCTCATGGCTTCGAATCATCTCTTCGGCTTGATTCAAATATTCTTCGACCTCCTGTGAAATATAAGGAAGTTCTTTATAATAGTTCAGTTCTTCATAGGCTCGGTCATAACGATTTTTCAAAAGCAAGATTTCAAAATGAACTCGCATAACGCCAAAATTAGCGTCTTCAAATTCGCCGCGAAACTTGATAATTAGGCCGAGGGCTTCTTCAAGTCTTCCGAGCCCGACAAGAGCCGCGATGCGAAAAGCCGCGCTTGCGGCATCGCGATACTCACAAGTTAAATCAACGACTAGTTGAAACTGTTTTCTTTCGATTAAAGTCTTTAGTGAGTCCATATCATTATTATATCATAACCATAGGTTAATGAGCGAGATTAAGCTGGTAAAAGTGTTGTCGCCAAGCCCCATTCATAGCTGGTACGTGACATCTCAGCATTATAGCGCGGCCCTAATGTTCCGAGGTTTAAATACTCTTGAAAAGTCGCATAGTGGTCATCGGTATATACAGCTGTCGGAGAGCTATCGTAGCCATTCGCGCCTTTTAAGGGGTCAAAGCCATAGACCCAACACACGACGCGGCCGACACCGCGATTTGAGGATGAATAATTAGAAGTTAAAGCGATATCACATTCGTAATAAAGAGGAGACCCCGATGAATCAGCTTTGTACGGCACCGCCGTCGCATAGCCATCGGTTCTCGAGTAGACGGAAACGCATCGAGTGGCACTACCAAAAATATTGTAAGCCGAAGAATATGAGTAGCTAGATACATAGTTAGAAGGATACGTTCCAAAAATGGCAAAGAAAGATGCGACATCAAGGGGATTCGTGTAGGCGGCCGATGTGACTAATTCTGGATGGGAAGAAAAATACTCATAGGAGTAATAGGTATAAGTCTTTGTACTTTGTACAGTATAGTATGAACCATCGTGGGAGATGCTGGCGGGGACACTGACACTTTTTCCGTCATACAATTCACCGTTTGATCGAATCGGATTAATGCGGACTTGATTGTCGCCAGCGCTCAAATAATCAAAAGAGCTAGCCGGTCCACCGTTAGCATAATCGATTGCGATGCTGTGGATATAAAGTTTGTTTTCATCAGTTTCAACTTTGAAAAAATCCCCATCGCTAACTTGCTGAGTATAAGTGACGGCGCTTGTCGACAAGTTCAGTTCAACTTCGCTTTCGCACCGAGGGTCGGGACCAAATGAAAGTGTCGGCTTTTGTCCATAAGTCGTTTCTGTGCGGTAAGTGATGGAAATACTTTCGATATCGTTGATGGCGGTAATGTTATACAATGCGCCAGGAGCCGAGCCGTCGCTGAAATAACTAACAAAAGGTAGCAAGATAATAAACTCCGCCCCGGAAGAAACCGGTTTGACGGCGCGGTAGTGTTCAAAGTCAAAATCAGAAGCATTAACTACACCATAATTTCCTGAACTAAAAGTGCCAATATTTGTGTAATTTGCTGTGCTTAAATTTAGGGAGTAATCGATGCCCTCTCCGACGATATCGCCGGCGCTTCGAATTAGGCACTGCATTTTCGCTTCATAGCCATTATCAAAACAGTGAAGATAACCGACGACATCGACGGTCTGTCCGCTTAGTAAGCTAATGGTATTATAAATATCCGACGTGTTTTTTAAATATGCATAATACACTGGAATAGTCGTAGAACTGTTAATCGTAATCGTCGCATTACCTGAATTAATCGATGAGAGTAAAACGTCCTGAATCGAAATTTTGATGACACCGAGGCTTTGGGCACTTAGAAATTCACTTGAAGAGCGATTCGTCGAATTTTGCCAGAAGTTATTACCGGTAACATAATTTGTAACCGGGGAAGAATTTGAGGCGTGGTCAATAACAATTGAAGGGTTTACAAATTCTGGCAAATTATTGTAGAGAGTCGGCGATCCGCTGATGGTGACAACATTGCCTTCGCTGACCGGGGAGCTACTTTGATAAATCATCATTCCGGCGACATTGGCGTTTTTATCCGTGCTTTGAATATAGAAATTATAATTGTTGCTCGTGTCTTGATAGTACTTTGTCACCGTGCCCCACGTCTTATATGTTCCACTGGCTGAGCCGGAATTAAGGGCACCGACGATTTCGAAAATTGAAGTGTAGCCATTACCTTGATCAAAATAGTAAGCGCAGTCGACGATTTCGCTATCGTTGCCGCGAACGTTAAAAGGCTCATAGTTGATAAGTCTCGTCGCCGAAACGGCGGCAACGACCATCAAACCTGCGATTAGCGTGCGATATATGTTACGTTTATTGATAGAGTTCATATTGACCATATATGCTAACAAAAAAGAAACCGCGATTCAATCGCGGAAGACCTTATTTTCTTTCGACTTTGCTATAAGCATCAGGGTCGACATATATTGTGACATCAGGATGCTTTTGAAGAATTGAGCAAGGAACATTTTCGGTAAGCGGTCCTTTGAGCAAATCTTTGATGGCTTGGGCTTTATTTTTTCCTGTCGCAATCAAGACGATTTTTTTAGCGTTCATGATCGATTTTAGACCCATCGTCACCGCTTTAGTCGGGACTTCATCGACGCTCTTAAAAAGGCGAGAATTATCGCGGATCGTCGATTCGGTCAAGTCGGCGATATGCGTCAAACTATCAAAAGACGTATGTGGTTCGTTAAAGGCGATGTGACCATCGCTTCCGATTCCCAAAATCTGTAAATCGATTCCGCCAGAGCGTGCGATTTCTTCATCGTAATGATCGGCGTAGGCGAGATAGTCTCCCACGCCTTTTAAAACGTGCGTATTGCTCTTATTAATGTCGATGTGATCGAATAAATTGACATTCATAAAATAACGATAAGACTGGTTGTGGGTTCCTTCGAGACCAATGTATTCGTCGAGATTGAAGCTCACGACTTTTTTAAACGAGACGATGCCTTTTTGATTGGCCCTGATGAGATTGGCGTAGACTCCGAGAGGCGATGTGCCGGTCGCAAGACCGAGTACCGAGTTCGGTTTACGTTTAATTTGCTGAATGAATTCGCCGGCGATTAATTGGCTGATTTCTTCGTTGGTTCCGAGAACAACTTTCATTTGTTATTTCTTCTTTCTTATAGAATAAAACACTGGTTGATATCATAAACCATCTTTGCGACTCATGTAAAATATTTTTTAGATTACGGCCGTTTATTTTATCAACCGCGAGGTGGCAACTTCATAAAATAAGCCATACTCTCTTCCATCGACTCTTACCGTTGTCGACGAGATTCGGTTAAGTTCGTATCTTCGCCAAAAAAGGGATTCCCGTCGAGCGTTAAGATACACTTCGATATATGTTTTATTAGTATCAAAATAAGCGATGCCAACGACGTTTTCATTTTTGCCATTATAAGACATTGCATATTTCTTTGCGGACATAAAAACGAGCTGTGTGCCATCTAGCTTGCCCTCGATGCCCCATTTATCAAGGAAGCATTTATCGCGATAAGTTTCGATGGTTTTAACACCATCTTGATAAAAAATGCGCCCGATAAAAAGGATTTTGTTTCCTTCCTTTTTGGCGATTAGGGAAAACGTATCCGTGTGCTCGAGCTTTTTGTCGTACTCCTTGACGACGATTTCAAAACCTTTTTGACGATGGACTTTTATCTCATTTGCGACGCTCACATGATAAGAATAATCTTTCATGCCATTATCATAGAGGGCGAAGCACACATCTTCTCCGACTTTTAAGGGCACATACCAGTTGGGAATCTCTTCATAAATAACTTCTTCACCACAATCCGAAATGTAGGTAAAAAGTACATCTCCCAATTTATTGGGTAGGCGGTCGACGCTATAGCCATTGATGAGTTCATCGGTGCTTGCTTCTAGGGTAGCGCTAATCTTTTGAAGCATAGTGATATTCGGCGTATTTAGCCCCGCCTCCCACGCATAGACGGTCTGGCGTGAAACGCCGATTGCTAAGGCTAAATCCTCTTGCGACATGTTGTTCTTTTTTCTTAATAAAGTCAGATTTTTTTCAAAGCTCATATTGCTTTCCTCTCTGCCCTCTAGTTTATTTTAAAAGGTGAAAATATCTACCAATTAAGTATAACAAAAATGTAAACTTTTTCTTACATTATTTGTCTAAATAGACTTAAAGGTGCCAATTCCCGATAATCGAACATTAATGCCCCAAAAATGATAATATCCTCGGACTATCGCCATAACGAGGATGACACAACAAAAAAGTCCGATTAATTCGGACTTCGATGTTTGATGGCATCCTCTAGGCGATTCGAACGCCTGACCTACGGCTTAGAAGGCCGTTGCTCTATCCAGCTGAGCTAAGAGGACATGTGCGCTATCTATATTAACGATACAAGTAGCGATTTTCAAGAAATAATGACATGAACTTCGATATATCGATACATATTACTGATGCAGTTTCTGATAGATGGCATTGGCGAGAGG
>CAYYIC010000033.1:0-7151 GCA_964471005.1 uncultured Staphylococcaceae bacterium | reverse complement strand
TCGCCTTTGCGGACACTGGGCCACATGCTCATCGTCTCTTCGGCTGAGGCATTGCGATACTTTTTATCGCGAACGATGCGGCGCAGAAGACGAAGATCGGTCAAGGATATCGGGTTGTGGTTGTCGAAGTTAATTTGGGCTTGTGGAGAAATGTAGATTTTAAATTTCTGGTGCTTGGGAATATTGATGGTCAGCAAGTCGTTTAAGGCATGGATGCCTTCAATGATGATCGGCTGGTTAAAAGGAACTTTTAATTTGCGGCCGGGAATGCGGTGACCGAGTTTAAAATCAAAGCGCGGCAACTGGACTTCTTTACCGCTTATAAGGTCGAGCATGTTCTGATTAAAAAGTTCGATGTCAAGGGCGTTGATCGATTCTAAATCGGGATCGCCATTTTCATCTTTTGGCACATCAGATTTGGGCAGATAATAATCATCGATGCTCAAACGAATCGGTTTGATACCGCGTGATAAAAGTTCGATGCGCAGGCGGTTTGAGAACGTCGTCTTACCGCTTGAGGAAGGTCCGGCGATGCAAATCAAGCGAATCGTATCGATATCGCTTTCGATCATATTGCCGAGTTCGACGAGCATGCGATTGTGGCGCGTCTCACACATGTTGATAAAATCGACGACTCCATCTCTCTTGATGTGCTCGTTGATGCCGGATACCGAGTCGGCTCCGGCAATTTTTCCCCACATATGCGACGCTTTTAGAGTCTTTCCAAACGTTGGCGCATCTTCGAACTTGGGAATTTCGCCACCGACTTCAGCGCGAGGATATTGAATGATGATTCCTGGTGAGTACAAACGAATTTTATACGTTTTAAGATAGCCAGTCGAGGGAACCATGCGCCCGTACATGTAATTGAGATAGCCATCACAATCATAGAGATGGACGGTTTTCTCAGGGCGATACTTTAGAAGTTCAAGCTTGTCATCTAACTTATTTTCCTCGTAAATATGCTTGGCTTCTTCCTTGGTGACAATCATGCGGTTTAATGGGAAATTAGCGCTGACTATTTTTTGCATCTCTTCTTCGATGCGGCCGACCATCGACATATCACTATGGCGCGAATCGTTGAGAATCTGGACAAAAATCGAGCGTGATACATTGTAGCTGAAGCGCACTTCGAGATCTGGGTACGCGCGTTTAAAAGCCATCGCGACAAGATAGCGAAGCGATGTCTCATAGATCGGAATCGCATCCCCATCTTTGACCGTTAAAAATTCAACATCGGCGTCGTAATAGACTTCATATGTTAACTCGCGAATGCGATTATTAACTTTGGCACAAATAAATTCTTTTTTAGGATCGTCGACGAGATCATGCAAAGCGACTTTTTTCTCGAAATTCTTTTCTTGAGCGTTAAACTTCAGGGTGAATGCCATATTGATACCTCTTTAATGAGCGTGCATTTAAGATAATACTAGATTCATCTAGATGATGCAACCGCTTACATTTTAGCGGTTTGACGTCTCGATTTCTAGGATACTGACTCGATGATGAATAAAAGAAGCAAAGCTTCTTGCTGTTACTTTCCTTCGTTTGCTTTGATTTTTCATTCATATTTGTCGCGATTGGCTTTCTTTACATTATTTTCATTGTTCCATAAAATTAGAGGCGACGTTTACCAAAAGCGCCTTTTAACTGTCGTCGGCTATCAAACTGACTTTGTCACTGGCTCTCTACTTATTCTTAAACTGAGCCGATTGAACCGCGTTTCATCGCTTCAATTAAAAAAGCAGAATTAAGATAAAGATGACATTGTCATCGATTACCAAGGTTTGTCAGCCCTTCATCGATAAGCGCAAGAAAAGGCTTATGAAGTTTTAAAAGATATCCATATCGAAATACGTTAATCAGGAGACAAAGAAATGAAAAAATCAATGGTCTACATTCAGAGCGGAGGTCCGACGGCAGTCATCAATACCTCCCTTTATGGTGCGATTGTCGAAGCTAAAAAGCACCCCGACAAAATCAATCGGATTTTTGGTTCGCTTTATGGCGTCGAAGGTTTAATCACCGATGAATTAATCGATCTCGGACAAGAAGATGGCGAGACGATCGAATTATTAAAGCAGACACCTGGTGCAGCTTTGGGTTCAACGCGCTATAAACTTCCCAAAGATCTTCACGATAAACAATACTTAAGTATTATCGAGACGCTAAAGAAGCGCAACATCGGCTATGTGTTCGTCAACGGCGGCAATGACTCGATGGATACATGCCACAAATTGTCTTTATTATGTAAAGAAATCGGATACGATTGCATGGTTATGGGTGTTCCCAAAACGGTCGATAACGACTTGGCTCTAACCGATCATTCGCTCGGCTTTGCAAGCGCCGCCAAACATGTTGTCAACACCGTCAATTCGATCTGCATTGATGCCCGCGTCTATAAACGCGGTAAAGTATTTATTATCGAAGTTATGGGCCGCAATGCCGGATGGCTGACGGCTTCCGTTGATCTCCTTCCTTTTGAGACGCGACCGGATTTGATCTATCTTCCCGAAAACCCCTTTAGCGTCGATGATTTTCTTCATGATGTCAAAAAGTTATTCGACGAAAAAGGCAATGCGATCGTCGTCGTATCGGAAGGAATTTCTTTTGAGCGCGACATGAGCAAAGCCCGCATCGATGCCTTTAATCACATTCAACTCGGCGGTGTCGGCGATGAGCTCGCTGACATGGTCGAAGTCCGCCTCGATCTTCCGACCCGCTCTATCGAACTATCCCTTCCACAGCGGGCCGACCCTCTGCTCGTCAGCAAAGTCGATCAAGAAGAGGCGATTGCCTGTGGCACGCTCGCTGTCCAATTCGCCTTAAAAGGACATACCGGTGAAATGGTATGTATCAAGCGCATCAGCGATGAGCCCTACCGCGTCGAATATGTTCCGGAAGATATCGCCAAGATTGCTAATGCCGAACGCGTCGTCCCACAATCGATGATGGCCGGTCCCGGTCATATGGACGATTCTTTCCGCCGCTACTGCCTGCCTCTTATTCAGGGATCAATCGATATTAAATTTGAAAACGGCATATATAAATCGGCGATCTTAAAAAGAATTAAAGTAAAATAGAACCGGAGCAATCCGGTTTTTTTATCTAAAGATAAGCGTCTAAAAACTGCTGATCGACGTTTTCATCGATGCCAAAGAAATTAGCCCCAACGACGGTGCCATCCCGGTAATATTTGGCGATCGGTCCGATGTCTTCATCGAGAGAAAAAGTCTCGCACAAAGCCATCTTTTCCAGATCATTAAAGTTCGCATAATCCACAACTTGAATGTGCTTTTCGCTTAGCGAGGCGCGCGGCCATATTAATGAGCTGTATATCTCTTGAGCGTCTTCATCGTTTCGATCATAGAAGAAGTAGAGTCCTTCTTGATTGTTGTTTAAGTAATAATTGGCTGAATCATACTCGACATGGGAATTGACTTTTGACACTTTAACTAGAGAGTTCATCATATTGAGAAAAGGATCAGCAGTGGCAGCCGTCATTTTTGAAACGGCGCCTTTGGCGTATGATTTGGCATTTTCAATGATCATCAAATAGGGAACCTCGATGTCAGCCATGAAAATATCGCGGTAGTCAACCCAAATCTTAGAATACTCAAGGCGGTCACCGCTATTTGCGTAATTTAAATAGTGGACGAGAGCTTTTGTTTGATTGACATATTGAAGCAGGTTAGGTTTAAACATATTGCAACCGAGACAACCCGGCATTCCCACATAGAGAATGAACGGCTCGCTATTTCCTAGATACGACAAAATCTCCTCGCTATTGGTGTGGCGGACGTAATCGCTTATCTCGCTATCAGTTTGCGGCTCGCCAACATCATAAAGACTGCCGTTTTGCGCGATGGAAACCGGACCGTTAGGACGATTTCCGCAGGCCGACAGCAGGAGCGGGAGTATCACTAATAGAGCCATCTTCGTAAATTTCATACTACGTAGTATAGCACCAAGAAAATCATAAAAAAAGGATACTGATAATGCGCTTTAAGAACATCTCACGATTCACCGTTTTCTTGGTATAATAGGGAGGTGGTTGGTATAATATCAAATAGATATTGTGAGGAAAAAATATGAATGTATGGCACATGGCTCCAAAAGAGCGAATCAAACCCGAGCAGTTTTTGGCGTGTATTGAAATATCAAAAGGCAGCAAGAATAAATACGAGCTCGAAAAGCAGACGGGGGCTTTGATTTTGGACCGTATTTTGTATACGTCGACTCACTATCCACAAAATTACGGTTTTATTCCTCTTACATATGCTGAAGACCTCGACCCCTTAGATGTGCTGGTCTTATCGTCGGAATCGATCGTTCCTCTGGCTTTGGTGGATTGCTATCCGATCGGCGTCCTCGAGATGATCGATGGCGGCTACCTCGATGAGAAGATCATCGCCGTGTGCAAAAACGACCCCATCTATAACATCTATAAAGACATTCGCGAATTGCCACCCCATATCTCAGATGAAATTCGCCACTTTTTCCGCGTTTATAAACAGCTTGAAAACAAAAAGACGATCGTCAATAGCATGAAGGGCGCTAAACACGCTCGCGAAGTCATCGCCAAAAGCTTAAAAGCTTACGAAGATAAGTTCGTCGAATACGAACCATTTGCCTATTAGATAATGCTTATATCAAAAAACGCCTAGTCATCGCGACGAGGCGTTTTTGATAATTGCTTTCCACTTGTGATGGGCGATGCGCTTATAAATCATTTCTTTGCTGGCGACATAGTGCATCTGGGCCCAGTAATACCAGAGGATATCCTGCAAGGCGATCAAGCGTAAGATGCGGCGGTAAGTCGTGTCATCGCAGCCTTTATTAAAATATAATTTTAAAAAGCGGCGGCGAACTTTTTCGTCTTCAATATCGTTCTCGCTGAGGAAACTGGCAAGATCAAATAAGGGGTTGTTGTCGGAAGCATATTCAAAGTCGATCAGAAATAATTTGTTGGAGCGAAAGAGGAGATTGCCATTTACGACATCATTATGGCATAAGACAAAAGGCTCTAAGTGGTAGAAGCGTTCGACTGAAGCGATGACCTTGCGCTCATAGACAGTGTCGACGAAATCGACGCACTTCGATTTGTAGTAGCGAAGCCGTGCAAAAACATCAAACTGCTTGCCGCTGACGATTTTTGTGCGGTGGAGTTTGCGCAAAGTCTTGGCTACTAACGATAGTTGCTTGTCGGTCGGGCCATCGCTAATTTTTTTGGTTCTCGCAAGAAAAAGCGAGAGTTTAGTACCATCTTTCTCATCGAAAAACAAGACGGTTTCCGAGATGTTCAAAGAGGCGATGCTCTTAATGGCAAAACCTTCTTGAGAAGCATCGTAATGCGCATCCTTTAAAGGTTTTTTAATTCTTAAAACATGACGATTGTTCAGAAGATAAGAATAGTTGGAAAAACCAGCTTTCAAAGGATCGATTTTCACTGCTTTTTGGCCGGTTATAACGTGGTAAATATTGCGAATCTCAGATAGCGATGGCATCTATTTTACCTCTAAGCGCGTCGCCGTTTTATATAAATTATCGGTTGTCGGACGGACAAACGAAACGTAGATAGTCTCATATTTTTTGACATGAGCTTCGCCCTTGTTATCACCCCGTGAGATGTCTTTTTTTAAGGCGTACATGACTTCGCCTCGATCGAGGTTTGAACAGAGCAAAGCGATTTCGGCGGCCGTGATTAAATCTTCATCGGTCGGGTTTGGCTTCTTGATGACGACGTGAGCACCGGGTTGATTGAGCAGGTGAAACCATATGTGCTGGCGAGATGCATAGACAAAAGACAAGTAGTCATTTTGGTCGGCGGTTTTGCCAAAATAATAGGTCGTGCCGTTGCTGTCGAGGTGATAAGGGGCGTATTTTTTGGTGATTGGCAAGCGGATTTTTTCATGCGGCGTTACCAAGGCATTTTGAGCGACGAAACGCTCGATTTCTTCCTCGGTTGACGAAGAGAGAAAATCTTTGATAAAGAGACTCTCATTTAACTCTTTTTCGGCCTTTTCGATAAGTTGCTCGCTTAACGCGATAGTGTTTTTAGCTTTTTTATACATTTTATAAAAATGTTGAGCGTTTTCAGCGAGTGTTTTCGAACCATTAAGAATGATGATTTTGCCGTTGGCTTCGATTTTATCTGTGCGCCATTTTTTGTCGACGGGATAGGCCAAAATGGCGTCGCCATGCTCCTTGTAAATCAACTGTTCCTCGGCTGCTTTAACATCGGACTTGATGTTTTCGATTTTCCGCGAAGACGTCTTAATGCGCGTATTGATAAACTTATAAATTTTAACAAATTTTTCTTGGCTACGGGTCATCGAAGATTGATTGAGGCGACTCAGTTCAAAATTGATGAATTTGGTGTAATCAAAGGGCTCTTGTCCACCATTTTTTTGACGCGCGACGTTTTGCGGTTTTTCATATTTAAAGCCGCGGGCCACAATTCGCGGTGAATCGATTGTATTTTTACTAAAAGCGTTGAGGATAAGATCGTTTTCGTCGGTAATTATCAAGTTGGGGTGAGCGGCAATTAATTCGAAGTAAAGATGACGTGTTACAGACTTGTAGGCGCTGGTGGTAATTTGAAGTTCAAAACGGACGACGCGGTCATCATTCATCTGTTCCACTTTTTGAACGAGGGCATTTGCCAATTCTTTTTTTAAAAAAAGATAGAGCGGATTTAACAACGTCGGAGGCGTGCTGGATAGTTCGCTAACAAAAACGGAAGGATTCGTATTATCGAGATTTATTACGAGATAGCGTTTGCGTCCCGATGAGATTTGTAGGTAAAAAATCCGACTCGAATAAAAGATGACCTTGCGAATGTGCTTGCCGGTCGCTTCTCGAGCGATGATGTCGACAACTTGCGAAAAATCCTGAAGTCCGATTCTCATGCCATAATTATACCATAATTACAATTGATTTAAGTTATATCTTCACATATAATTAATTTACTTATATGGAAACGTCAACCCCCAAAGAAGGTCTTCTCATTATTATTTCCGGCCCTAGTGGCGTCGGCAAAGGCACAATTCGTCGCAATGTCATGGGCGGCGATGATAGTTTAAATTTGGTTTATAGCGTCTCGATGACGACGAGAGCGAGACGCGAAACAGAAGTTGAAGGCGTGGATT
>CAYYIC010000032.1:4968-7317 GCA_964471005.1 uncultured Staphylococcaceae bacterium | reverse complement strand
TATTATTACTTAGGAATCGTTTTCCAATCCCGTTAAGTATTATCAGTGATAATAGCCGGTGGAAGACGAGCAATCGTAGACACCTGGCAAAGTACATTACCTTCATGAACTCAGGTGTCAGCCACCTGAGTTTTATTTCATAAAGGAGAACAAAATGAAAGTCAAACGCCTACTATTAGCCGCCCTCACTGCCACCTCGATGGTCGCCGTCACCGCCTGCAGAAGCGATGTCGTACAAATCGGAATACTCAAGTTCATCAACATCGACCCTCTCAATTCTGCTCAAGAAGGATTTATCAAAGCTCTGGATGATTCTGGAATTGATTACGAACTCAATCTCAAGGATGCCAATGCGGAAGGCAGCCTCGTCGCCTCCTCCTCCCTCACTCTCATCGGCGAAAGCGATCTCGTCTTGGGTATCGCCACGCCCGCTGCCAGCGGACTATTGTCAGCGCGCGAAATTAAAGGTAATGATGTGCCCATCTTCTTCACCGCCGTCACCGACCCCGTCTTTTCCAACTTGATGAGCGACGATGAAGCCCCGGACAATAATATCACCGGCACCAGCGACATGAATCCCGTCCGCGAACAAATCGAACTATTTACCAAATTGGGACAAAACATCGATAAAATCGGCATGATTTATTGCTCGGCCGAAACCAATTCTGTCATTCAAAAGGATCTAGCTGCTGCCGCTGCCGAAGAATTCAATCTCGACTTTGTCTTTGAGACATTTACCGAGACGAATCAAGTTGCCGCCGCGATGGACACTTTGATCGAAGCGGGAATCAAAGGACTATACACTCCGACCGACTCCACTCTCGTCAGCGCGTATTCCACGGTTAAAGAAAAAGCTGATGCCGCTAATCTTCCCATTATCGCCGGCGAAGAAGCATGCTTAGAAAAAGGTGCCGTTGCGACCCTCAGCATCAACTATTTTGATCTCGGTCGTATCACCGGAGAGATGGTCGTTGAATTCCTCGGTGGCAAAAGCATCAGCGAACTGCCAGTTCGCCGCGTCGAAGATATGCCTTTAATACTCAATGTCGATAATGCCGAAGGAATCGGTCTTACCTTCCCTGCAGAACTCCTTGCTGAAGCTGACGAAATCATCGATAATTAATTGGAAAAATGAATATTTTCTACAACATCTTTACTAATTCGCTGAACCTCGGCCTCATCTATGCCATATTAGGCATCGGCGTCTACATCGCCTATCGCGTATTAGATATCGCCGATTTAGGCGCCGAAGGCGTCTTTTCTCTCGGCGGAGCGATTACGATCTTGATGATCGTCCTTAAAGTACCGCCGGTCATCGCTGTCTTGATCGCTTTTTTTGCTGGAGGAGTGATGGGTCTCGTAACTGGTGTCTTACACACCAAACTCAAAATTCCGGCCCTTCTCGCCGGCATTATTACAATGGTGATGTGCGTTCCTTTAGCCCAACTCATCAACGGCATTACCAACTCGTTTCTGAGTTACAGCCACCCCGGTGACTTTGTCGGTTCGGTAACAATTACAAAAATGACGACGATCTTCTCTTTTTTTCGCAGTCTCATCGGCGAATGGGGATACATCGTCACTAGTCTCATCGTCATCGGCGCGCTCATCGTCATCCTCTATTGGTTTTTCGGGACGAAACTTGGCATCACGATTCGCGCCACCGGGAAAAATAAGATTATGAGCCGTGCCCAAGGCGTCAACACCGATAGCCGCGTCATCCTCGGATTGATGATCAGCAACGCTATTGTCGCCATGAGCGGATCGCTCTTCTCCCAATTTTCGAGCACTTCAAATTCGACGTTCGGCCAAGGGACGATTGTCATCGCTTTAGCGAGCATTCTCCTTGGCGAAGCCATCATGATCTTTAAAAAGACCAATTTCGCCGTTTCCCTCCTCGGCGTCTTCGCCGGTTCGTTTGTTTATCTACTCGTCATCAACCTCGCCTTACGCCTTCTCGACGATAACGGCTATCTAAAACTCGTGCAAGCTATCTTCTTTATTCTCATTTTGTGCATTCCCCTATTTAAAAAAAGTTACGCGAATTTCAAAAAGAAAATGAATGCGCGGAGGAGTGCCAATGCTTGACATCATCAACCTTGACAAGACCTTCGTCCTCGACGGTCAAGAAAGCAATAAAAAGCACGCCATCGATCACCTTAATCTAAAAATCGAAGATGGTGATTTTATCACGATTATCGGTTCCAACGGATCTGGAAAATCAACGTTGCTCAATCTAATCGCTGGTTCTTATGAACCAGATGAAGGACAAATTCTCCTCGATGGCGAAAATATCGTCACTTTGAAGAACCATGTCCGCTCCCGCTTTATCGGCCGCG
This sequence comes from uncultured Staphylococcaceae bacterium, assembly GCA_964471005.1. GTDB lineage: Bacteria > Bacillota_I > Bacilli_A > RFN20 > CAG-826 > UBA1424. The sequence continues at coordinate 4,978 of CAYYIC010000032.1, read as the reverse complement.
TCTTTCAAGA
>CAYYIC010000032.1:0-4868 GCA_964471005.1 uncultured Staphylococcaceae bacterium | reverse complement strand
GCCAAAATCGTCATGCGCATCACCGACGATATCGTCCGCAAAGCCCATCTGACGACGATCATGGTCACTCATAACATGCGCGATGCTATTCGCTTTGGCAACCGCCTCATTATGATGGCGGATGGCAAGATCATCTTTGACTGCCGTGACCAAGAAAAAAATCAGTTAACGGTTGAAGAACTAATTAAGAAATTCAGCGAAAAAACCGGCGATGTTTTGCCGGATACTGTCATTTTAAATAAATAATATTTATTTATCGATGCGTTTGTTATCGCGATAGACTTCGCTGATCAGACCGCCGCCAACCATTATAGAGCCATCGTAAAAAACCGCCGCTTGGCCGGTTGCGATGGCTTTTTGTTTATTTTTAAAAACCACTTTTAAAGTGTCTGGACCGATTTTTTGCAGATCGACATCGACATCGGCTGAACGATAGCGAAACTTAGCTTTTAAAGGCTTTTTGTCGAGAATGTAACCTTCGTATTCGTTGATGTTTGTGACAAGACAATAATCGGAGAAGAGGGCGTTATTTTCACTTCCGCTGACGACGTAGACGATATTTTTAACCACGTCTTTTTTGACGACGAACCATCCTTCGGCTTCCTGATTGACGATGCCACCGATGCCGAGTCCGCGATGCTGGCCAATCGTGTAATACATGGCGCCAGAGTGCGAACCTAATTTTTGTCCCGTTGATAAATCAACGATATCACCTTTTTGCGCGGGTAGATAGTTGTGTAAAAACTCTTTGAAGTGGCGTTCACCGATGAAGCAGATACCAGTTGAATCTCTTTTTGTGGCAACATTTAAATTTAGTTTCCTGGCGATTTCTCTAACTTCTTCTTTGGTTAGTTCGCCCAAGGGGAATAGACAAGCTTTTATCTGCGCTTCACTTAACTGCGAAAGGAAGTAAGTTTGATCTTTATTCAAATCTTTAGCTTTGGCCAGATAGTGATGGCCTTCTCTTTCGACGCGCTTGGCGTAGTGGCCCATCGCGATGAGCGAACAATCGTTTTCTAAGGCGAAGCGATAAAAGGCCGAAAACTTAATGTATTTATTGCAGAAGACATCGGGATTTGGCGTTCTGCCAGCCTGATATTCACTTAAAAAGTAGGCGAAGACATCGTTCCAATATTCTTTGACAAAATCGATGCGGAGGAGCGGGATATCAAGCGCCTTAGCGACATTAACGGCATCTTCATAGTCTTTTTCTTGCGGGCATTGGGCGTCATCGATTGTTGGATTACCGAGAAAATCGTTGTTGGCCATGGCATCCCAATTGCGCATAAAACAAGCGACGACCTCGTAGCCTTGTCCTTTAAGTAAATAGGCGGCCACCGCCGAGTCGACACCTCCGGAAAGACCGAGCATGACCCGCGTTTTTGCCATCTAGAATAATTCCTTTGAATCAAGAATCAATGTAAAAGGGCCGTCATTTGTCAGATTGACTTGCATGTCCGCTCCAAAAACGCCTTGACTGACATCGGGATAAATTGTCTTTAACGCCTTGACAAAGTACTCGAAAAGGCGACTTGCCGCCTCGGGTGCTAAAGCCTTGGTAAAAGAAGGTCGTCTACCACCGCTTAAATCGGCGTACAAAGTGAACTGGGGAACAGCTAATATCGAACCTCCGACATCGATGATTGAAAGATTGGTCTTGCCTTTGGCGTCTTGAAAGACGCGCATTTTTAAAAGGCGTTCGGCCATCTTGCTTACGAGGCGTTCATCATCGCCTTCAGTAAAGCCGACGAGGAGAAGATAGCCTTTACCAATCGAGGAAAAAAGGCGATTAGCAATCGAAAGTTGACTTCCTAAGACATTTTGCAAGATGATGCGCATAGTTTTTATCTAATGTAATCGTGGACGATGGGAAGAGGATCTAATTTATCTTTGGATAATTTAAAGGAATGACGAATATCTTCTAAAGTTGCGGAAAAATCGTCTTTATTCGTATGGACGACGCATAATATATCGCCTTTTTTGACTAAGTCGCCAACTTTCTTGGCTAAGACGATACCAGCTGACATATCGATGACGTCATCATAGGTTTCACGACCGGCGCCTAAGCGCATGGCTGATTCGCCGATTTCCAAGGCTTCAATCCGTTTGACATAACCTTCATCCTGAGCGCGGATTTCGACGATGTGTTTCGAGAGAGGAAATTTCTCGGGGTGTTCGATATACGAGACGTCGCCACCCTGAGCTTTGACCATCTCTTTTAATTTATTAAAAGCTGAACCGTCGGCGATCGCTTTTTCAAGTAATTGGCGGCCTTTTTTTAGATCATCGACAACTTTCGCTTGCTCGAGCATGATCGAGCCAGCTTCGAGGCAGAGTTCAATCAGATCATGGGGTCCTTTGCCATGCAATGTCGCAATTGCTTCTTTGACTTCAAGAGCGTTGCCGACGGCTAATCCTAAAGGTTGCTCCATGTCGGTGAGAATAGCTCTTGTGTCGCGGTTAAGACCATCGCCGATATCGACCATCGTCCGCGCTAATTCGCGTGCGCTATTCAAATCTTTCATGAAAGCGCCGCTACCGAATTTGACATCGAGTAAGATCGTGTCGCTTCCGCTCGCGAGTTTTTTTGACATAACTGAGGAGGCGATTAAGGGAATCGACTCGACAGTTCCTGTCACATCGCGAAGCGAATATAGTTTCTTATCGGCCGGTACTAAGTGGCCGGTCTGTCCGACGATGGCTAAGCCGACTTCGTTGACCTGGCGCATAAATTGTTCTTCTGGTATGGCAATTTTCATGCCGGGAATGGCTTCCATCTTATCGAGGGTGCCACCGGTGTGACCGAGACCGCGACCACTCATCTTGGCGACTTTGACGCCACAGGCGGCAACCATCGGTCCGAGGACCAAACTCGTCTTGTCGCCGACGCCGCCGGTCGAATGTTTATCGGCTTTGACGCCTTGAATAGAACTGAGATCGATAATATCGCCGCTATGCATCATCAATTCGGTTAAGACCGTAATCTCTTGCTTATTCATGCCTCGAAAGACGATTGCCATCGCCAGCGCGCTCACTTGATAATCGGGAATCGCGCCACTAACATAGCCCTTAACAAAAAAAGAAATCTCTTCTTTCGTCAAAATTTTTCCGTCTCTTTTTTTAACGATAATATCAACCATTCTCATAAGTTTTTACCTCATTATTAAGTATAACATGATAAAGATATGTATTAATATCTTTTTACAGGAGCCCTTGTTAAACTAAAACTATGGATTTTCCAACGCATCTAGAAAGAAATTTTCCGCGCGATGTCACCGAAAAGATTATCGCATCATTAAATGAAAAGCGAACCTTCGGATTACTGCTCAATACAAACAAAATCAAAATTCAGGAATTTTGTTCACGTTTTCCCGATCTTTCATTGCATCCATTCGTTCGAAATGGTTTTTTATACAATCGAAAACAATATGATTTTGGCAAGCTCTTCGATCATGGCTTAGGAGCCTATTATCTCCAAGAGCCTTCCGCCATGAGCGTCGTCTCGTTTCTTAACATTGAACCAGGCGAAACAATTCTTGATATGTGTGCTGCTCCCGGCGGCAAGGCCGTGCAAGCTAGCCTTTTGACTGGCGAGCAAGGAATCGTCCTCGCCAATGATATCTCACACGCTCGGTCTTTAATCCTCTCCAATAACGTCGAGCGGCTCGGCCTTGGAAATGTGATTGTCATCAATAACGACTTCTCTAATATCTATTCTTACTACCTTGAAACATTCGATAAAATCATTCTCGATGCTCCGTGCAGCGGCTCAGGGATGTTTCGCAAAGACGACAAGATGATCGCCGATTGGTCTTATAACAAAGTTATGGCTTGTCAGAAGAGTCAAGTTTCGCTTCTTTATCTCGCATATCTAATGCTGAAACCAGGAGGGATGATCGCCTACTCAACCTGCTCCTTTAGCAAGGAAGAAAATGAGGATGTGGTCGCGCATTTACTCGCTGAAAGCGACGCATGCTTAATGCCGATAACGGTTGAAAGGGGCCTCTATTCAAGTCGCCATCTCGATGGCCCGGTGTATTTCTTGCCTCCCTATTTTGCCGGTGAAGGACATTTCTTAGCAATCATCAAAAAACCAGGAATGCTACGCAAAAGCGTCGTTAAATCGATGCTATATCGCGGTAAACATCTTGATCTTCTCAAGCAATTTGGGCTTGAAGGACGACATAATCTCGAGCTCAAAAATTCACTCTACTCTCTATCAAAAGCTTTCGATGTGGCCAAAACCAATGTCATTCGCTATGGCGTTCGTTGCTTTGATGAAATCGACAAGCATCCAAAACCTAACCACCACCTGGCGACTTACTCAAACAGCGCGCAAAGCCTCGCGCTCGACGAGGAATCACTGAAGAGATATCTCGCTGGCGAGATGTTAAACTACCGAACTGAGCCCGGCTATCACATCGTCGCCTATCATGGCTTAAACGCCGGCTTTGTCCACTCCGTTAATGGCGTGCTTAAAAATCTTTATCCCAAAGGTTTAAGAAGAAGATAGGCAAATTATTTCTTTTTGGAATTATTGACGGCTTCAGCGTAAATTTTGTCTTGTTTCATCATCGAATCAAAAATTTCAGTTTGAATGTCGCTTTGTAACCTCGGAGCGAGATCAGTTGTTTTATACTGCAAAAATTCATCCTTTTTAAGCGGCGTAAAAAAGCGAACCCACAGCGGATACACCTTGAGCTTACTTTTTGAACTAAGAGGTCGAGCCGTGCCATAAATGGCACATGGTAAAATCGGCGCTCCGGTGCGATACGATAGTTTCAGGGCCCCGGGCTTGAATTCGCTGAGGATGAGAGTGGGATTGCGATTTCTCGTCCCTTCGGGAAAGATGGCCATGTTTCGACCTT
>CAYYIC010000031.1:0-7863 GCA_964471005.1 uncultured Staphylococcaceae bacterium | reverse complement strand
GCGTTATAAAAAGAAGGATTCACTTATTCATTAATTGACATCTTCGGAAAATAAGCTCGATTTTATCGGGCTTTTTTATTATTCGACAAAATTGTAAAATATTGTTTGACACATTATACTATGCGTTGTATAGTATTTGTAGGAGGACATATGGATATTCAATTAAAACGCGGTCTTCTCGAAGTGTGCGTCCTCGCCGAATTATTAAAGGGTGATTCATACGGATACCAGATTGTCAAAGACCTTTCTGGAATCGTAGAAATATCTGAATCGACACTCTATCCGATATTAAAGCGCCTGGAAACAAGCGAGTGCCTGCGCGTCTTCTCAGTGGAGCATAATAGCAGATTACGCCGCTATTACCGCATCACCGAAATCGGCCGTAAACGCATTAAAGAATTTCTCGGCGAATGGGAAGAAGTAACAAAGGTCTATACCTTTATCAGCGAAATTAACACAAGAGGAGACACAAAATGACAAAAACAGCGTTTTTAGAAAAGTTGCGCTTGGAGATTAAAAATCTTCCGTATGATGAAGTTGAAAAAACGATCACTTACTACGAAGAAATGATTTCTGATCGAATGGAAGATGGGGCGACCGAGGCTGAAGCTGTAGCTTCTTTGGGGACACCTGAGACCATCGCTCGCGACTTACAAGCCAATCAGCCATTTGCGGCGATTATCAAACGCAAAGTGGAAGACTTCAAGTCGAAACGCGATCCGGAGAGCACGGCCTTGATGGTCGTCTTGCTCGTCGTGCTGTTCCCCGTCTGGTTTCCTATCGTAATGAGTGCCTTTGGCATCATCGCCAGCTTCTTTGCCACCATCGGGGCCATCATAATCGCTTTATGGGCCGTTAGCGTGGCGATTGGCGTCGGCGGTATCGGATTAATCGTCACCTCTTTCTTTGGCTTTGCCAGCGCCTATATTCCGACCGGCTTCTTCTCAATCGGTATTGGCATCGCCCTCATCGGATTATCAATCATTGCCATCGTTGGCGCACTATACGCGACAAAAGGCATCATCAAGTTATTGGAGTTATTAATCCATGAAATTAAGAAATTATTCGTCAGGAGGTCAAACGCATGATTAAGAAAACCATTTTCGTTCCCTTGATTCTCGGGGGAGCCTTGATCGTCTTTGGGGGCGCAGTCGCCGGCATTAGCGCAGCGGCCGCGGGAGGCTTTCCAGGCCTATCGTCTGCCGCACCTTATGTCGCAAGGGTTATCAAAGTGCCAGATGACTTAAATATTAACGTCGAGGAAGAAAACAACAAAGTTGTCATCGATGTTTCCGAGACGGCAACCAACGTCTCAATCATGGTCTACGAAAACAAATATGAGACTTATGTTTCAAGTTCCAACGAAACCGATTTTACTCTCGCCTACCACAACGATGTTCCCTGGATTGAACGCATCTTTTACATTCCGACGAGTTTTCGCACGATGACAATCACCGTTCCCACCAATTATCTTTCTGACATCGATGTCGATAACACAAATGGAGTAATCGATGTCAACGGTATCTCTTTGCAAGGACAATTGACTCTTGAAACCGCTAACGGATTAATTAGTTTAGACGATGTGACTGCCACCGGCGACATCGATGTCCGCACAACGAATTCCAAAATCGAAGTAAATAATTCGACATCCGCCGGTAATATTAACGTCCGTTCAATGAATGGCTATATCGTTTTAGATGGACTTGTGGCCGCCGATATCGATGCCCAGACGACCAACGGCAAGATAGCTGTCGAAGATATCACCTCGAATAATATGAAGTTGGTGACGACAAACGGGCAAATCACGACCGCCGATGTTGACGTCAGTGTCAAAATTCACCTCGAAACGACCAATGGCGACATTCGCGGAAACGTCAAGGGGCCAGCGACCGATTATGATGTCGACAGCCAGACGACCAACGGCACGAACAATCTCGCCGGATACAACAGTCAGACACCGACAACAGACGACAAAATTCTTTACGCCCGCTGCTATAACGGCGCCATTACTATCTCGTTTAATTAAATATCAGTTGCTTATGAAAAGAGGAACGTTTACTTGCGCTCCTCTTTTTTTATTTTTCCCATGTCGACATGGCAGTATCCATAGGGATTTTTGGAAAGATAATCTTGATGATAGTTTTCGGCATCATAAAAGTTAATCAAGGGTTTGACTTCGATGGCAAAACGCCGTTCAGGGCGCGGATTATGAGTCGCAAAATAATCGAGAATAAGTGCCTTATCTTGTTCGTTTACAAAGTAAACTCCGCTGCGATATTGAATTCCGACATCGTTGCCCTGCCTGTTTAAAGAGTAGGGATCGACGATTCTTAGATAATGTTCGAGCATCTTGCTAAGAGTTATGGCGTCAGCATCGTAGACGATCTTGACGGTCTCAGCGTGATTTACGCGATGTTCGACTAAATCTTCATAAGAAGGGTTTTCGCTATTTCCATTCGCATAGCCCACTTCGGTGTCGATGACGCCTTTGAGCTGCTGAAAGTAGGCTTCGACGCCCCAGAAGCAGCCACCCGCTAGATATATCGTGTTCACATGGTTTGCTTTCATCGCAACAATTATCACATGAACGTCAGCGTTTGAAAATGATTAAGCATGTAAGCAATTATCTTTTAACGCGGGCAGTAATCGATTAAAATGGAGATGTTAAATAAGTAACACATAGGAGGTATTTACATGGTTACCAAAAAAGTTGTCGATCTACTCAATTTACAAATTCAACGCGAGCTCTACTCGGCCTATCTCTATCTAGATATGGCTCTATATTACAACGACCTCGGTCTCGTCGGCCACGCTAACTGGTTTGAAATTCAAGCCCAGGAAGAAAGAGACCACGCCCTCGGCTTCATGCGCTATTTGCAGCACGTCGGTCAAAGACCGGTTCTCGAAGTTATTGAAAAGCCAACTCTCGCCTACAAAGATCCACGCGAACCCTTAGTCGAGGCCCTCAAACACGAAAAATTTGTCACGGCGAGCATCGAAAATATTCTCGAAGTCGCCAAAGCCGAGAAAGACCATTTGACTGTCGATTTTATTCAGTGGTATATCGCCGAACAAGGCGAAGAAGAAAAGAACGCTAACGACAACATCCTGATGTATGATTTTGTCAAAGGCGATCGCGCCGCTTTACTCGTCATCGATGGCAAGCATGCCGGCCGCAAGTATTCGCCATCTCTTCCAAATAAAGAATAGTTATATTTATAAGTTATCAGCGAGCCTCACCTTTAGGTGGGGCTTTTTTATATCGTAAATAATACGATGCCAAAAAAGATCGAGAAAGCGATCAAAATTAACGGGTTGATCCTTTTTTTAAAGATGCGAGGATAGGCGACATAAATCGCGGCTAACACGATAAAAATGATGAGGCTTCGAAAATCGAAAGTATACGTCGAAACATCTTTTAAGCCAAATAGATTATAGGTAAAGATGAGACCTGTTCCGACGATCAGACCGACGATTACGGGGCGAATTCCCCCCATGATGGCCTGAAAGGGTTTTGATTTGAGAATGTTTTTCATGACCATCGCGATTAATAAGATGATGACAAACGAAGGTAAGACGACGCCAATGGTGGCAATCGCCCCTCCGAGAATGCCCCCTTGCGCGGTTCCAATAAAAGTCGCCATGTTGATGGCGATTGGCCCGGGTGTCGATTCCGCGATGCCGATAAAGTCAAGCATCTGCGCTTCGCTGAGCCAGCCGTGTCCTAAGACCGTCTCCTTCATCATCGAGAGCATGCCGTAGCCGCCACCGAAGGAAAAAAGCCCGATTTTTAGAAATTCCAAAAAGAGAAGAAGATATATCATCTATTGTTCTCCTTTTTTGGTTTTTCTTTTTATTAAGGGCAGCAAATAAAAGAAGAAAAAGCCGAGTGCTGCGCCGAGCAAAATGAGAAAAACAGAGGAGAAGTTGATGGCGAATAAATCAAAGACAATTAAGGCCGCCATGATTATAATCATGATTGGAATCGAATACCAGGTTTTCTTCATCTTTTTCAGCATTCTGAGACCAGCGGTTAAAATAAGGAGAGCCACCGCCGCTTTAATGCCCATAAAAGCTGCAGCAATATAGTGATTATCTTTTACGTAGTTATATAAAAAAGAGATGCCTAAAATGATTAGGAATGAGGGGAGAACAACACCTAAAGTTGCCACGACACTTCCCCAAAAGCCTTTAATTTTATAGCCGGTAAAAGTCGCGACATTGATGGCGATCGGACCAGGGGTTGATTCGGCAATCGCTAAAATTTCGAACAATTCATCTTCGCTCAGCCACTTGCGATTATCGACGACATCGTTGCGAATAAGCGGTATCATCGCATATCCGCCTCCAAACGTCGTGGCGCCTATTTTTAAGAATGTTAGAAACAACCGTAAAAGCATACTCTTCATACAAGAGATAAAATTAACACAAAGAATGACAAAAAGCCATCTGGATATGGCGATTGACTAATGCTCTTTTTTAAATGTTACGACAATTAAAGAAAGGCCGTAGAACAAAACCGTGGTTACCGCTAAATAGACTATTTGCATCCACGGCAAAATCACAAAGTCGCCAAAAGCGAAATTAACGCCCATCACATCTAAGAAAGATTCCTTCATTTCGACGGGGGCATTTAAGAAGACAGTATCGGTCAAATCACCCATGATAATCCTTCGAAATAACGAAGCTCCATGAGAGAGGGGGATCACCTTGATAACGGCTTGCACACCTGTTGGGAAATTACCAATCGGCATATATATGCCGGCGAGAAAACCGAGCAAAGTGCCGACAACCGTGCTGACAGTAGCAAATGCCGTCGTGCTCTTGATAAAAATGGCGATGAAAAAGACGAGGGCGCTATTAGCAAGCGTCACGAGTAAAATGAGGCCGAGGACTTGCAGCGTCTCGATAAAATCGAGAACATGACCATCGCGAATGAGCATGTACAAATCAAGAAAAACCAATGAGAAAATACTCATGATAACGCCGATGAGGTAGGCCGATAAAATATAACCTCCGACCAGCGAGGAACGTTTAAGAGGCGATGAGGAAAAGTCTTTATATATTTTCTTAGCCTTATCTTCGACCATCGTGCCAAAAGCTCCGAGCGTCGTCGTAAAAGAGACGACGGCCAAGATGCCGGCCATCAACCAACCATCCATCAAAGCTTGACCTCCAACGACACCATCCGGCAAAGCCGAAGACCACGCGTTGTTTAAAAACAAAGTATATAAAGCAAAGATGATAAGAACCGATAAAAAGGAAAAAAAGATGGCGAGGCGATCGCGAATAAAAACCTTGAAATTGCGAAGGGCAAAGATGATCATTCCCGAATCTCCCTTCCCGTAATATTGATGAAAGCGTCATTAAGAGTACCAGACAAGACTTCGAAACTCTTGATGTGCTGGCGGACCAAATCGAGGATGGCAAGAGAATCAATTGTCGTTTTCAAAGGAATAATTGCTTGTCCGTTATGAAGAGTATATGAAAGGTTATTATTTTTAAGGATTTTTTCAATCTCGTCTTGGTCTTGATATTCAATTTGCAAGCTATCACTAGCATACTTTTTTCTTAATTCATAAGGTGTTCCGCGAGCGGCGATTTTACCGTTATCGATAATGATCACGTAGTCGGCTTCGGTGGCTTCTTCCATGTAGTGGGTAGTGAGGAAAACGGTCATGTTCGAATCGCGTTGCATCTTGACGATGGTCTCCCAAACTTTTTTGCGGGTCTGCGGATCCAATCCGGTCGTCGGTTCATCAAGAAACAAAATCTTGGGCGTATTTATGAGGGCGCGAGCGATATCCGAGCGGCGCTTCTGACCACCGGATAATTTTTTGTATTGGCGCTTTAGAAATTCTTTGATGCCCGCCGCTTCGCTGACGCGTTCAAAAGCAGCCTGCAGCTCTTTGCCTTTTAATCCGTAAAAGCTTCCGCGGTACTTGATGTTTTCTTCGACGGTCAGTAGATCATCAAGAAATCCGTCTTGAAAGACGACACCAATTGATGCGCGTATCTTATCATCATCTTTCCCGAGGATGTGACCATCGATATGAACTGTGCCGGCATCTGGTCCTAAAAAGGTGCATATGATATCGATTGTCGTCGATTTTCCAGCCCCATTAGGTCCAAGGAAGGCAAACAATTTGCCCTTTTCAACATAAAAAGAAATATCATCGACGGCTTTGACGTGGCCGTAGTATTTTTTTAGGTGTTCAACTTCCAAAATTTTGTCCATATGGTTGCCCCACCCCAACTACGCTTTATTATAATAATGATATTGTTATTGGCAAATTATATTTTGATTGCGATATGATTGATTTGTGAAACAAAAGATCTTTCTTGAAAACAAACTTGGAATGAAAGTTGTCTTGACCCCGCTCGGAGCTTCTATCCTCGACATTAGTTTGAAGATGAAAAACAGGCGAAGAAGAATTGTTACTTTACGGCCTAAATCGTATGCTGATTTCTCTTCTTCAGAAGCTTATTATGGAAAGACGATTGGCCGCTATAGCGGGCGTTTAAGAAATGCCAAGTTGAAGGTTAACGGCATAGAATATATTGTTCAAGAAACCGGGTCTAAAAACGGTTTGCACGGCGGCGATAACGGTTTATCAAATGCGACTTTTGATTATGCAAAATTCCGCAATTCGCAAGGTAAAAGCATAATATTTACACATAACTTATCACACTTAGTAGACGGATTACCCGGCAATTTGCGGGTTTTTGTCACATATTTGCTTCATGATAACATCAATTTGCTGGAAATTCGCTATGAGGCCAAAAGTTCCGAGGATACGATCTGCAATCTCACCAATCATACATATTTCAATTTAGATGGGCGGGGTGATATTTTAAACCATGAGCTGATGATCGATGCGCGAAGATACGCCGAGGTCGATGACCAGATAATCCCAGAAAGAATTCTTTCCGTCGATGAAGTGATGGATTTTTCTCAAGATAGGATAATCGGTGAGCACATCTCTTCAAAAAATTTCTCTTCTTTTACACGTGGTTATGACCACCCTTATATATTAGAAAACCCCTCTCTTTTAGTACCTTCCGTTCGACTTACAAGCTCCAAAAAAGATTTATCGCTTAACATCTATACAACTTATCCTTGCCTCGTTTTTTATTCGGGAAATTATCCGACGAGCAAAACGACAACTCTTGTTACAAAAATGAAGAAGCATGGAGCCCTCGCCCTCGAACCTCAATATTTACCGAACGCCATAAATAATCCTTTAGGCCAAACAAAAACCGGCTTTATAAAGGCCGGTTCATTGTATCGTGAAACGATAGTTTACGAATTCATTATTCGCTAATTTATTTTTTCTGCGTCATCACGCCGTCGACAATCACATAAACTTTATCACAGAACTCGGTCAGGCGTTCATCGTGGGTGACCATGATGGTCGCCTTTTTTTGTTCTTTGGTTTGTTTGGAGAGCAATTTGATAACTTCAAAAGCGCGATTAGTGTCGAGGCTCGCCGTCGGTTCGTCGGCGAGGATAACGACAGGATTGTGGTAGAGAGCTTTAGCGATAGCCACTCTCTGACGTTCTCCACCTGATAACTCACTTGGATATTTGTTGCGGAGTTTTTTGATATCGAGGCGCTGATAGAGCTCTTCAATTCTATCCATGCTGCGACCGCGGCGACTGATGCGATCATGGAGAAACATCTGGTCAGAAATTGACAAGAAAGGGATGAGGTTAGAAGCTTGGAGAATAAAGCCGATCTTTTCAAAACGCACTTGCGAGCGCTCTTTAATGTTCAATTGACTGAATGGTTCACCATTGATTAAGACGCGCCCTGTCGTCGGCGTCTGCAAGCCTCCGATAATTGTTAAAAATGTCGATTT
>CAYYIC010000030.1:0-7884 GCA_964471005.1 uncultured Staphylococcaceae bacterium | reverse complement strand
GTTTGAGGGGCGTATAGGGCAACCTGTGTGAGTTCAAGTCTCATTCAGCGCACCATCGTTTGTTGAATTAGCTTCCAAAATTTAGATTAACGAATCAAAAGCTGATCTATTTGAATGGAGGCTTTTTTTAATGCCAATTTTCGTTTTTATCGCGATGACAATTTGCTAAGCTCAAGTGCTATAATACTTTCGACACCAAATATATGAAGAAATTCTTGCAAGTACTAAGAAACAATAAATTAGTGACCGGCATAACTATCTTTCTACTTTTTGCCATCGCTTTAAGCGGTATCGTCAATTATCGTGTGGCCAATCAAAACGCAATTACGGCAGTTCAAAATTTCGTCGCTAACGACACTCTCGAAGATGGCCAAGGTCAAAAAGTCAAAGTCGTTTTACTCAATGGTCAGTCGAATGCTTCCGGAGTCGGAAGTGTTTATTACCTTCGGCAAAAAGCGAATGCCACCGACTATTCGCGATACGAATCTGGCTACGATAATGTCTTAATAAACTTTTTTAGTGAAAACGGCAACCATTCTTCTAATGGAGCTTTCGTCAAAGCGAAAGTCGGGCAAGGTTGCACCCCCGACTACATCGGTCCCGAACTCGGCCTCGCCGATACGCTGAGTCAGCATTACGCAGACGAACTCGTTTTCATCTTGAAATATTCATGGGGTGGATCCACCTTGCATACAAATTGGCGGGCCCCATCGATGAGTGGCGAAACCGGAGAACTCTACACCGCATTTATCAACTTCACATCGACGCACATGAACTATCTAAAAGCAAAAAACTATGACGCTTCAATTGCGGCCATGTGCTGGATGCAAGGCGAATCTGATGCCTACCTTCCCCACGCTAATAATTATGAAGAAGGTCTGAAAAGATTTACCGACGATCTGAGAGATGATTTAGATGAATACGCTGGAGATGATGGCATCCATTTCATCGATGCCGGGATATATGACAGCCTCATCATCGATCAGCACGAAGCCATCAACGCCGCTAAGCAAAACGTCGCAAATCTATCTCCAAAGAATCACTACTTTGACACAATTGAAGCCGGTTTAGAATACGATAAGGAACCGGTTGAAAAGCCCGATCTTGCCCACTTTGATGCCCTCAGCACCTTGCGCCTTGGTCAGCTTTTCGCCAACGAAATAATCAGCATCTATAATTAAATCATTGATTTAAAGTCAATTTTTACATGCCCAAATACAACCATCAGTTGGTTTCAATTACAACTAACAATCTAGAAAACCAACTACCGGTCGCTGTTTTTTTCTGCTTTCTGCTACTACAATGAAGGTGCTGAATTTGGAGGGCAAAACCATGGAAGAAAGTTTAGGGCAGAGGATTGCAAGACTCAGAAGAAATAAAGGACTCACACAGGAAGACTTAGGAGATAAGGTGGGTGTATCCTCGCAAGCAGTGTCAAAATGGGAAACCGGTACATCGGTCCCAGATGTCACGCTGCTAGTAAAAATCGCCAACTTGTTCGATGTCAGCGTCGACGAGATGCTCGGCAATGACAAAATCAAAGAGACGCCACAAATCGTTCCGCAAGGGGAGAGAAAACCGATTGAGAAAATGATTTTAAAAATCATCATCGATTCCGACGAAGGCGATAAAATGCGCGTTAATCTGCCGATCAGCTTAATCAAAATCATGATTGATGGCGGCGCGAAAATGCCGGAAGTCAACGGCAAGGATATCTTAAAAAACATCGACTGGGATAATATCTTCGCGCTGATTGAGCAAGGCGCGATTGGCAAATTGGTCGAAATCGAGGGCAGCGATGGCGTGCGTGTCGACATCGTCGTCGAGTGATGAAAGTACTCGTAAAAAGCAAAGAAAGCAACGTCCGCATCTGGATACCAAACTTTTTAATCAACGCCAAAATCTTGCGATTCGTACTAAGGGAAGCAAAAGTTGAAATCGATTATCAACTCAACAATCTCTTGCCAAAACTATGCGCGGCAATTAAATCGTTCCGCCGCCAACACAAACGCTTTCTTCTCATCGAAGTTATCACTAGCGAAAAAGAACACATAAAAATAACTATTTGATTTAGTTACATAGCCCAAAGCGTTAACAAAAAGCGCGATTAATTCGCGCTTTTGCTTTTATTCGTTGATGAGTGATTTCTCGTTCATCTCGCGAGGCTTTTCGAGTCCGAGAAGATCGAGAATCGTCGGGGCAATATTAGCGAGTTTCCCGCCTTTTGGCGTTAATTTAAGGCCTGGTTTAGTAATGCAGAAAGGAACGATATTCTTCGTGTGCGAGGTGATTGGTTTTCCGAGGTCATCGAACACTTCTTCGGCATTGCCGTGATCGGCGGTAATAAGCATGACACCACCATTTTCTTGCGTCCAATTAAAAATTTCCCCGACGCAGGAATCAACGGTTTCAACAGCTTTTACGACGGCGGGAAAGATGGCGGTATGGCCGACCATATCGCAATTGGCAAAGTTTAAGATGACGACGTCTAAATCGCCTTTATTCAATTCTTTGATTAAAGCGTCTTTAACTTCAAAGGCCGCCATTTCCGGTAGCAGATCATAGGTTGCCACCTTTGGAGAATTGATCAAGACACGACGCGAATTTTTTAAATTGGGTTTTTCGACGCCATCATAATTGACGGTACCGTCGAAAAAGAACGTGACATGAGCGTATTTTTCGGTTTCAGCGATTCTAAGCTGGGAATAGCCTTTATCCGCAAGGTAAGGGCCGAGGACATTATCGAGGGTTGGAAGGTGAAAGGCAATTTCGCCTTTGACCGACTCGGCGTACTTCATTGTGCAGACGTAGAATAGATTCTTTAAAACATGCTTCGGGGCGTATGGTTTATAAGCGAGGGTTCCATCGGATTTCATTGGGGGGTTCGCATAAAAATTAGGATTGGTAAAAACCGTCGAGATTTCGATGGCGCGATCTGGGCGGAAATTCATGAAAATAATGGCGTCGTTATCTTTGACGCGACCATCGACATTACGATTGTAATGTGGCATGACAAATTCGTCGCTGGCATCCATGCCTTTTGTCGGAAGAAAGGCATACTGGTCTTTAAAATATTGTTGGTGATCGCCAAAGGACGGTCCCTCGTGATCGACGATGAGGCGATAGCTGACATCGACGCGATCGAGATTTTTGTCGCGATCCATCGCCCAATATCGCCCTGAAATATCAGCGATGGCACCGATTCTTAGACGGTTCATCTCCTCTTGAATTCTTTGAATATAAGAGGCACCGATTTGCGGATCGACATCGCGTCCATCCATGAAGGCGTGAACGAAGACTTTTTTGAGACCGTTATTCTTGGCCATTTGCAGGATAGCCAAAAAGTGTTCGATATGCGAGTGCACACCGCCATCGCTGACCAGTCCCAAAATATGTAAGGATGAGTCATGTTTTTTGACGTGCGCCATGGCTTTTAGATACTTCTCATTTTCGAAAAAAGTTCCTTCGCGAACCGCTTTGTTAATCAAGGTCAAAGATTGATAGACGATGCGACCGGCGCCGATATTGAGATGCCCGACTTCGGAATTGCCCATCTGACCGTCGGGAAGGCCGACCGATTCACCTGAGGTCTCGATCTCGGTGTACGGGTAGTTGGCAAAAATCTTGTCGAGATTTGGTTTTTTGGCTGCAAAAATGGCGTTTCCGGCTTCGGCGTGGCGAATGCCATATCCGTCCATGATGCAGAGGATGACTGGTTTTTTCATAAATGAACCTTTCTATTCAAGGCGCTTCTTTTCGTGAAAGCCGAGCCTTTTTAATATGCGGCGATAAGACATGAGCTTTATCCAATAATTATAACCGTTAATGTCGGCATTATAGATAGCGATATGCTGTCTTTTTATTTCATCTAGTTCGCCGAGTTCTTTAACAAATTGAAGATATTCTTCACTTTTTCGCAGCGTTTTATTAGCATCCGCTAGTTCAAAGACAATTTTCGATATCTTTTCGAGTTCCGGGCCATATTCAAATATTTCATAGTGATTGAAGAGGCCAATTTCTTTATTTGAGAGCTCGCTTACTTTATGCTGAACAGCAAGTGGAACTTTGATATTTTGCTCGCCAATTTTGCGATACAAAGCGAGGGTGATATCTTTTCTCTGCGCCAGCAAAAGGCGCAAGGCTTCGCGCCGTTTCTTCAAGCGCTTGCTGAAGTTAAATATGAAAATTAAGACGATAAAGAAAAAGAGGAGATAGACTAATGCTACTCCGGAGAATGCTATTAATGTCCACTGTAACTGTACTGGCATTTTTTTATCTTGCGAACAAATATTATTTGTTGCTAGATTATTCTATCTTACTACTTTCGTAGTTGCAAGGTTAAAGGAGGTAGAAAAGTGTCGACAGCGACGAACATTTCTCATCCTCGTAAGATTGACATTTATATTATCCAATGATAATATTTTGCCGAGGTGAAAATATGGACGGAAAACCTATCATGGCGATTATCTACGACTTCGATAAAACCCTAACTCCTGAAGACATGCAAAACTATAGTTTTATTCCCGCTTTAGGAATGACACCACAAGAGTTCTGGGGTAAAACTGGGGAGTTCTCAGCCAAAACCGGAGTCGAACGCATTTTGTCATATATGTATATGATGATCTGCATGGCCAAAGAAAAAGGCATTAAGTTGACTCGCGAATGGCTCCAATCACTCGGCAAAGATATCAAGTATTTTGAAGGAGTGACAACGTGGTTTAACCGCATCAACGCTTATGGTCTTGAAAGCGGTATAAAAGTTGAGCACTATCTAACGTCTTCGGGTACCAAAGAAATCATCGACGGGTGCAGCATTGCCAAAGAATTCAAAATGATTTACGGCTGCGAATTTTTATTCGACGATGAAACCGGAGAGCCAATCTGGCCAAAATTCGCGGTCAACTACACGCAAAAAACTCAGCATTTGTTTCGCATTTCAAAAGGCGTCATCGAAGCCACTGATGATGATCGCTTAAATGAGAAGACGGCGGTTCGCCGCATCCCTTATCGCAATATCGTCTATTTAGGCGATGGAATGACGGATGTTCCAATGATGATTCTCGTCAAGCAAAATGGGGGTCGTTCAATCGCCGTTTATCCGCGGGGTAAAAAAGAAAAAGTCGCCAACCTCTTTGAAGATGGACGCGTCAATTACATATGCGTCGCCGACTATTCTTCCAACAGTGAACTTGAAAAAGTCATGAAGCTCATCATCGATTCGATCGCGGTAGCTTCCATGCTTGAGAAAAAAGAAAAATCAATTATTGTAAAGAAGGAGTAATTATGAATATCGCCATCATCCTCGCCGCTGGTTCGTCGCACCGTTTTAATGCCGAGATGCCTAAGCAGTTTTATGAGATTGATGGCCATCCTTTAATTTGGTATGCAATCGATAGTTTCCATCGCGTCAGCGCGATTGACTTGATTATTTTGGTCTCGCAAAAAGATCACATCGACTATCTTTCTAAATTGGTGCAAGAAAGCAACTTTACTAAAGTAAAACACATAATTATTGGTGGAAAAACACGTCAAGAATCAAGTTTTAATGGTGTTAAATTTGCCAAGACATTGGCCAAAGATGATGATATCGTCCTAATTCACGACGCCGCTCGTCCGCTCATTAGTGAACGCATTATCGCAGAGTGCATCGAAGGGGCCAAAAAACATCATGCCGTCACGACGGTTCTGCCTAGCGATGACACGACGATTATCTCATCCGACGGCGAACAGATTGGCTTTATGCCCGAGCGCAAAAATGTCTATCGCGTTCAGACGCCACAAGCTTTTAAAGTCGGGATGATTTATATCGCCCACCACCTACTTAAAAATGAAAATGAGAGCACGGATGACGCCGGCCTTATCTTTCGCACATTCATGCCGGTTCATCTCGTCATGGGCGATAAAAAAGCGATGAAGGTAACATCTCTTGTAGATGTTAATTATATCAAGGCTCTCATACACGGAGAAAAGCGCTGATGCCCGCCAATCATAAAGTTGGAGATATCATTGAGGGGACGGTAACCGAACTGCACAAATTCGGGGCTTTGATGATTTTTGAACACGATGTCAAGGGTTTGCTCCACATCTCGGAAATCAGCGATCGTTTCGTTTTTGATATCGCTCGCTATGTGCAAGTTGGTCGCAATTTCAACGTTAAAATTATGGAAATAGATTCGAATAACGGCTTTATGAAAGTTTCGCTTCGCAAAGTCACGATTGAAGATCGCATCGATTATAAGAATTCAGCAAAAAAGCGAACGTTCGTCGAAGCGGACGATATCGATTTTTCACCCCTTCATGAGCAACTTGAAAAATGGACAGAAACACAGCTGAAAAACACTCCAAAGGAGGAGTCCGATGTTAAAGGTTAATCTCGATAATCTCATAGAGCCAATAGACTTACTTTCTTATAAAGAAAAAGTTGCCAAACTCAATCGCGATATCAGTGAAAAGACTGGTTTGGGCAACGATTTTTTAGGATGGGTTGATCTCCCTTTAAACTACGACAGACAAGAATTTGAAAATATTCGCAAGTTTGCCGCGGAAGTTCGGAGCGAATACGACGTGCTAGTCGTCTGCGGTATCGGCGGCTCATATCTCGGGGCAAGAGCTGCCATCGATGCTCTAAGAGGATTAAAAAGTAACGACACACTTGAAATTCTTTTTATGGGTCAAACTTTTTCTTCCGAATACACTCACGAGGTGCTCGCTTATCTAGAAGAAAAACGCTTTGCGGTTAATGTTATCTCTAAAAGCGGAACGACAACCGAAACATCTATCGCTTTTCGCCTCCTGCGCAATCTCTTAGAAAAGAAATTGGGAAAAAAGGGGGCTCGCAAAGCCATCTTTGCCACCACTGATAGGAGCAAGGGCGCTCTTAAATCATTAAGCGATATCGAGGGCTACCGCACATTTGTTTTACCAAGTGATGTCGGCGGGCGCTTCTCCGTCCTGACCGCCGTCGGCCTATTTCCCATCGCCTGTGCCGGAATCGACATTCAAGCGTTGATAAATGGAGCTCAAGAAGCCCACAAAATGTATGCAAATCCCGATTTATTAGGCAATGAGTGCTATAAATACGCCGTCGCTCGCGACCATTTATATCGCCGAGAAAAAAAGGTTGAATTGTATGTTGTCTACGAGCCAAAACTACTGCAGCTTGGCGAGTGGCTCAAACAACTATTTGGAGAATCGGAAGGCAAAAACCATCTCGGTCTTTTTCCGGCTTCGGTCTCATTTTCGACCGACCTCCACAGTTTGGGTCAATTTATTCAAGACGGTTCACCTATTTTATTCGAGACAATTTTATCCGTGCTCAAACCTCTTCATGATGTGACCATCCCCTCTGATCAAAATGATTTAGATGGCTTGAATTATCTCGCGGGCAAAACCCTCAGTTATGTTAACGAAAAGGCCTTTTTAGGAACGCTTGATGCCCACGTCAACACTGGAAAGGTTAACAACGTTGTTATTTCCATTCCTGAAATCACGCCACACACTCTCGGACACCTCTTTTATTTCTTCGAACGAGCCTGCGCCATGTCGGCTTATCTTTTGGGAGTAAATCCCTTTGATCAACCAGGGGTGGAAATCTATAAATCGAACATGTTCCGCCTCCTCGGTAAGAAAGGTTATTAGCTCAATTAAACACCACGTAGTGGTGTTTTTTTTAATATTTTGCCTTACTTTTGCAGGATAACTTTTTATTGACTTTACAATATATCAAGTGATATATTAGTTTAGCACGCTTATATGGTGTCGAGTGTGGATGTTTAGCTCAGTTGGGAGAGCATCGCCTTTACACGGCGGAGGTCGGGGGTTCAAGCCCCTCAGCATCCACCAGTATGTCAAAATCCGGGAGGGTAGCGAAGAGGCTAAACGCGG
>CAYYIC010000029.1:0-8123 GCA_964471005.1 uncultured Staphylococcaceae bacterium | reverse complement strand
ATCATCGTCTTCTTACTTATCAAAACATGGAAGTGGACGGGTCACGCCATCTTTAATCGCAACAACATCAAAATCTTTGCGCTTGGAATCGTGGTTGCCCTCGTTTGCTTTTTTATCGGACCGAGACTGCTTAATGTTTTCTTAGCTCAATTTAATTATAACTACACAAGTGCCTATCTCGCCGAACTCATCAGCGCGGTCGCCATATCTGGAGTCATCTATCTCGTCGGTCTCTTGCTTCTAAAAGAAGATCTTGTCAGTTCCTTTGTACGCAAAAAATAAGCGATAATTGCATCAAAAAAACCGCATTTTCGCGGCTTTTTGATTGATAAATATAAGTTTATTCGGGAATGTAGGTAACGTTATTTTCGACAGTTAATCCTGATGTTCCAAGCCAAGCCGCATTCCAGTTTGCGATGTTTTCATCCTTGGTCATAACAGTAATTTGAAGGGAATTGTCGCAACCATTAAAGACGTTTGCGCCCATCGTCTTCACCGATGAAGGAATGGTGATGGCAGTCAAAGAAGTGCAATTTTCAAAAGACCGTTCCTTGATTGCTACAATATTGCCACCGATTGTAATTTCAGTAAGCGATGAACAATCCTTAAATGTGCCAGTGTCAATTGTCAAATATTTAGCGTTTGATGGCAAGGTAATCGAAGTCAGGGATGAGCAACCCATAAAAACGTTTGCCCCCATCGTTTCAACGGAGTTAGGAATCACCATTTCGCCATTGACTCCGACAAGACTTGTGCAGCCACTAAAGGCGTTTGCATTAATTGTTTTAATGCCTTCAGACTCATCGGCAGGATTATTGTAGAAAAGAATTTCGCGAAGTGACGTGGCATTCTCAGCCAGCGAATTAGCGACGAAAGAAAGGCCTTTAATATTAAGATTTAAGACTTCCGCAGCCGTCCCAGAAAAAATGTTGGATTTGCGTCGCTGTTCGCCGAGTTGAGTGAGCGTCACTGGCATGCTGACGACATTACGCAAAGTGGCGTTTTCAACTTGATTATTTTGATCGACAAGAACTAATTCTTTAAAGGCCGACGAATTATTAAAAGCGTTCAAACCAATCTTGGTCAAACCATGCTTGACAAAATTTTCTACCATTTGTCCTTCTTCGTCGGTCGAATATTCAATTCGCTCGGTGCCTTCGATGTTATTGTAGATGAAAACACTAGTTAAATTGAGGCAGTTTTCAAAGGTGTTGTCTTGTAGAGAGCGAACGCTAAAAGGAATTGTGAATTCGCTGATGGCCGTGCCACGAAAGGCGGCAGTACCGATGGCGGTTATTTTGCTATCGGTGCTAAATTCGCGATCTTCAAGGATAATTTCTGAGAGATTCTCGCAGCCATCAAAAACATAGTTTTTAATCGTCGAGACTCCTGCCGGGATGGTAATTTTTGTCATCTCTTTGGAATTTTGAAAAGCGCCTTCACCAATTTCGACGAGGTTGACGCCGAGCGATACTTCGCCAGTAAAATTCGTATCTTTAAAAGCGTAGTCGCCTACACTTACGACAAATTCCGACCATTCCATCTCAAGTAACGAGGTCGCGCCGCTAAAAGCTTCGTTGCCGATAATGGTCACGCTATCGTTAAGGTGAACTTCTGTGAGATTTTGACAATTCTTAAAGAGTTGATTTGGAATTTCTTCAACGGAACTCGGAATCTCGACATAGACGATGCCATCCTGATTCATAAAAACGCCATCGCTAAAGCGGCTATACTCGCCGATGAAGAAATAATTTAAATCTTCATTGTCGGGATCATAGGCTTCAGATTTTTTATCGACAAGAATATAAGTGTTTTCCGGTATATCGCCTTTGTATGTATACAAAAAGGGGCCGATTTCAATTGGTCCATCGGGACTTTCTAGCAAGAAGGGCGTATTTAAAAAAGCATCTGTGCCAATTTGACGAATGCCGGTGGGACTGTTAAATTTGCGAAGACTTGAGCAGTTTGCGAAGGCATATTCACCAATCAGCTCCACCGAGTCGGGAATGATGACTTCTTCGATGCGTTCTAGTCCGGCAAAGGCCGATGGGCCGATGGCGGTGACCGGATAGCCCATCAACTTGCGAGGAATGCGAAAGCGGGCGGGGTAATCACTTTCGTGATTTACTTTGTCAATCGTCACAGTGATTTGCGATTCATCAGCAAGGTCGGAGCGATAGGAGAAAGTGATATAAGGCATCGTCACATAATCGAGTAAGACATAGTAAATGAGCGAGGCATAGGCACCGCCTATCAAGACGAGCAAACTTAAAGATATGGAGATAATGGCGATGATTTTCCGACGTTTTGATGTCTTGTTTTTTTGTTGGGGAACAACGACAAATTCTGGTCCATTCATAGCTTATTTACCTCCTTCGCTTATCGCCGTTTTATATTTGGCGAGTTCTTCGCTATTGGCACGAACAAAATGTCCGGGTTCAACTTCGTAGAACTGCGGCTCATCATCGTGGGTGTATTGATGCATCTGCGGATGATAGACGACAACTTTTTTATATTTCTCAACTCGTGGGTCTGGAATCGGAATCGCAGAAAGGAGCGATTTAGTATAAGGATGAAGTGGTATTTCAAATAGTCTTTCAGCTGTCGCCAATTCGACGATTTGGCCGTTATATATAACACCGATGCGATCAGAGATATATTTCACGACCGATAAGTCGTGGGCGATGAACATGACAGTCAGGCTGGATTCTTTTTGAAATTCCTTAATCAAATTGAGAACTTGAGCGCGGATAGAAACATCGAGGGCCGAAATCGGTTCATCGGCAACGATGAATTCAGGCTTGATGATCATCGAGCGGGCAATGCCAATTCTTTGCCTTTGGCCACCGCTAAATTCATGCGGGTAACGCTTTAAGTGCTCAGGACGCAAACCGACACGGCGCATCATCTCTTCAACTTTTTCTAAACGGTCATTTTCATCTTCATAGAAGTGAAAAGAACGCAAACCTTCCGAAACGATATAGTCAACATTCGCGCGATCGTTAAGCGAGGAGCTCGGGTCTTGAAAAATCATCTGAATCTTCTTTTTGACGGCGCGGCTGAGGGCATTTGATATTTTACCCGAGATGCGAACACCATTATAAAGAATTTCACCAGCGCTCACGTTGGTGACGCGCACGAGAGAACGTCCGACGGTCGTCTTGCCGGAACCAGATTCGCCGACGAGGCCAAAAATTTCCCCGCGGTTAATATCAAGATTGAGATGCTCGACGATGATTCTTTCGACGTTGCCGCGCTTATAGCCAATTTGCACATCCTTAAAAGAGACGATGGGAAGGCTCTTATCTTTTACTTCTAACAGATTATGAGCTTGTTTGTTGGCTTCTTGAGAAGATTGTTTTTTTGACTTGAAAATGTTATTCATTTTACTCACCAATCTCTCTTTTTAGTTCGGCGGCGGCCTGCTTCATCCGCTCGCGAAGATTTTGAATGATTTTTGGCTTTTCAACTTTCGGAGCCCGGGGATCAAGAAGCCACGTCTTAGCATAATGGGTGTCGGAAATCTTCAGCATCGGCGGATCTTGAACATAGTCGATGCGCATCGCATAGTCATTGCGAATCGCAAAGGCGTCGCCGATGATTTCATCGACAAATGACGGAGGATTGCCTTTGATATAGGTAAGCGGCTCATTTTTTGTGCCGAGCTGGGGCAGGGAAGAAAGAAGGGCCCATGTATAAGGATGCTGAGGCGTATAAAAGATGTCCTCGGCCGTGCCATATTCAACGACTTGACCGCCGTACATAACGGCGATGCGGTCGGCCACATTGGCGACGACGCCTAAGTCGTGAGTGATAAAAATGGTCGTCCATTTATATTCTCGCTGCAACTCTTTAATCAACTCGAGAATTTGCGATTGGACAGTGACGTCAAGAGCGGTCGTCGGCTCGTCACAAATTAAAATTTCTGGACGGCAAGCAAGAGCGATGGCGATGACAACTCTCTGCCGCATGCCACCTGAATATTGGAAAGGATAATCTTTCATCCGCGAACGCGGATCAGGAATGTGTACTTTTTCAAGTAGTTTTACCGCTTCTTCTTTTGCCTCAGCATACGACATTTTATGGTGCAACATCAAAACTTCCGAAATTTGATAACCAATTGTCAAAAGTGGATTAAGAGAAGTCATCGGATCTTGGAAAATGGTGGCGATGCGTTTGCCGCGAATGCCTTTCCATTCTTCGTGTTTGACTTTTTTAGCTAAATCAACGCCATTAAACATAATTGTTCCTGAGGAAATATAACCGTTCGCGTCGAGCATACCGGTGAAAGTCTTAGTAAAGACGGATTTGCCAGAACCGGACTCGCCGACGATGGCTAATGTTTCGCCTTTAAAAACATCGAGCGATACGTTGCGAATGACGTTTACTTTTTTGCCGTGTGAGACAAATCCGACGGATAAATCGCGAACTTCGAGAGCTTTTTCTTGTGTTTGCATGTTTTTATCCTTTCTACCGATGATTTTTCGGATCCGTGGCATCAGCCAGCGCCAACCCGAGATAGAAGAAAGTGACGGTCAGCGGCACCAGCACCATCATCGGGGCGATTAATAAGTAGGGGTAAGTCATCCATTCATCGCGCGTCGCGTCAGTTAAGACTTGACCTAAGGTGATATCGCCTGATGCGGCGCTGAAGGAAAGGCCAAAAAAGGCTAAGCCGACTTCGCTGCTAACAGCCGCTGGAATCGCTGTCGATATGACTGTGACGATGACCGAAATAAGATAGGGGAGCAAATTGTGGGTAATCATTGCCTTTGGCGATGAGCCAAGGGTGACCGAGGCGATGTTATAGTCGCGGTTGCGAATGATGATAATTTGATTGCGAATAAAACCAGCTAGTCCGATCCATCCAAACATCGTCAGCAAGAAGACGATTGTCCAGAAATTGGGTTCTAAGAAATTCATGAGCAAAAAGTATAAAAGCAAGGATGGAACATTGTTAACAAAGTTGCGAATCTCAATCATAATTGGATCAAGTCTGCGGAAATAGCCCCATAACGAGCCGATTAAGATGCCGAGGAAAGTGTCGATTAAAGCGACCACCGTTCCTAAAATAAGCGAGAGGCGAGCTCCGATCCAAACTGCGGTCCAAAGGTCGAGATAACGATAAAATTGCATCTTATTACCGCCGATTCCAAACCAGTGATCTTTCGTCCAAGATTGATAAGGCACGTCCGAAAAGCGGTCGGCAATCGAACCCGTGAGGGGATCATCGATGACGTTATAGGACTTGATCATCGGACCAAAAATAGTGAAGAAGAGAATCAAGAAAATAACGAATACACTGAGAATTGCCAAAGGCTTCTTGATTAACTGCTTAAACGTTTCGCGCCAATAAGAATAAGGCGCACTCGTCAGTTTTTCGATGTTTTCCTCGCTGGCGCCGATGACGGTAAAGAGGTCTTCCACGTTATGATAAATGGTCGAGTCAATGTTTTTGACGCTATTATTTGCCATTGTGTTCTCCTCCCTTACTCTTTTGAAAAGCTGACGCGAGGGTCAACGACGGCGGTCACAATATCGCCGGCCAAGTATGAAATAATCGATATTAAAGCAGAGACGACGATAATACCTTGGAGAACGAAATAATCATTCGTTCCTTCGGAGACGACCAAGAGTCCGCCGATACCGTCGATTCCATATATTTTTTCAATGTAAAAGGTGCCGAGCAAGGCGCCGAGAATCGCCGCCGGAATTGATCTGACAAGCGGGACGATGGCGTTGCGCAAAATGTGGGTGTACATGATGCGATTTTCGCTCAAGCCTTTAGCTCGTGCAAACTTGACATAGTCAGAGTTAAATTCATCGAGCATGAAGCGGCGAACCCATAAAGCGATGCTGGCCATGCCTGTAAAGCCCATCGTGAGGGATGGGGCTAAATAAGAGACGAAATTGCCCGGTACGTAAAGCGTTGGTAGACCAATACCAGCAAAAATGGCCATCCATATATAATAATAAGCTACGCCGGGAATGGCATCGATGGTGATGATGTAGGTTTTGCCAATTTTATCGAAGACACCATCTTTATTTTTAGCCATCATGATGCCCATGGGATAGCCAAGGAGCAATTCAACGAGGACGGCAATGATGCCGATGCGGAAAGAAATGACCATTTTTTCAGCAATGAGATCGAGAACGAATTTGCCGTTGTTTCCGCCGCCGAGGAAGAAGACGGAGCCGAGATCTAAAATAAAGTTACGGCAATTTTGATTTGAATAATAGTACAAAGTGTCAGTTCCGGTTAAAACGCCAATGTCAGTGACTTGGCAGACCGTCTTTGGAAACGGCAAAATTTTGTAGTAGTAAGTGAATAGATCAACAAACCAGTTATCAGTAATTCCAAGGCGCGCTTTCAAAGCAGTGCATTGCAGTTCTCTGAGGCTTTCGCCAAGTTTATCCCAAGTGCCGATAGCCTGTTTGCAGATCAAGAACCCTTCGCTTTTGACGCGAATTAAGAAAAAGGTCGCCGTCACCGCCAAGAGGATGGAAATAAAGGCACTGCCTATTCTTCGAATCGAGTAAGTGAGCAAAGGATGAGCAAATATTTGTTGAATTTGTATGTTATTTTTAAAGATCAGGCGGCGGCTGACGAGTTGGACAAACACGACAAAAATGAGAGCCAAAGCGATAAGAGTGTAGCCGATCAGATATATTCCCATTTGTTTTCGATGTCCTTTCGAGGATGGTGATTAGACAACAAATCAGGACCAATTTTCATCGATCCTGATTTGTGTATGCCTTAGCGATTATTCGTCGGAGCCAACGTAGTTGTAGGAACCGGTTTCCGCAAGTGCTGCCGCTTTAAGCTGAGCTTGTAAGTTGCGAGCTACTTGCCGTTCAGAACCAAGGGGAGGTTCGACGAGGACCCACATGCCAGTCAGGCGATAGGTGGCGAGACCGTAAGGTGCATCGGGGTTTTCATAACCGGCAGCTCTTGAGACGGAGGCAGCCCAACCTTGGCTTTGCATCGAATGCGGTTTGATGAGTTTAACATTGTTAATGAGATGGTATTCAGCTTTAGCAAAAGCTTCATAACGAGTGGCATCACTGTTGTAAATGCGCTTGGCATCATTGACCATTTCATCATATTCACCGAGCATTCCTTTGGGATCTTGAACTAATGTATCGCCATCGAGATAGAAATTGTCGCGCGGGGCTTTAGTGCCGGTAAAGAGCGACATATCACCTTTGGTGACATAAGTATTAAGATAAGTTAATGGGTCAGCATAGTCGCCAATCCAACCCCAGGAGCTGAGTGTGTAATAGCCAGAGTAGGAATTGGTTTCAGCAGCCGTGGAACTCGTAGCTTTAAGATTGTTGATCATCTTGAAATAAGGAGTGTCATTAACACCACCGTTAGCGCGGTAGTTGAAGCCGCCGATCCAGAGCGTCTCATATTCGGATTGCGTTGGAGCGTAGCCAGCCAAACCGGCATTTTCAATAACGATCGGATACGTAATTTCATCTGAACTGTGCGAGGCGTTGTATTTTTCAATTGCGCTTCTTGCATCTGCGAGCATGCCATTAACTTGTTCTTGAGTGTAATTGACGCCAGCGATGGTTTGCGGACCGACTAAAGCCTTGGCGGCCGCAGCGTCAGCGAGACCTTTTTTATTAGCGTATTCTTCGTAATAATACTCAATGTAGTCTTTATCGTTTTCATCTTTAACGTAGCCAGGAGGCGTCAGGGTATTGAGCTGATAACGATCATTGCTGTCGCCCGGTCTTTCGTTTTGCGTGTTGTAATCATTGAAATCGATGGCGTCCAAAATGAGGCGGCGGACTTCTTGAATCTTCAAGGCTTTGTTCGTATTAGCAATCGTCCCCTCGGGATACTTTGATGTATCGTTGACCTCGGTATTTGGTTGTAAAGAGAGATCGGTAGGGCGTTCGACGTTAAGCGTGAAGTGCCAAGTGAAGTCGATTAAGTTTAGTTCGCGGCTGTTAACGAGGTCGCTATAAGGATTCTGAATCGTGCCAGTGCCGGGATTTTCTAGCGTTCCGCCGGTGATATAATTTACCCAGCCGACAGCGTCATCTTTATCAAGAGAGAAACCATCGATAATACCCTCTTCATAATCTTCGCGCATATCGGTAGAAGAGAT
>CAYYIC010000028.1:6844-8267 GCA_964471005.1 uncultured Staphylococcaceae bacterium | reverse complement strand
CCATTAATAGCTTTTCTTCGGGAGTCGGTTCGGTCACGCCTTTCGGAGTAATTTTGCCGACGAGAATATCGCCTTCTTTAACTTCAGCGCCCGGAACGACGATGCCGCGTTCATCAAGGAAAGCCTTAGCTTCTTCGCTGATATTGGGAACATCGCGGGTGATTTCTTCCGCGCCTAATTTCGTATCGCGACATTCGCATTCATATTTTTCAATATGGATTGAAGTGTAAGAATCGTCTTTGACGAGCCTTTCTGACATGATGACGGCATCTTCATAGTTATAGCCATTCCAGGTCATGAATGCGATCGTGACATTTTGGCCGAGGGCGAGGTCGCCGTTTTGCATGGCGGGTCCGTCGGCGAGAATATCGCCGGTCTTGACTTCCTGACCGACCTTGACGACGGCGATCTGATTAATGCACGTCCCTTGATTGGAACGGGCAAACTTCTGTAATTGATAAGTCTTAGTTCTCTTTTTGCTGTCTTTGACGACGATTCTGCGGCTGTCGACATAGGAGACGACACCTTCGCCAGTCGAGATGACGGCTAAGCCGGAGTCGCGAGCGACGATGTGTTCCATACCGGTGCCGACGAGCGGAGCGGTCGGCTTAATTAAAGGTAGCGCTTGCCGCTGCATGTTCGCGCCCATGAGAGCACGAGTGGTGTCGTCGTTTTCAAGGAAAGGAATGCACGCCGAAGCGATGGAGACGATTTGTTTGGGGCTGACGTCGATGTAGTCGACATCTTCCTTGCGGGCCATGATGTTGCGGCCATCGTGACGAGCGACGACAAAGTCGTCAAGAATCACACCTTCGTCATCGAGGCGAACGTTGGCCTGGGCGATGATGTGCGTTCTTTCCATATCCGCTGACAAGTATTCGGACTCCTCGAGGACGCGGTGAGCTTTTTTATCCACGCGGCGATAAGGGGTTTCGATAAAGCCGTATTTGTTAATCTTGCCGTAAGTCGCCAAGTTGTTGATGAGACCGATGTTTTGACCCTCAGGCGTCTCGATCGGGCAGATGCGGCCATAATGGGTATGGTGAACATCGCGAACATCCATGCTGGCGCGGTCGCGAGTGAGACCGCCGGGGCCGAGGGCCGAGAGACGGCGTTTGTTGGCGAGTTCGGCTAGGGGGTTCGTCTGATCCATGAACTGGGACAATTGCGAACTCGCAAAGAATTCGCGAATGCTCGAAGTGAGCGGGCGGATGTTAATCAAAGATTGGACGCTGACGCTTTCCATATCGGAAATCGACATCTTCTGCTGAACGGTCTTGGCCATCTTGGTGAGGCCGATACGGAATTGGGTCTGAATCAATTCGCCGACGCAGCGAATGCGGCGATTGCCGAGGTGGTCGATATCGTCAGTGTCGCCAAAACCGTCGACGACATTCATAAAATAGGAGAAGGTGGCGACGAT
>CAYYIC010000028.1:0-6744 GCA_964471005.1 uncultured Staphylococcaceae bacterium | reverse complement strand
AGTTTTGATATCTTTATCTTTTTCGATGGTGTTGTGCAAAATTTGGCGATCGCCGAAGAGATTGATTAAATCTTTGGGATCTTCAAAGCCAAGTGCTTTGAGCAAAACGGTAGCGCTCATCTTGCGCTGGCGATCGATGCGGACCCAAATTAAGTCTTTTTGGTCGGCTTCAAATTCCAACCACGTGCCACGAGTCGGAATCAAATCGGCGTTGAATGTGTATTTACCGGTCTTCTCGAGGTTCTTGCTCAAGTAAGCGCCAGGTGAGCGAACGAGTTGAGAGACGATGACTCTCTCCGCGCCATTGACGACAAAAGTGCCACTATCGGTCATCAGAGGCAGATCGCCCATGAAGACTTCGGCTTCTTTAATTTCGCCGGTTTTGACGAGTTCGAGTTGCAACTTGACGCGAAGGGCTGAACTATAAGTCAAATCGCGTTCCTTGCAATCGAGATATGTATAATCAGGTTTTTCAAGACGGCATTCCTTATAGCGAATGCGAGCGTCGTTGTTATAGTTTTCAATAGGGAAGACTTCCTTTAAAACTTCGTGAAGACCTTCTTCCTTGAACCAATTGAATGATTCGGTTTGTATCTCAGCGAGATACGGAAGCGGTAGAGTCCCAGAAATTTTTGAATAATCAAGCCGATTATTCGGAAGTGTTTTTTGCTTTTTTTCAATATTGCTCATGTAATGGCTCCTTTTCTTATTTTGTTTGCCTGACAACTAGTTTGATACTTTGTTGCCCCACGGAGGCAAACCGCCATCAATTTGACGACTTCACCGAAACCATTCTGTCGTTTGGGAAATCAAAATTGAATCATTTAATCCTTCGTTTATATGTCACTTCGAAGGCGGTGACTCGGATCGGTAGATTGCGCTTTTGGGAGGCGGGGGCGAATTTATACCCCCGCTTCCATCAATTTGCGCTTTGCTTATTGAGCTCTAAAAAGCCGAAAATCCGCCTAATGTAAGCGGATGTGTGATCGGAATCGTTATTTGATTTCGATTTCGGCACCGGCGGCGACGAGAGCCTTTTTGTGCTCTTCGGCTTCCACTGGTGAGATGTGTTCTTTGATGTTAACAGGGGCGCCATCGACTAATTTTTTGGCATCCATGAGCCCTAAGCCGGTGATGGCTTGAACGGCTTTGATGACGGCGACTTTGGACATACCAACGGCCTTGAGAACGAGGTTGACGTCGGTCGGTCCTTTCTTTTCTTCTTCTTCTTCGACGGGAGCGGCAGCGGCAGCGACAGGAGCGGCAGCGGTCACACCGAATTCATCTTCGACAGCTTTGACGAGTTCGTTGAGTTCAAGAACGGTCATTTCTTTTAATGAGGCAATAATTTCCTCTTTGGTTAATTTAGCCATTTGATTTTTCCTCCTAAAGTGGCATTAATTGGCTTTGTCCGCGATGCCTTGAACGGCACACGCAAATTGGCGGACTGGTGCTTGAAGCACCGATAAGAACATAGAGATTAGACCTTCGCGTCCAGGCAATGCGGCGAGAGCTACCATTTGTTTGGCGCTCACGACTTTGCCTTCGACGATACCACCTTTGATGACTAGCTTTTCGTTGCGCTTGGCAAACTTAGCTAAGACTTTGGCTCCGGCGATGACATCTTTGGAGAAGGCAAACGCATTGGGACCGACAAGGTGTGGTAATAAATCTTTGTGACCGAGGCTTTCGGCCGCCCTTTCGAGCAACGTGTTTTTGTAGACGCCAATCTCAGTCCCTTCAACGCGCAAGGCGCGACGAAGAGCGGTGATTTCTTGGACGTTCATGCCACGGTATTCGAAGACGACGAGAGTTTGTGAATGCGATAGTTTATCTCTTAGTTCGCTGACGACTGCCTCTTTGGCTTTTAAGACTTCTTTATTCATCTTGTTCTTCACCTCCTTTGTTAGTTTTTCGACTATGAGGCTCCAATATACTTTGAGTGATTAACCCATGATCGGGTGTATTTTATCTACCTCGGCAACCTGATTAAGCCCCTTGGCCGTTGCTGTCTATGGTATATTGTGCTTCTTAAAAATTAGTACCTAGCGACCAGCGAAAGTAATCTTTATCGATGGTCCCATGGTCGTGTGAATGACAGCATTTTTGATGTATGTGCCTTTCACGCTTGATGGACGAACCTTGACAATCAAGTCGCATAGCGCCTGAAGATTGTCGACGATTTTGCTGACGTCGAAACTAGCGCGAGCAATGGAGACGTGAACGTTTCCATCCTTGTCTACGCGGTATTCGACTTTACCGCGTTTGATTTCATGAATAGCCTTGGCAATATCGACGGCAACAGTGCCGGTTTTGGGGTTAGGCATCAAGCCTTTTGGCCCGAGGACACGTCCCATTTTGCCGAGTTCGCCCATCATGTCTGGTGTGGCGACGATAACATCAAAATCAAACCAGTTTTCTTTTTGGATTTTTTCGAGCATTTCTTTGCCCCCGGCGAAATCCGCGCCGGCCGCTTTCGCGTCTTCGACTTTGTTCGTAACGGCGAGAATTCTCTTCGATTTGCCGTTGCCGTGAGGCAGGTTGATCGTGCCTCTAATTTGTTGATCCGCGACTTTGGGATTAACATTAAGCCGGAAAGAAGCATCAATGGTAGCATCAAACTTCACAGTGGAAGTCTTTTTGACAAGTTCGGCAGCTTCTTCGATGGTGTAGAGTTTGTTGACATCGACAAGTTCAGCGGCGACCTTGTATTTTTTTCCTACTTTCATTTTTTTCCTCCTAGGTGGTACGGACGGGTTTACACCCTCCCACTAATCCTCGTCGATCGTAATGCCCATGTTATGAGCTGAGCCCTCAACAACTTTGAGAGCGGCTCCGATATCATTGCAATTGAGATCAGGCATTTTGTACTCGGCGATTTCCCGCAATTTTGTCCTGCTGATGTGACCCACTTTCGTGGTTTTTTGGTTTGCGGAACCTTTAGCGATGCCGGCAGCCTTTTTTAATAGTTCAGCGACGGGCGTCGTCTTGATGACAAAATCATGTGATTTGTCTTCATAGGCCGTGATGATAACCGGAACGGTCTCACCGCGGCGGTCGGCGGTCTTCGCGTTGAAGTCCGTGCAGAACTTCGGCATGATGACACCGGCTGAGGCGAGTTTGGGTCCAGGTTTGGCTTCGCCACCTGGAAGTTCCATCTTCACGACTTTAGCGATTCTTTTACTCACGTGACATTCCTCCTTTGTAGTGAATTTGTTGTCCGTGTTGTGGTCGGGGGATGAATCGTGCATCCTTCCACACAAGACTGCGAGCGCTCATTATGTCTACACTCAAGAACGCACGCTGAAGTATTTTAGCAAATACCACGCACACATACAAGGGAATTTTCGAAGTAGCAAGTAAAAAATGCAAAACGAGCGAACTCGTTATGAGATAGGTATATGCTTTTTTCGATCAGAAAATTTGCTGAGAACTAAACTTTGCGGTATAGAAGAAGAAGGGAGTTGAGAATCATCAAAACAGTCAATCCGGTGTCGGCCAGCATCGCAATTGTCATCTGCAACTCGCCGAGAACGCCGGCGATGATTAACACCATAATCGAGAATTTAACCAACAGCGAAAAGACGATATTAAAAATGGCCACACTGCGCGTCATTTTCGCGATGCGAATCGCGTCGACAACCTTCATCGGATTATCATTGACGATAATAACTTCGGCATTTTCGACGGCGATATCGCTACCGATACCAGACATGGCGAAACCGACATCGCTGCGGATGATGGAGGGCGCGTCGTTAACTCCATCACCGACAAAGCCAACACCTTTGCTATTCTTTAAAAGATATGATTCGAGAATCTTAAGCTTATCCTCAGGAGTTAAAGAACCATAATGTTCTTCAATGTTTAACTCTTTTGCGATGAGAGTGGCGTTGTCCTTTTTGTCGCCGGAGAGAAGAATGGTTTTTATGCCCATTTTTTTCAAGTTATCAACCATCGATTTGGAGTCGACTTTCGCGGTGTCATTTAAGACCGCATAACCAGAGTAAACACCATCGACGCCAAGATGTATAACAGTTCCCACTTCTTCGACATTTGGAACTTCAATTCCCACCTCTTTAAGAAAAGCGGGTTTGCCCGCAAAAAGGCGATGATTTTGATAAGTGGTTTCGACACCAAAACCCGGCAATTCGCGATAATTTTCCTGCAACTTGTGGCTTTTTTGTCTTCTATGACTATGTAAAATAGCTTTGGCAATCGGGTGGTTAGATTGGCTTTCAACGGCCACAAAATAATCCCAAAAAACCTCTTCTGAAATGCCGATAGGAACAGCCTTCTTAACTTCGAAATAGCCATATGTTAAAGTTCCTGTTTTATCAGTTAAAACAAAGCCCAGTTTGCTCAATTTGTCAAGGTAGTTTGAACCTTTGATTATGATACCTTTTTTGCTGGCCAAACCGATGCCGGAAAAGAAGGCGAGAGGAACGGAGATGACGATGGCGCAGGGGCACGACACGACAAGAACGGAAAGGGCATTGTATATCCAATCGGTATAATTTTGTCCAGGAAAAACAAGCGGGACAAGAGCGACAAGAACCGCTAAAACCATCACAATCGGAGTGTAGAAACGAGCGAATTTAGTGATAAACTTTTCGGCATTGGATTTGCGTTCGCCACTGCTGGTGACGAGATCGAGGATTTTGGCAATGGCGCTATCTTCGTACTGGCGCTCGACACGCAAAGTCAGGGAACCGGATTTGAGGATGCTTCCACTCAGAACTTTATCGCCTTCATCCACATTCACAGGGATGAATTCTCCAGTCAAACTCGAGGTGTCAAGAGTTCCATCACCATCGATAATAACTCCATCAATGGGGATTATTTCTCCTACTTTGATGATAATAATATCATCAATTTTCAATTCATTTGGGTGGACGACTCTGACTTCTTCACCTATCAAAAGGTTAGCGCTATCTCCCCGCAGATCGACGGCATTGGTAATTGCTTGTCGCGATTTTAAAATCGCAATCTCTTCGAAAATTTGACCAATTTGGTAAAAACCGATAATCATGATGCCTTCGATAAATTCACCGTGCGCACCCAATATGGGTAGACCCATTAAGAAAGCACCGACAGCTGAGATAGTGAGCAACAAATTCTCGTCAAGTGGGTTTCTAAATCGAATGATTTTCGCGATTGATTTCCACGTTATGTCATAGATTATAACTGCGAGAGAAATTGAATAAATAACGACCTGCAGCCAATGCAAATCGTGGGGAACAAAAAATGTGGCGACCAGCAATAAAATGGTTGAGATGGCGAGGCGGACGATGATAAAAAGAATTTTTCTACTCATCATCTTTTTCTTCTGCCCGCCTACTTTTTCTGGATAGGTAATTGTAAGATTATCGTCGTTAACTTCTTTAATCTTATTAGTAATTTCCTGAAGATTATACGCTTGTTCGTTTTCTTTATAAGTGACGTACAGACGGGCGGTTGCAAAATCGAGGCTGGCATGGGCAATGGCCTCGTCCTTGTTCAAATGCCTTTCGATCTTGGCCGCACAATTGCCACAGTCGAGACCTTCGACGATATATACAATTTTTTTCATGGTAATACCTCTTTGCCGTGCTTAAGCACGCATCATAAAAGTATTACAAAGTGGGGCTACATACAAGCGATATGATAACAAAAATCCCCTTTCGGGGACTTTGTTAAATTCTTTCAATTTCGCTAAATTCGACATCGACGGGCGTCGGACGTCCGAAGAAGACGGTTTCAACGCGGCATGCGCCGGTCTCTTTATCGATTGATAAAATGTGACCTTCGGTGCCTTCAAGAGGACCGTGAATAACTTTGACGAGATCGCCGACATTATAGCGATCGTACATCGATTCATCGATGATGCCCATTCTCTTTAAGACTGGTTCGATTTCTTCGCGAGTGACCGGAGTGGGCTTTTGTCCGCCTCCAGATGATCCGGCTATGCCAGTTACTCCAGGTGTGTTACGAACCATAAACCATGAATCGTCGGTCATAATCATCTCGACAAAAATATATCCGGGATAGAGATTTTTCATTTTTGTCTTGCCGGTTGGAAGTCCATCTTTTAAAACATTGATTTCCTGTTCGGCGACAAGAACCTTAAAGATGTAATCGCCGAGGTTCATGCGGCTAATTCTCGTTTTGATGTTTTCAGCGACTTTATTCTCGTGCCCGGAATATGCCGTCACGATGTACCACTGCTTTTTACTTAATTCTGGTCCCATAGTTATTTACTCCATTCTGCGAAAGCTTCTTTTAAGGTTTGAAGAAGCGAGCCAGCGGCCCAGTCTTCAAGACTTAGGAAAATAGCGGCAAAGGCCGCGATTGCCACGACGACGATAATTGTCGGCAGTAATTCTTCGCGCTTTGGCCAGCGGATGCGCTTACCTTCTTTAATGACTTCGGCGGTATACTTTCTAACACCCATATTTAAGCCTCCTATTTGCTTTCTTTATGCAAGGTGTACGCATTGCAGTGCGGACAATATTTCTTGAGTTCGACACGTCCCGAGTTCGCATCTTTTCGCTTCGTTGTCGTGTAGTTGCGATTCAAGCATATCGGGCAAATTAAAATAATTTTTTGACGCATCATTTTTATTATCCTACCTTACATCTTGCCTACAAAATATAGCATTCTAAAAAGGGTATGTCAACATAACAATGCGGACGCGCTTACATGAGGGATTTTTTTAATTTGTCACTGAGCTCATCGCTATAAAAACCATCGAGGCGGCGACGGATT
>CAYYIC010000027.1:0-8366 GCA_964471005.1 uncultured Staphylococcaceae bacterium | reverse complement strand
TCGCCGCACGATTTGACGAGCATGACGACGGAGTTTTCCTGATCGATGCCGGTTAAATAGTAGAAGTTGCGATTCACCGTATAGGCGAAATGATCATTGGACATCTTGCGGCCGACACCGGCGTAAAAAACGGCAAAAGAATCATCCTCAAACAAATCGAAGAGGCGGTCTCGCCGCTGCGCATATTCACTTGCTAAAATCATATTAAATCTCCTTTATATAACGCTTTTCTGACACGAGGAGGGATATTTTATCCCGTCCTTGAAGAAATTGATGCAAAAATTCGTCAGCCTTTGTCTCGCTTAAAAGCTTAATCTTAATAGTATCGCTAAAGACGGCGTTTTCCAAGATGTATGAACGCTTTTTTGCTTCGTTCAGCAACGATTCATAGCCACTATAAGCAATTTCGAGTTGATAGGCAAAAAGGTCGGCAATTCGATGCTTCTCGGCCGCGTTTAATGTCGCATTAGCGACGTTTACATACGTCCGCAAAAGCCTTGAGGCCCCCAGGAGGGTGCCCCCAAAATAGCGAACTACTACAATCAAGGTTTCATCATATTCCCCGCGTTTGAGAAGTTCGAGGAGGGGCCGGCCAGCCGTCTTTGACGGTTCGCCGTCATCAAAGCCTTTTTCTTCCTGCCCAATTACGTAGGCATAACAATAGTGTTTAGCTTTGGGATATTCCTTTCGCACAGCTTTTAAAAGAGGCTCCACTTCGAGGCTCTTTTCAACATGAAAAGTCACACCTATAAAGCGTGACTTATCGACGATGAGAGATGATGAAAAAGAAGAAAGGATCGTCCGCATCTTACTAATAATCGCGGTCGTCGATTAAGGCTTGGGCGATGTTTTGCCAATCGACCAAGGTCGTCGGATTGGGATTGACGGCTAAGCCGCGACCGCCGGCCAGGACATCACCACTTAAGCATGGATAAATATCGGCGAGGTAGAAGGTCATGGCGATTTCCGAATCGAGCATATTTTCAAAAGCTTCCATAATTTCGACTTCGGTCATCTCGGTATCAGGAACGAGCAGGCTGTTCAGTGAATAATAAAGGGCTTTGACCGCTCCAGTGAAGCCGATTCGTTCCGTGGCATTAAGTTTATCATAGGTGTTGGCATATAAATCGACATGGGGAATTGCATTAGTGTGTAGATAAACATATCTAGTTTGTAGAATATCATTAAGTTGGCCGGCGACAATTTCGCTGACCAATAAAGCATGCCCATAATCGTCGAGTAAATTGCTGTCGACGACACCGCGCGAGCTCGCGCCGATGGCTAAGTCGAGATAGTTGACAATCTCCAAACCATTATCGAAACGGGTGATGTTATAAAGATAATAATCTTGAGGGGAGACAAAAGCTGTTTTCGTCGTGTCAATGTTATTGGCCCCTTCGAGGAAGGACATGGCAAACAAGCCATAATCGATGGCGTCGCCTTCTTTTTCAGTTTTGAACTTGGCGGAAGCGTCTTCGTTGAGGATATGGTCGATTTTTTCGAGTTTGTCATCGGGCGTCACACCGGTTACATTATCGGCGAGTTCGCTGTCCAAAGTGATTGGCACTCCTCCGACGACTTGCGTCATCTTAAAGGACATAATGTTATAAAGGAAGACGGCCTCGCCCTTATAATCGGGGGTGACCGGATCTTGATATAAATCGCTATCCGCGATAAAAGCGATAATTGGGGCCGTAGAATTGCCGTCATTGACAAAGCCGACGACGCCTGCGGGTTGACTAAAGTCATAATAAGAACTCGTCGAATCGATGAAAAATTCATCCATTAAGTCGATGAGAATTGGAATGTTTCTATCGCGATAACTCTCTTGATCTTGCAAGTAGTTTCCCGTCTCAATCGCTTGATTGATGGTGACGATATCAATGTTGGTATTCGAGGTGGCTTCGACGCGGAAATACTTGTATTTGGCATCGCTTAAGTCGACGGTGTAAACATCGCCTGCTTCGGCGGTCAAAAAATAGAAGTTGGTCGTCGGATCAGCAGTATTGCCGTAGTAGACTTTTAAATCGGCCGGCCCGTCCGCATCGATGACGAGCGAGGAGATATCGTCGATCGGATCGGTGTTATAGAAATAACCGCCGGCGTTTACGGTGATGACGCTACCGTCGCTAGTGACATCGGTGCCGGTAATATCAATGGTAACGGAAGGTGAACCATAAGATAAAGTGACGGTGCCTAGCGATCCGCCAAAATCGCTCTCATCAAACGTAAAAGTTGCTTTGTTATAAGTCGAGAAGCGATCAAAGCTGATATTTTCGTTATATAAAGCATCTTTAATCATATATGGTATGGCATCTTTAACGACATCGAGAGCGTTGATGCGCTGAAGGATTATAGACAAGTCGCTTGGGGTCAGCGAATCGACACCAAGGCCCGAGAAATCTCCCGATTCCATCCCTAAGCCATCAAAAGCGACGATCAAATCGCCGATCGCATCGATTTCGCTGACCCAGTCTCCAGCGTGAAGAGAAGGGCCGTGCAAAGGATTGTTAAAATTGGGAAAATCAACGATGCTGTCGGTGATTTTTTTGACGATGCCTTCGGAGATGAAACTGATTGAGGCATCGAAGTCGAGGACTTGATTATATGACAATTCAGCAAGATAAGTATCGGTGTAAATCTTGCGCATTATCTGTTCAAAGACACTGATTTCGCCAGGTAAATAACTTCCCGCGCGATAAAATGTCTCCGTCTCTTGAAGGGCGACAAGCGTATCTTTAAAGAGGGTCAACTCGCCGGCGATAAGGCCTAAATCGATACCACCTGAGGTGACGAGACTGCTGAAGTCCTGAATGAGGATAAAGAGATCGCTCAATTCCGTAATTTCACCGGTTGGGAAACGATTAGTAAAGTTAACTCCACTATAATGGAAGAAGGGATTAGCAGCTCCAAGATTAATATCGTCGATGGCAAAAGCCGATTCGTCATTGACGATGCGCGATATCATATTCGGGACACAGTCATAGAGCAGTTCGGAATCATTTAAAACATTTAAGATATCTTCGAAGTTAGTCGCGGTTAAAACGTCAAATTCGACGTCGAGACCATCCGCGGAGAAAGGGCTCGGATCGCCGACGCCCAAACCATCATCTAAGTGGGTCATAACATCGACTAGGTCAACCATCTCATCGATGTAACTCCTCTGTAAAACTTCGGTTTTGACGACATCGAAGACCAAGTCCATATTGACATCGACGGTCGGGGTCGGAAAGTTGGAGTTGAGCAAGTATGTGGTCTTGCTCGGCCCATCGGTGTAATGGCTATCGCTAACGCCTTTATCCTTAGGATTTTCAGGGCGGAAAATTGCCTCATCGATAACCGGCCTGCGCATGATGAAACGGGTGAACTGTTTAAAGACCGACTCGTCGCCCGGCAAAGAATCGCCGTCGAGAGAGTTAAAGACGACTGAAGAGACGAGACTATCTAGGGCATCGCGCAAATCAGTGATGCTCTCATCGGTAGCGTCGCGCAAATTGATATTGTAAGAATATTTATTTGTGATGGGATCTTGCGTGCCCATGCTTTCGATGACGCGATACATCTCGACTGTGACATCGATTTCCTCTTGCCTCTGCGCTTTGCTCATATCGACAAGGGCGATGTTATTCATCGTCGCGAGATCGATTTCATCGGAGGCAAAGGCTGTGGCGATTTGATTGTATCCGTTGTAGATGATCATGCGCATGGTCGTCGTATTGTTGAGCGACGTTAAAATATTGTGAACATTATCGGCCGTAACTTTTCCGGTTGTGAGCAAGCCGAGATAATCGATTGGAGGAGAGTTGTCGATCGGATCACCATTTTTATCGACATTCGCCCCTTGCAGGGCCTCTAACGCTTCGCCAAATAATATGATTTCGCCTTGCCATTCAGGCCTGGTTTCAAGCGAATCAAAATCTTCTTTGACTTCATTGGTCGTGGTCGCATTCGGATCGTAGAAATATTGGGTGTTGCCTCCAAGAGAGGTCATGAGTTGATCGTAGAAAAAATCGCCAAATAGATAGTCATGCGGTCCATCAAACATCTGTGAATCCGCCAGCGCGCTTAGAAGTTCGACGACATTATCTGGATCGCTACCGATAAAGTCAATATCGGCAAAATCGATATCTCCGAAATCATCAATCGCTAAGCACAGCCTTTCAAAAGCATCGCCTTCAAGCGACCAGTCGCTGACATTATTAAAGGAGACATCGCCGGGATCATCGCTCAGCTGTTCGAGGACAAACATGTCGAGGACATCGCCAAAGGTCGCGGAGAAAACTGTGCTTCTTTCGACGGAATCGAACACTTCGCCGACCGCGGCCCCCAGTTCTCCATAATCAATCGATTCTCCTTCTTCAATATCGATGATATCAAGCAAACCCGTTCGGCCTACCGCCGAGATAAATTCCGTCATAAAACCAGTTTCGCCATCATAGATGGCATCGCCGAAGCGATCGCGACGGAAATCGCCATCGATCGTCCGTGAGTTTGCCCACTTCGCGACATTATAAATATCTTTCTTGTTTGTGAAGCCTCGACCTTGGAGAAGGTTTTCAAAAACATAGTCGAGCAGGGCGTAGAAATTCGAATTCGTGCCATCGACCATCTCACCCTTGGCGTGGAGTAAAACTCCAAAGATATCAAAGACGTCTTCTTGATATTTTTCGTTGATGATATTTGAGGCGTAAAGCGTATCGAGCATCTTCGCGAGCGGCTCGTCGTTTTCGGAGAGTTCCAGCATCAGAGGACCGAAATTTTCTGCCGGAACACTTCCACTTTCATCTTGATAAGGTTTCATGATGTCCATCAGCTCTTGAACGCTGTCAAAAGCATCGATCAACAGGGCAAATTCACGGCCGAGGCGCGGTGTATCCCAATTGAGCTTATCGGGGTCGAGGCCGATGGCCGTAAACATACCAGACATATCATCGCTACTAAAAGTTGATTCGAGCAAACTTGGAAAAATCAATGACAAAAGGCGCGAATTATCGATTTTTGGAAGCCCAATCTTCAGGCCGTTAATCAGCTCGGGATCGATACTTTCGAGACCGCCATCATCGTTAAAAACGATACCTGGCTTGTTTTCCAAATCGAGAATCAAAGCTCTCGTCGCGTCGTTTTCCCCAAGGGTGACCATCAGATCGAGAACGGCACCATATTCTTTTTTATAGTTTAAAAGTTTGACGCCAGTATTTAAATCGTTGATCAGACCATCGATG
This sequence comes from uncultured Staphylococcaceae bacterium, assembly GCA_964471005.1. GTDB lineage: Bacteria > Bacillota_I > Bacilli_A > RFN20 > CAG-826 > UBA1424. The sequence continues at coordinate 3,144 of CAYYIC010000027.1, read as the reverse complement.
TCGACGCCGCTTAAATCAAAGTCAGCAAAGAGCGAATCGACTAACGCGGTAATGGCGCCCGATAGCGAGTATTGGAGTAGCTCGGAGTCAAAAAGAGCATAATGGCGGTTATAAAGGCGGTTACCATCTTCATCAAAAACACGAGTGACACCATTTGCATCGACGCCGAGGGGATTGCCGTTAGCATCGGTGCGGCCGATAATAATCTCTTTGATGGCCTTGGCGTTGCGAAGGATCGCTTCCAAAGGACCGGGGTTTTCTTCTGCGGGTTCATCTTCACCAGCTAATAGAGAATTATTAACATCTTCTTCTGACATGTATGGAGCGCCTTTTACGGCGTTTTCAAGGGCTTCTATAACCGCTGGTTCTGGCTTGCCTTGAGGCTCGCCACCGCCCTCGTCTCCGCCACCGGCACTAATTAAAGCGTCAATCATCGTCTCATCTAAGGCGTTTAATCTAAATAGGGAATCATAAACGATACTTAATTCGGAGCCCCATCTAATCGCTGAATAATCTTCCCAGGCACTCGGCAAGAAGGCTGAGTAGGCTGCCGTGTCGGGATTATCTTTCAAGGTGTTATACATTGTAAAAGCGACGGCCGGGATCGCACGGCTGAGCAATTTGCTGTCATCGATAGATTTAAAGATGTTCATGATGCCCGAATATGTATCGAGCTCGAAAATTTTCTTCAATGCATCGGCACCTAAAGTGGGATTTCCTTCTTCGTCGAGAAGGTCATCAAAAAGTCCGGTTTCTTTAACGGCTTTATACATCTCGCCGATATTGTTGATTTCGCGCTTCCAATCGACATCGCTTATGTCAATCAAATCATCGCCGACGTACTGTTTGACGACATCGAGGTTAAGAGCTAGATCGACGGCGACCGGCAAGAGCATTAAGACGAGGCCGGAGTTGCCGATTGAAGAGAGTAAGGAGACGACCATCTCGTCATTAGCGAGGAGCGTCTGACCGATTGAAGCCATTCCCTCTTCGCTTAAAATACCAGCCGAAACTAAAGTTTTGCCGATTCCGACAATATTATATAACTCATCGATAAAGCTGACTTTGAGGCCATTGACATCCGCGGAAGTGAGCGAATCCATGAGCATGACATCCCAGCTCTGCCCGCTGGTATTATCGGTCCAATTAAATAAAACATTAGCCAGGACGCTGTCTTCATAAGCGTCGACAATCGTCGTCACGGTATTGATCATCTCGTTATCAATCTTGATACCATTATCTTCGTTTTTAAAAGCCGCAGTCACGTTGTTGATAAGGGCGGAGAAGGGAAAGATGAGCATGGCTCCAACAACGAGAGTTTGCGTCGCGCCCATCAAAGCGGCCACGCCTTTGACGCGAATCGCCTTACGCACGCGCTTGCTGATTAAATGTTTAAACAGGGCATGCCACAAAATGGTGGCTGCCAAATTGCCGAGCGAAGAGATGAGAATGCCATCCATGATAATAACAAAAGTAGATAGAATCAAATAGACCAAACCATGAACAACCGGCGCAACTTGCTCGGAGGTAATGGTTATGCCGTTTTTCTCCCCGAGAGCGACGAGGAGATTAGCTAGAGTTTCAAAGATGCTCGTCACTTCAACGTTTGGAAAACCAGGCAAGCTTTCCATATTAAATAGCCTTAACAAGGGAGCCATATCCCGATTGCCGATAAATTCGACCATCGGGCGGACCGTCGCTAAAGCAACAATGATTAAAGTACCGATAAACAGAAGGCGGAAACCAGCGCTAAAAATACCGCGCTTCCAGCCGATCAAGCCAGCGAAAAATAAAATTACGACAAGTAATATCAAGAGGCCGAGACTGCCCCATGTTATGATATTGGTAACTAATTCAATCGTAGCTGCATCCATATTGTTTGTGCACCCACCTCGCTTTTATTATATTATTATTGCATAACTTGTTAAAAGTTATTTACATATTTAACTTAAAAGCGCGTAAACTATCAGCAATGTTTCAAAACAAGAATAAACCCCACAATTATCGTCGCTGTCCGATTTGCCACCATATCCATGATGGCTCTTTCGACACTTGTCCGCATTGCGGTCAGCCGAGCACCGGCCCGCAATTTACCTCGCGCTTTACAAATGTCATCGCCCTCCATTGGATTAAGCAAATCTTTCTTTTTTTGATTGGCTGGGGCGGTTTAACGCTCGTCAGTTACGCCGTTTCCCTCTTTTTTGTTTTTTACGCCAACAACAATATCGCCGACGAAGTTCAGCGCGAGGCCTATCTCGCCTCTCACCAAACCAGCATCATGCTCAATCTTATTACTTATGCGATTCTTTTTGTCGGTCTTTTAGGATTGCTGTGGAAAGACTTAATCACCGTTTTAAAGTCTTTTAAGCACTTGCGAGCCATCATCGTCGGCATCGCTTACGGCTTTGCAGTCATGGCTTCGGTCATCATCTATAACCTGATAATCATCTTCTCTGGAATCAAAATAAGCGACAATCAAAACGAATCAGCCATCGTCGCGATGATGACTTCCTATCCCGTCATATCGCTAGTCGCCTTTGTCATCCTCGGTCCGATCGTCGAGGAGATGACCTACCGCCTCGGCTTATTCTCTCTCCTCCACCGCTTTAATCGACCTCTAGCCTACATCGTAACCATGCTTATTTTTGGGGTTATCCACATGACATTTAATTCCGCGACGATCATCAATGAGCTGATCAACCTTCCTTCATATATTCTCGCCGGCACAATATTGACGATTGCTTATGAGAGGGAAGGATTCGCTGTCTCTACGTACGCACACATAACCAATAATCTAATCAGCTTTCTGCTCACCACCTTCCAAAATTAGGAGAAAAAATGGATTCAAAATTAGAAAAGGCTCAGAAATTATCCGGTTTCTGGATCAAGATTATCGCCTTTGCGACGATGGTCATCGACCATGTCGGGGCGTTTATGTGGCTGTACACTTCATCACAAAATGATGCTCTTTACATCGTCGGCTTTGTCTTTCGCTGCATCGGCCGTCTGTCCTTTCCTCTATTTATCCTCTTGCTCGTCGAGGGGCTCATCCATTCTAAAAACATCGGTCGCTATCTATTAAGGCTAAGCGCTATGCTCGGCATGGTAATGGTCGTTCAAATCGCCATCTATTACTTTATCGAT
>CAYYIC010000026.1:0-8899 GCA_964471005.1 uncultured Staphylococcaceae bacterium | reverse complement strand
AACATCGAATATGTATTTTAACATATTCAAGAAACAGTATCTATATATAATGGGCGCGAAATTGAAAATTATTATCTAAAAAAGTCGCTTTGCGACTTAGAAAGAAGATTTTCGTGATATCAGCTAACGCGAATGTTCGAGCTCAGTTTGGTGAAAATATTGAAAAACAGCGCGTTATGAAAATCACGAATATCGAGATTAGTGGCTTCGATAAACTGATTGAGGCGGTAAGAAAATGTATTGCGATGAACATATAGTTTCTTAGCGGCCAAAGAAGCATTGAGACCGCAAGAGATGAAGCTCTCGGCGGTAACCATCAATTGGCGTGGCATCGTCGCAAACTGCTTCTTAGCGATGTGCACTAATTCGTAGTCGCCTTCGATAGCGAGGTTTAAAAGCAAATCCGCTAAGTTACTCAGATTGATACCGTGGCTTCGAGCTAATTTTTTAATTGCTTCGCGGCTCAAACAATTATCATCGTGCGTCATCAAAAAGGAATATGAGTTGTCGGTGTCGCTCATAATGACGGGAATAAGCGATTCTAAGCAATCATATAAATATTCATCTGAGGATAAAAAACCGCTGCGCGCATTAAAAAAATTAATGGCAAAAATATTTTTATAAGAATTGCAAAGAGCGGTTTGAAAGCGCTCGACATTTATGTCCTTCTGAGATATAAAAAAGTAATATTTAATCACGCATTAATTATTGTGCAAAGTGCACAAATAGTAAAGTTAACTTAGTGGGAATGCTCTTTGTCCATCACTTCACGAGCCAAAGAGAAGTAAGCGAGACTTCCCGCTGAACTCGGGCGATATAGCGTAACTGGCAAACCTTTCGATGATGATTCGGGAATAGAAATGTTGCGAGGAATCGTCGCTAAAAACGTATTTTCTTTGAATAAACCTCTGATTTGCGTGGTTATTTCTGTTCCAAGTCTCGTTCTTGAATCATACATTGTCAGCAAAAAACCTTCGATTTCTAATTTGGAATTAGCGCTGCGCTGAACTTTTGAAATAGCCGCTAAAGTCGTGGCTACAGCTTCAAGTGCGAAATATTCGCATTGGACTGGAATAAGAATGCTGTGTGATGCGACCATCGAATTATGATTCAAGATGCCGAGTGATGGCGGGCAGTCGATAATGACATAGTCGTATTCTTTTTTAAGATTTTTAAGCGCCTCGCGAAGAAGCGTCGTCTTATCTTCGACCTTGTCGGTCAAGATCGAATCCAACGAAACTAATTTGAGGCTGCTGGGAATAAGGTCTAAATATTTTAAAGCCGTGCGCTTAATGACTTTGTTGATGTCATAGCTGCTGGCTAAAACGTCATACACGCTGCGATTGAGGAGGCTAGCATCAAAGCCGAGTCCGCGCGTCGCATCGCTTTGGGGATCCAAATCAATTAATAAAATTCGCCTTTTAAAGTGAGCTAAAGCGCTTGATAAATTAATTGCGGTCGTCGTTTTCCCAACTCCGCCTTTTTGATTTGCGATACCGATGATTCTCGTCATAATCTAATAGTTTATCTTAAATGAAAACAACCATAAACAATTAAAGCGGTTTGGCGCTTATCTGACTATAGATGCGCGGAAAGCGTGATGGAGTGATATCGTTTTTAACGATAAGAAGATTGATTCGCACATCCCTGTCGCTTGGCAAAATATCTTCGTGACAAGATATAATCTTAGATTTCAGTGTTTTTAACGCGTTTTTAGATGCGGACATTTCTTCGCTAACATTTTGTGATTTCATCGCTATAAACGTGCCTTTGACTTTGAGCAAAGGTATTACCAGTTCTAAAAGAATGTTTAATTGTTTGACTGCTCTTGCAGTTGCAAAATCGTGCGCTTCACGATCGAGAATTTGCGTTTCAGCCCGCCCGATTACAACCGTGACATTATTCAAGGACAATTTCTCTTTTACAACATTTAAAAACTTAGCTTTTTTATTATTCGGTTCGAGTAAGACGATGCGAGCATCAGGATTGACGATGGCCAAAACCATACCGGGAAAACCGGCGCCCGAGCCGATGTCTATCAATGATTTATCCTTAATCGAAATATATTTTAAGGGTAACAAACTATCAAGAAAGTGCTTCTCGATTATTTGTTCATCCTCTGTAATAGCGGTCAAATTAAACATGAGATTCCATTCTTTTAGCATAGCTAAATATGTAGCAAAACATTCAATTTGCCGTTTGCTAAGTTCGATTTTTAGCTCTTTTTGGCAATAGCTGACGAAGGTTTCAAGCGTCATAGCAACCCTTTCCGTTTTAATGTTAAAACAAGAACCGAGATATCGCTTGGATTCACTCCGCCGACGCGGCTGGCTTGACCGATTGTGCGCGGCTTAATCGCCGCCAATTTTTGCCTTGCCTCCAAAGCGAGACCGTCGACATGAGAATAATCGAGGTTTTCGGGAAGGAAAAGACTTTCAAATTTGGCAAATGATTTCGCCTCTTTTTCTTGCTTGACGATATACCCTTCATATTTAACCATAATTTCGAGTTGCATGATGCCTGTCTCGTCGAGAAAATTAGCAGATAATTCTGGAATAAGATCGATGATATGGGCGTATTTTACATCGGGTCTTTTTAATAAATCAAAAGCCAGCGTCCCAGCCTTGAGAGGTGTACAACCTTGTTTTAGCAGATAGTCATTTACTTTCTTATTGGCCCCGAGATATGTTGTTTTAAGCACCGAGAGAACTTTATGGAGATTATCATTTTTCGAAAGAAAACCTTGATATCTTTCTTTTGCGATAAGTCCGAGTTTATATCCGTGGTCAGTAAGCCTCAAATCCGCGTTGTCGTGCCTTAGCAAAAGGCGATATTCCGCTCGTGAAGATAAAAGGCGATATGGCTCCGCTGCGCCTTTTGTGACTAAATCGTCAATCATGACCCCGATATATGATTCGTTTCTTTTCAAGACAAAAGGTTCCTCGCCACGAATTGCTAATACGGCATTTATTCCGGCCATGATTCCGAGTCCGGCTGCCTCCTCATATCCTGATGTCCCGCATATTTGGCCAGCCCCATAAAGGCCCTTATATTTCTTAACTCGTAAAGTGGCATCAAATTGCGTCGGAACGATAGCGTCATATTCGATCGCATAGCCATATTTTAATATTTCGGCATTATCAAAACCGGGGAGGGAGCGAACCATTTGTTCCTGGACATCTCTCGGCATCGAGGTTGCAAAGCCTTGAATGTAGATGGAGTCGCCATCTTTTGTTTCTGGCTCCAAGAAGAGTTGGTGGCGCGACTTATCAAAAAACGTTGTAATTTTTCCTTCAATCGAAGGGCAATAGCGCGGTCCAACGCCTTTAATTTGCCCATTAAATTGGGCCGAGCGCTGTAAGTTGGCCTTGACAACTTTATGGGTTTCAGGGGATGTGTAGATCAGATGGCAGACTAGTTGATCATTAAATGGCACATAAGTTTTTGTCGTATAAGAAAAAGCTAACTTAGCATTCGTCCCATATTGAATGCTGGCTTTTGAAAAATCGATGGTCGATTTGCGAATGCGCGGTGGAGTTCCGGTCTTAAGCCGATAGATTTCGATGCCCATGTCGGCCAGCTTTTTCGATAATCCAATCGAGGCTTTTTCTCCGTCCGGTCCGCTTGAGTTTTTTTCAAGTCCGCACAAAATCTGAGCTTCCATATATGTCCCTGTCGTTATAACGACAGCTTTTGCGCTAACTTCTTCACCATCATCCATTATCACGCCAAAGACATTTTCGTCATCATGTAAAAGAGAAGTGACCATTCCTTCTTTAATCTTTAAATTCGGTGTCGATAATAGAATGTCCTGAACACGACCAGGATAAATGTTGCGATCGCTTTGTGTCCTTAAACACTGAACACCAGGTCCTTTTCCAGTATTGAGCATTTTCATCTGCAGGTACTGATAATCGGCGGCGACACCCATCACGCCCCCTAGAGCATCGATTTCGCGAACGACAATGCCTTTGGCCGAACCGCCGATGGATGGATTACATGACATGCGTGACACAGCCTTAAAATTAAGCGTGCAAAGCAGAGTTTGACAGCCCATCACGGCCGCGGCATGTGCGGCTTCAACGCCCGCGTGTCCGCCTCCGACAACAATTACATCATAAGTCATTAACCGACGCTTCCTTCCATATCCATCTTAATCAATTGATTAAGTTCAACGGCATATTCCATTGGAAGTTCTCGTGAAAAAGGTTCGATGAAACCCATGATAATCATCTGTGTAGCATCTTTTTTGCTCATGCCGCGAGACATTAGATAGAAGAGCTGATCTTCATTAATCTTGCTGACTGTGGCTTCATGTTCGATATACGATTGGTCATTGTTTACTTGATTGGTCGGAATCGTATCACTCTTTGAAATATCGTCGAGAATCAGGGTATCGCACTCGACATGGCTCCGCGAATTAAGAGCTTCTTTTTCATGGCGAACGGTACCGCGATAGTTGGCGGTTCCCCCATTTCTGACAATTGATTTCGAGATGATCGTCGAACTCGTATTCTTGCCGCGATGAATCATCCGCGCGCCGGCATCTTGATATTGATGACAATCGGAAACGGCGATGGAAATACATGTTCCTCGTGAACCGTCCCCTGCTAAGATGACGGCTGGATACTTCATATTTACTTGGCTACCGATATTGCCATCAATCCATTCCATTTGGGCATTTTCATGGCAAATCGCACGTTTTGTGACGAGATTTACAATATTTTTTGACCAGTTTTGCACTGTCGAATAGCGGCACTTGCCACCTTTTAAGATGATGATTTCAACGACGGCGGCATGTAGAGATTCGCGTGAATAGATCGGCGCGGTGCATCCTTCGACATAGTGAACATCGGCGCCTTCATCGACGATGATCAAAGTTCTTTCAAATTGCCCCGACCTTTCGTTGTTGATTCTAAAGTACGACTGCAAAGGCTTGTCTAGTTTGACGCCTTTGGGAACATAGATAAAAGAGCCGCCTGACCACACCGCACCATTGAGAGCCGAAAATTTATTGTCAGCATAGGGGACGACACTGTTGAAATATTGATGAAAAAGATCTGGCATCATTTTTAAGGCCTGATCGGTTGACAAAAACACGACACCTTTGTCTTGGACTTCTTTAAGCATGTTATGGTAGACCATTTCCGATTCATACTGCGTGGCTACACCGGATAGATACTTTTGTTCAGCTTCGGGTAAGCCGAGTTTTTGAAAGGTCTTTTTAATTGTCTCAGGAACATCGTCCCAGCTCGTCTCTTCTCTCTGACTCGGTCGCGTAAAATAAGTGTAGGCGTCGAAATTAAGAAAAGATAAATCTGGTCCAAACTTCGGCATCGATAGCTTCAAAAAAGCGCGGTACGAACGAAGGCGAAAATTTAGCATCCATTCCGGCTCATTTTTTAAACGAGAAATGGTGCGAACAACATTTTCATTCAGCCCTTTTCCAGTATTTAAAACTGAGACATCCTCGTCTTTAAATCCGTATTCGTAATCTTTTTTTGCAAGCCTATTTTTCTTCATGATGGTGATCGATTAATTCTCTGAGGGCATCCCAGCCGATCGTCGCACACTTAATTCTTGCGGCTTGGCGATGAGTATTGATAAAGACGATTGCTTCGTCAAGCACCGCATCGTCAAAGGGCTGCTCGTGAATCATCTTTTGATATTGTTCGATAATATAAAGAGCTTCTTTAGTATTTTTTCCGATGACAAGTTCGGTCATGATGTCGGTCGAGGCTGTTGAAATTGTGCAGGCGACGCCGTCAAAGGCGCAGTCGGATATCAGACCGTTTTCTTCAAGCAAAAAAACATTGATATCATCGATGCAATTTGGAGAATCGATATGCATCATCCGATAGCGTTTATCAACGGGGGTACGTTTGTTACGAGGTTTCTCGTAATGGTCCATAATGATGGCGCGCATCATCTGCGGATCAAGCAAAGTAAGCATCGAGGAAGTCACCTCCTTTTTCAAGCGCCGAAACAAAGGCGTCAATTTCTTCCTTCGTGTTATAAAAATAGATGGAAGCGCGAACGGTTGCGACTTCTCCCAAGTAGTCGAGCAATACTTTCGCGCAGTGCTGTCCTGAACGGCAGGCGATACCTTGCGAATTTAGGTAGGTCGCTTCATCCTGAGCAAATACACCTTTAATATTAAAGGTTATAATTCCTGATTCAGCCTTTTCATTATAGAGAGTAACGCGGCTATTCTTTCTTATCTTTTCGATTGCATAAGCCCTGAGTTCATCTTCATAAAAACGAATATTGTCCATGCCGAGATTCATCAGGTAATCAGCGGCGGCTTTCAAGCCAAAAATGCCTTCGATATTCTGCGTTCCGGCTTCAAATTTTGCGGGCGGTAGCAAATAGGTGACATCGCCGCACATATCAAATTTGGCATTCATTCCTCCTCCGGTCATAAACGGAGCGGTTTTTTCTAGGAGGGCATATTTTCCATAGAGGACACCGATGCCGGTCGGGCCGACCATTTTATGGCCGGAAAAGGATAAGAAATCAACGTCTAAATCTTTGACATCGGTCGGCATATGCGGCACCGATTGAGCGCCGTCACAGACGAGTATTGCACCATGCTCGTGAGCGATTTTTGAGATTTCCTTGATATCGACGATGAATCCCAAGACATTCGTGACGTGGGCAACAGCGACTATTTTCGTTTTTTTGCTGATGACTTTGCGAAGATTCTCAGGCACCAACTTACCGTGTTCGTTAAGCGGAATGTAGTTAATTTTACAGCCGGTCATCTCCCCGACTTTGAACCACGGCAAAACATTGCTGGCGTGCTCGGCTTGTGTAATTAAAATTTCGTCGTCTTTCGTCAGATATTTCACGCCGTATCCATAGGCGATTAGATTGATTGACATCGACGTTCCAGAAGTAAAAACAATTTCTCTTTTCTCAGCATTGACAAACTTCGCTAACGTCGCTCGGGCTTCGTCGATTTTTAAATCAACGTTATAGCATAAATCGTAGTCGCCGCGATGTGAATTTGCAGTTTCAAATTCAAAATACGAATTAACGGCTTTTTCGACGGCATAAGGCTTAAAAGTCGTTGACGCATTATCAAGAAAGATAAGAGGCTTGCCTTGCATTTTGACCTTATTTTTAAACATCGGAAAATCATTTCTTATAAGATAAGGATCAATTTTTTTCATACGCGCTCCTCGATAATCTTCGCAATTCTTATTTTGGTGGTCTCATCATGGAAATAATTGGTGATGGGAAGAAGATAGCCATAAGTGATGAGCTTCTTGGCTTCATTTAAGTTTAATCCTCGCGACATCAAATAAAAGAGGTGATCATCACTTAATTTACCGACGACGGCCGCGTGTGAGGCTTCCACTTCGTTTTCGGCGATATTGAGCCGCGGATCAGCCTTGGCAATTGCCCCTTCATCAAAGACGATGATTTTGGCATTTTGTTTGGTCTTGCTAAATTTTGCCCCGCTGACGATGGCGTTGGCTCCGCTAAAAATTAGTCGCGAAAAGTTGCGGGCGACGCCATAGTTATCCATCAATCCCGTCGTGTTTTGAGCAAGGTGATTAAAGTGAACATTGAATTTTTTGTCGTCGTCTGCGCTTGCAAGGGAGGACAAACGCCAAGTTCCACGAGCGTAGTTGCCCACAAGATCGATATCGACATCGAGACTCCCTTTTCCACTTGAAAAGTCAGCCATAACCGCTAATAATTCGCCATTTTCTTCTACTTTTGCGGTGATTTTACCGCTTTTGGTTTCGCTAAAATTAATGATGTTGAGAATTAAGTTCGCGCCCTTTCCAACGCCGATTTCAAGGCCGCCAAAATCATCCTTAAGGTCGATTAGAAGACTTTCTTCTTGGCATTCTTTGATATTGATGGAACGGATATTATTTGCCATCCCGCATCGCCTCTTTCGTGGTGCAAACGCCAATCGACACCGAACTCATTGTCGGATCGTCTTTTTCGATGTCGATACCGAGTTCAGTCTTAATCCATTCGTATCCTTGAGTGTCAATTTTCTGTATGATTTCAGGACCGCCTTCAACGGCAATTTTGCCATTAATCATAACGATGGTCCGATTTAAATTAATCATGTTGTATAGGCGCGCGTAGTGCGAAACAACTAAAAAGCCACGACCTTTATCTTGTTCTTCGCGAATCGCATTAGCGACGACGGTCATGGCGTCGATATCGAGGCCGGAGTCAATTTCGTCAAGCAGAGCAAAACGGGGCTCAAGCAAAATCATCTGCAAGATTTCGTTGCGTTTCTTTTCGCCCCCCGAAAACCCGACGTTTAGTGAGCGATTGGCCATCTCAAAGGGAATGCCCATCTTTTTATATGTGGAATCCAGAAGACGATAGAATTGAAACAGAGATAGGGGTTTTGGCCGGCGGGCGTTAATTGAGGCCCTCAAAAAATCAGCGTTGACGACTCCGGCGACTTCGCTCGGATACTGCATGCCAAGAAAGAGGCCGGCCTTCGATCTTTCATCCACCGACATCGCTAAGAGATCTTGATTATTTAAGAAAACTTGTCCGCTCGTTATTATGTAGCGGGGGTTACCCATAATCGCTTGTAGTAGAGTGGATTTACCGTGGCCATTTGGGCCCAGTAAAGCAATCGTCTCACCGCTTTTGGCAGTCAGGCTCACACCTTTTAAGATCTCTTTATCCTCCACGTTAACGTGGAGATCAACTATTTTAAGAACATCCATTTTATCATCTCCTAAAATCTCTCATATTGTATATTAAGAAATATACATATTCAAACAGAACGATAAGAAGTTGACGACGCAAAAGTTCAAATTCAACAATTTTCGGTTTTTTACCAAATCCAAAAAGGGGATTTATTTTTCGAGGATAAAGAGTGATTATTGATAATTTGCTTGTTGTATTAATA
>CAYYIC010000025.1:0-9044 GCA_964471005.1 uncultured Staphylococcaceae bacterium | reverse complement strand
GCCGGCTCCATTTTATATCGCCAAAGAGGGACGAAAGTCTACCCCGGTGTTAACGCCATGCGCGGCGGAGACGACACCGTCTTTGCCACCGTCGATGGCATCGTCAAATTTGAACGGGTCGGCAAATCGCGAAAACGCGTCAGCGTCTACGAAGTAAAATAACAAATAAGACCACAAAATTGTGGTCTTTTTAAATGATTTTGTGCTTTAATATTGATATGGAAATCAAAAAGCTTTCAATCGTTGTCCCTTGCTATAACGAAGGCAAGAAAATTGGTCGCAACCTGCAAGATAAGGTCTTGCCGTTTTTAAACGAGCGGCATATCAACTATGAAATTATCCTCGTCAATGACGGGTCAAAAGACAATACCAAAGAAGTTTTTAACATTATGAAAATCGAACATGTTCGCCCTTTGGGCTACGACCAAAATCGCGGTAAAGGCGGGGCGGTAAAATACGGTATTGAGCAAGCCACCGGCGATTACGTTTTATTTATGGACGCCGACTTGTCGACTGATTTGCGGGCCCTTGATTTAATATATGGAGATTCGGACAATGCCGACATGTATATCGGCTCACGGCACTTAAAAGAAAGCATATTAGCCAAGAAGCAAGGACTTGTCCGACGCTTTGTCGGAAGAAGCTGCCGAGTGATTGTTAACACGACTTTTAAATTTAAATTTAAAGATACGCAGTGCGGCTTTAAGATGATTAAGACCGAATTCGCTAAAGAGATGGCAAGCCGACAAATTATCAGTGGCTTTGCCTTTGATGTCGAATATCTTTTTATGGCGCGCCTCAACAATTTAAAAATTAAAGAGATTCCCGTCATTTGGGAAAACGACGAAGACAGCAAAGTCAGCACCTTCAAAAGCAGCATCCGCTTTTTTAAAGATGTGCGCATCATCAAAAAAAACAAAAGCAATTACTTTTTTGCTAACAAATAAAAATTATGTTTATCGACCGTGTCAAATTAACAGTTAAATCCGGCAAAGGTGGCGATGGCCTCATCGCTTTCCTGCACGAAAAATACATGCCCAAAGGTGGCCCAAGCGGTGGTAACGGCGGGCGCGGAGCCTCGATAATATTGAAGGCTTCAAGCTCGGTCAATACCCTCTTTGGCTTATATCGCAAAAAAATTATCCGCGGCGAAGACGGTGAAAAAGGCGGCATTAAAAATCAATATGGCCGGGGTGCCAAAGATGTTATCGTCGAGGTTCCAATCGGCACGATTGTCTACGAAGCCGAAAGCCACAATTTTCTCTATGATCTCAACGAAGAAGGAACGGAATATGTCGTCGCCAAAGGTGGTCGAGGCGGACGGGGAAACGCCGCGTTTAAAAGCTCGCGCAATCGCGTTCCACGCATCGCCGAAAATGGCGTTCCAGGCCAAGAATTAGATATTATTTTAGAACTAAAATTATTGGCCGATGTCGGTTTGGTCGGCTTTCCTAATGTCGGCAAATCAACGCTTTTAAGCGTTGTTACGAATGCCAATCCCGAGATAGCCGACTATCCTTTCACGACAATCACGCCGAATCTCGGCGTCGTAAGCGTCGATCGCGATACGTCTTTTGTCATGGCTGATCTACCTGGTCTCATCGAAGGGGCACATCAAGGCAAAGGTTTAGGTCTGACTTTCCTTCGCCACGTCGAAAGGTGCCGCGTAATCATCCACATGATCGAGATGTCTGGTATCCGCGATCCATATGAGGATTATTTTGCCATTAATGAAGAGCTTGAAAAATACGGCTATAATCTCACAAAAAGACCGACGATTATATGCGGCACGAAGATGGATGAAGAAGGCGCGGAAGAACGACGCCTAAAACTTGAAAAGAAATTAAAGACCAAGGTCTATGGTATCAGCGCCTTAACTCACGAAGGACTTAAGGAACTGATGTATGTTTGTGGCGAAACCTTAAAAGAGACGCCGATCTTTCCCATCGTTTCCAAAGAAGGGGCAGCCGAGACAATTCGCGTCTATGACGCTTATCAAGATGGCGCTGCCGACTTTGATATCGTCCTTGAAAAAGAGGGAGTCTATCGAATTGTTGGCGAAAAAGTCGAAAGAACGTATCATTTAATTAATCTCACAACCGATGAAGGCCTGATGAAATTGATGACTTACCTCCGCAAGATCGGCATCGAAGAGCGCCTGCAAAAAGTCGGAGCTAGAGACGGCGATACCGTCGTGTTGTGCGACTTTGAATTCGATTATATCGAATGATTGGAAAGCGGCTATGAAACTCGAACAATACCTTGGCGAAATTGAAAAATTCTTGCAGCAATATCTAATTGGTGCGCATGCGCAAGGGTATGTTTTGGGTGTTTCGGGGGGAATTGATTCAGCCCTCGTCGCTGCTTTGACAGTTAAAGCGGTGGGACGCGATAGACTCCACGCTTTGCTGATGCCGATCGACTCGCATCCATCCGATCTTAAAGACGGCCTCGAATTATGTCAAAAATATGATATTTCCTACGAGATAATTGATTTGAGCAAAGCCTATCACAACCTGATAAGTAACTTTCATTTTGCCGACAATAATGAAGGCAAATTAGCTTTAAATAATACAAAAGTACGATTGCGAATGGTCACTTTGTATGCCTTTGCCCAAGCTCGCAATTCCCTCGTTTTAGGAACGGATAACGCCGATGAAATTCATGTTGGTTATTTCACGAAATACGGCGATGGAGCCGCTGATTTAGCCCCGATTGCCGAACTTACCAAAGGCGAAGTATACGAAGCATCAAAAATGCTCGGTGTTCCACAAAGTATCATCGATCGGACGCCGACCGCCGGCTTATTTAACGGGCAGACCGACGAAGGTGAATTAGGTGTTACATACGCGCAACTTGATGATTATTTGCTAGGCCGAGAAGTCGACCAAAAAGTTAAGGATCGCATTCAATATCTCCATCGCATCAGCGAGCATAAACGTAGACTTATTCCGCGCCCAAAAACATTCATTCGTAGCCTTTGATAATTTTGTTTATCATTTATATTAAAATTATTGGTTGATTTAACGATACGATAATGTATAATTTTTATATCTTTTTTAATCTACCAAAAAGGGGGTAAAATTACATGAAAAAGAAATTTTGGGTTTTCCCATTACTTGCCGTATTTGTTCTTGCGGCCTGTGGCAAATTAGGAATATCTGATCTACTTGATTCCAGTAGCGAATCTTCAACCGACTCGAGTGGAGAATTAGTTACGGACACTTCAAATTCGGGCGACGCAACTTCAGACACTTCGAATGACACTTCAAATTCGGGCGACGCAACTTCAGACACTTCGAATGACACTTCAAGTTCGGGCGGCGTATCCAGTGACTCGAGTTCGGATTCCTCAAGTACTACTGATCCTGTCGGCAAGAACGAAATCGATCCCGCCGAATTAAACACCATCGTCGGTTATGATGTCTATTCGCAACTTCCGAAAGTCTACTCAGATGACTACGCAGTATTTGATGAATCAGACGAAGATTATCCAATCAATGCTTATGTCGATTTGTACGATTGGACAGACGATGATGTTGTTGATTATGATAATGCCCTATTTTTAAGTCTTGATGTAGATGAGGATAATGGATACATCCTCAATGAGAATTTATTCGTATATATCTATAACGATTTGGATTATGGCGCCGCTTACATCAACATTTATTCGATCGCTGAAACCGAGCCGATCGAAAAAGCGGAAATCGATCCTACCGATTTGAATGCTATTCTCGGCTTTGATGTCTATTCGCAAATTCCACAGATTTTTTCAAACGATTACGAAATATTGGACAACGCTAGCGAAGACTATCCAATCGATGCTTATGTCTTTGCCTTTGATTGGACCATCGATGACGCTTATGCCTATCTCGACGCTCTCGACTTAGTTCTTGATTACGATGACGCAAATGGTTATATCCTCGGAGAAAACCTCTTCTTAATCGTTTTCCAGGACACCCAGAATTTTGAAACGACAGTTTATGGTGTCAACATCTATTCAATCGCTGAAACCGAGCCGATCGAAAAAGCGGAAATCGATCCAGCTGAACTTAACGCCATTCTCGGCTTTGATGTCTATTCGCAAATTCCACAGATTTATTCAAATGAATATAATATCTCAGATGAATCCAGCGAAGATTATCCGATCGATGTCTTTGTTTATTTGTGGGACTGGACATACGATGACGCGGTTGCTTATGATGATGCTTTGTATTTGAGTCTAGAATTAGATTACGATTACGGATACATCCTCGGAGAAAACCTCTTCATCATAGTTAACTATGATTCAGACTATGAAGTCGCCTATATCGTTATTTATTCGGATGCCTCCTATGAGCCATTTGAACCAGAAGTCTCAGCAGTTTGGCCCGCTGATGCAATTAATTCGTTCTTCGGAAGCGCCGATATCGGAGGTTTGGTTCCTTCGTTTACATCTGAAGCCGATTTTTCTTATTATATTACCGGTGAAGACGACTATGCCGAGCTAATTATTTACACAGATTATGCGACTGTTGATGGCGAGGACATTTATGTTGCCGCCCTTGAAGCCGCTGGTTGGGTTGTCGATGATTCAGCATATGCCTATATTGGTTATGTGGCCAATGATCCCGATGAACAAATTTCTTTGATTTTTTACTGGGATGAAGGAGTTATTTACTGGTCATTTATGAGCTTCTACCACGAACCAGATCCGTCTGATGGATCGGTCATATTTGATTTTTCTGATGAGAGTTCATTGGTTACGAAAGATGCCAATCTAAGCATTTGGAACCTCGAGCCAGTAACGATGGCGATTGCCAAAAATACGAGCGCAACTAATGTCGGCAATGTTTCGTTCTTCAGCAATCCTCTCCGCATATATGGTGGTCAGCAAGTTACTTTCTCGATCGAAGAAAATTATGTGATTGATGAAATCGTCATTACCACTGATGGCGCATCTTATGCCAGCGTCGTTTCCTCAGCAGTTCTAACCGGCGGAACCGTTTTGGTTGAAGGAAGCGTCGTGACGATTACGGCCGATGGAAGCGGTGAAGATATCGTCATCGTTCCTAGCGCTCAAACTCGTTGGTTAAGCGTTGACATTAGCTATACTGTCGCCATTGTCTAATATTTGCGTTTGATTATTTCAGGGTCCTTTTGGACCCTTTTCGTTTTTCATCCTTTAATATTATAGTGAGGTAATGTAAAATTATTAAGTATAGGATAAGTATGGAAGAAAATCGCAGTGTCTTGACGATTGTGGCGGCCTTAGTTAGTGCTTTCGCCATTCTCCTTCTCCTCGTCGCGTTTGTTCTTCTTTATAGGTAGCAAATGTATTATTCATTTAAAGGAAAAATATCTTCAATCCGCCGTGACTTTGTTGTTATCGAAGCCGGAGGCATTGGCTTTCAAGTTTTCGTTCCTCACGTCGAAGATTATCGTCTTGATGAAGAGTTTTTCATCTATGTATATCAGGTTGTTCGCGAGGATGAGCAATACCTGGTTGGTTTTAAATCAGAATATGAAAAAGAAGCCTTTTTATCTCTCATTTCGGTAAAAGGCATCGGACCGAGAACCGCATTGGGCGCCATGAGTGCGACGACCGCCGAAGATTTATTTAACGCCATTGCCGCGAACAATATCACCTTTTTAAAAAAGCTTCCCGGCATCGGGGCCAAAGCCGCGGCCCAAATCATTCTTGATTTAAAAGGCCAATTGACGGGTTCCCCATCTGGCAATCCGAATCAGTACGATGAAGTTCGCGATGCCTTAAAAAGCCTAGGCTATAAAATCAAAGAAATTGAAAACGTCCTGGCAAGCATCAACGAAAAGGATGCGACAAACGAAGACATTCTTCGCTTAGCCTTGAAGAAACTGAAAAAATAATGAGTGATAGAATTCTCGACGCCAAAAAGAATAGCAAAGAAGAAGAAGTTGAAATTTCGCTTCGTCCGAAAGTTTTAAAAGAATATGTCGGACAAGAAGAATTGAAGCAAAATCTCCGCGTTTTTATGGGGGCCGCCAAACACCGTGACGAAACCCTTGATCACGTCTTGCTCTACGGTCCTCCGGGACTTGGAAAAACAACCTTAGCTTACGTAATTGCTAATGAGATGAAGGGCAATATTCGCGTCATCAACGGACCTTCGATAGAGCGGACTGGTGATCTGGCCTCAATTCTGGCTGATTTAAAAGCCGGCGATATTTTATTTATCGACGAAATACACCGTCTCCCTCGCATTGTTGAAGAAGTTCTTTACGGAGCGATGGAAGATTTTAAACTCACAATCCTCATACCTCGCGAGCAAGGTGCCAATACTCTAAATTTAACGCTTGAGCCTTTCACTTTGATTGGTGCCACGACGCGGGCTGGCGATTTGTCTTCGCCTCTCAGGAGCCGTTTTGGCATCGTCGAAAAAATTAATTTTTATAGCGAAAAAGAAATTGAAGGTATCGTCAGAAGGACATCAAAGGTTCTTAAGACGGAGGTTGATGAAAAAGCTGTTTCCTTAATCGCTAAGCGAAGTCGCGGAACGCCGCGCATAGCTAATCGCCTTTTTCGACGCGTGCGTGATTTTGCTAATTTTGATGGCAAAGATACCATCTCTGAAAACGATGCCAAAAAAGCTCTAGATGCTTTAAAAGTTGATAACCTCGGCCTCGATGATGTCGATATCCGCTACCTCACAGCCATCATCGACCGCTTTCACGGTGGACCGGTCGGTTTAGAGGCGGTGGCCTCAGCCATCGGCGAAGAAATTATGAACCTCGAAGATGTATATGAACCCTATCTTTTACAAATTGGCATGATCAATCGCACGCCGCGAGGCCGCATGGCGACCGAAAAGGCGTATGCCCACCTTAAAAAAAGTCATCAAAAATCGCTCTTTTAGCATCATATTTCGCAGTGAAATATTCATAATTATTAACGCGTTCCACCGCGTTTTTTATCGATTTTGATTCGAAAAATTCCCGTTGCATTACTTTTATAAAAGTAGTATGTTATATAAGCAAGCGTAAATTAATCTTTTAATTTAAATAATTCGCTTCGGAAAAGTGATTATCTCTCACATTATCGGAGGACCACCATGCGTCGACTCATAGCTTACATAACTCTCGCCGTCTCATCGATCATCGCGATCGGTGTCGGCATTAATCCCATCATGTCGAAAGGCATCAACAATCTCGACTATCGTGATGGTCGCCAATTCGTCTATCAACTTTTTGAAAAAGATGATAAAACCGCCGATATCGATAGTGAAGATGCGGCCAAGAATGTCGCGAAAGACATGGACGATAGATTGAAGACTTGGGGCGCCTCGAATTACAGCGTTAAAGTCGAAGGTAATGACATCGTCCGCGTTTCGCTTACGGCGACCAACGATGCAGAATACGATTACTTACAAAAATATCTCGGCTTCAGCGGCCAGGATTTTTCCATTGCCACCGTCGATGAAGCGGTGCGTCTAACTCACGAAGAAGTGTTTAAAAATCAAGAAGCCTACATCGTCTATGAAGGTTATGCACCTTATGTCATTATCCCGTTAAGCGATACATCAGCCTTTAAAGCTTTAGTTGACGCCGCCAACGAGTCGACGAATAAAGATGTGGATACGGTGGAGGGCGATACGAAATATCGAAAATCCAAAGCCGAAGGCGATGAAGAGCAATCGAAGGAACCTAACATCTATCTATGGGCCAACTGGGTGGAAGGCGAAGATTACGAAAAATCCAAAGAGGATCAAAAGGTCGCCGACAAGATTGTCGCGCAATTCCTCTCGACAAATATCTATTATGAAAATAGCGACGTCAAAGAGACCGAAATCAAATATGTGAGCGGCTTTGCCGATGAAGAAGGCAAGTATGACACGTCCAAGATTCGCCAAGCTAACACCCTTGCCAATTACGTCAAAAATCTCTTCAATGCCAAAGCATATGAATATGATGTCATCAATATTTTTACGACTCCGATTGCCGCTGAGGTCGAAAGCCTTTTAACTTACGGAACGTCGGTCAGCTTATCGATTAGCAAGACCTTGATTGCCACGCTTGTCGCCGCGGCCGTCATCTCCCTTGTCTTAGCCTTTTTCTTTAGAATAGGGTCGGTTTCCATCATCGCTTCGACGGCTATTTCTTCCTTTGCCACCCTGGCGATTTTTGTCGCCTTTAGAGCGGAATTTAATGTAGCTGGTCTCTTAGCTTTAATCTTTGTGGCCGCCTCGAGCCTCTTGGCGGGCATTCTCCACTTGACGAAATTTAAAGAAGAAGTCTATCGCGGTCGCAATTTCAAAAAAGCAAATACGGAAGCTGCGAAAGCGATGACCGTTCCCGCGATTGACATCGCTGTTATCATGGTTGCTGTCGGTGTCCTAAGCTACATCATCGGCGGCGCTCTCGTCGCCTCCTTTGGCACGATGCTCGTCATCGGCGGTGTGATAAGTTTAATCGTCAATCTCATTGTCTTGCGCCTTTTGACATGGTTAGTGACGAACACGACGGCTTTACAAGGCAATAACAAAGTCTTCAATATCGAAGATAAGAATGTTCCTAATCTTCTAAAAGAAGAAAAGCAGACATATTATGGCCCTTATCAAGATCGCAATTTTACCAAGCGGGCCAAACCTGTCGCGATCGGCGTCGGAGCTTTCTCACTTGTCGCCATCGTGATGATGATCATTTTTGGATCTCTCAATGGCTCTATTTATAATGTCGGAGCCGCAAGCGAAGAAACTTCTCGCGCCTACATCACCATTTATGGCGACAGTCCGGTTGTCGACAGCGTCAAATACATCGAAGATAACATCTTAAAATTCGTCTATGCCGACGGCGAACTCGTCTCATATAGTTCAATCGACCACGAAACACGCGAGGACTATGACGCGGAAACGACGATTACAACAACTTATAACTATTACATAGTCAATTTTAATAAAGTCTACACCGGAGAAGAAGATGCCTATTATGAAGGTGATTCGTCGACGAAAGGCATGACCCTTGAAGGGGTCCTCGACGCCTATGTCGATTCAATCGAAGGTGGCGAAGGTTTAGTGCGCATCAAAGTC
>CAYYIC010000024.1:0-9229 GCA_964471005.1 uncultured Staphylococcaceae bacterium | reverse complement strand
CCTTTATTTTTTGGAAAAGACAATTATAATTTTTCGACCCAACCATCTTCGAAGATGCCGGCGCGCAGCATGGCAATCTCTTTTTGGTAAGGAGCTTTGTCGTTTATGTATGGTGTTTCTAAAATCTTCGGAATATTTTCTAAACGCGGGTGCTTTATGTAGGCATGAATCGTCGCAAAGCCAATTTCGCCATAGCCGATATTCGCGTGGCGATCTTTGTGAGCGCCCATGACGTTTTTGGAGTCGTTGACGTGGAGACAAAGCAACTTATCAAGACCGATCACTCGATCAAATGAATTTAAGACTTCATCGACCTCGTGGACGTTGATGCCGGCATCATTAATGTGGCAGGTATCGAGGCAGACGCCGAGCCTTTTGGGATTGCGGCTGTGAGTCAGCAAATAGCTGATCTCTTCGAAGGTTGCGCCAACTTCTGAGCCTTTCCCAGCCATCGTCTCAAGGGCAATTTTAACATCTGTTCCATCTACTTCAAACACTTCGTCAAGAGCCGCGACGACTGAAGACAAACCGCCTTCGACGCCAATTCCGACGTGGCTGCCTGGATGGAGGACTAAAATGCGGGGGCCAAAGGCGGCGACGCGACGTAATTCCTCGATTAATAGCTTCTTTGAAGAATCATAGACTGCAGGGTTGGTACTATTGCCGATATTGATAATATAGGGGGCATGGACGATGATTTTACTCTCATCGATGCCAGCTTCGATGAGGGCTTTACGGCCTTCTTCAATGCGCAATTCACCAAGAGGCTTGCGATATGCATTTTGTGGCGCACCGGTATAAAACATGAAGGCATTAGCTCCATATGAGAGGGCTTCTTTAACACTTCCTAAATAGTATTCGGGTCCCGACATCGAGACGTGAGATCCAAGATATAGCTTACTCATTTTTGCTTCCTTCCTTGCGATATCGTTCGACGCGCTGACGGCGAATATCCTTGCGGATGATTTCGCGCTTGTGCTTGCGCTTAACTTTGGCGACGGCATCCCGGACTTTCTTTTTGTAACCGGGTTTGACGATATTGGATTTCGCTTTCGCACTCGCATGTTTAATTTGCCGTTCAAGCTCGGGATCAACTTTCTTTTTTACCTGCTTGCGACGAGCGAGATTATCAGTTGCTAAAATAGTGTCATTCTTGAGTTCTAGATAAGAGAAGGACGCTCCTAATTCGATGAGCATTTCGATTTGTCTGCTCGAGTCGGCGTTATAGAAAGAATAGCATTTGCCTTTGGCACCAAAGCGACCAGTTCGTCCCGCCCGATGAAAATAGTAGATTAGGTCTTTTGGCAGGTCGTAGTTTAACACCTCGCTGACATCTTTGATATCGAGGCCGCGAGCGGCGAGGTCGCTAGCGACGATTATGCGCTGCTTATTCGCGGCGATGAGCTTATAAGCGCTTTTGCGTTCGCGGGCGCTCATATCACCGTGGAGCATGATGTTGTCGTGACCGGAGCTTCTTAAAAACTCGCTGATAGCCACCACATCTTCCTTGCGGCTTGCAAAAACGATAATAAGATATGGATTAAAAGTATCGATAAAAAGTTCGACGGCGCGTAGTCGGTCGCCGTGTTTGACATCGATGGCGTGATGAGAGACGGTTTTCGCCGTCTTAATATCGTCCATTTCTATGACGAAATTTGCACCGACATACTTTTCGAGGCGCTTGCGCAAATTGAATTCCATCGTCGCTGAAAAAACCATCAATTGGGGAGCGACTTTCAAAGAGCGATAAAGGGCGTCGATATCCGAAAAATAGCCCATTTCCATGAGCATATCAGCTTCATCCAAAATTAAAGTTTTGACATAGCTGAGATCAATAACTTGTTGATCGATAAGCATCGCTTTAATACGTGTCGGAGTGCCGATGATGATCTGCGGGACTAGCATTCCATCCCGAAAGGTGCGCTCCTTTTCTTGACCAGCTGTAAAGAGGCGAATGTGAAGATTGGGATAATCAATTTTAAAAGATTCGGCAAACGCATATATTTGTCTGGCTAATTCGCGTGTCGGCGCGATAATAATCGTTTGGAGCAGATTTTTATCTAATTGTAAGTTTTCAATGATCGGAATCAAGAAAGCGTGGGTCTTGCCGCTTCCCGTCTCACTCTGAGCGACGATGTTGCCACCTTTGAGAGCTTTGGGAATGACGCGAGTTTGAATCGAACTTGGCGAAAGATAGCCTTGGCGGGTAAGGCTATCGATCATCTTCTGATTTAAATTAAAAGATTTAAAGCTCATTTTTACTCCTTGATAATTATACACGGAATAAAGTCGCCTATGCTATGATAAACACATGAATGTTTTCGTCGCTCGACCGCATGGTTACTGCTCGGGAGTGATTCGCGCGATTAACCTCGCAAAGGAAGCGCGGAGCCGTCACCGCGATTGCCC
The DNA here is from genome assembly GCA_964471005.1 of uncultured Staphylococcaceae bacterium. Taxonomy (GTDB): domain Bacteria; phylum Bacillota_I; class Bacilli_A; order RFN20; family CAG-826; genus UBA1424. The sequence continues at coordinate 6,820 of CAYYIC010000024.1, read as the reverse complement.
TGTTTTTGTCCTGGGTAGCATCGTTCATAACGAAGATGTCATTCAAGAGTTACAAGATCTCGGCATCACCGCCGTCCGCGATGCGAAGAAAACACCGACCCAACTTCTCGAGGAACTACCAGATCGTTCCGTCGTCGTCTTTACGGCCCACGGCCATGAAGTCGTCTTAGACGCTATCGCCGCCCGCAAAGAGATGATTGTTTACGATGCGACTTGTCCGATGGTCACGGCGAACCACCGCATCATTCAAGAAGAATTAAAAAATGGTCACCAAGTCATCTACATTGGCAAGAAGAATCATCCTGAGGCCAATGCTGCAAAATCTCTTGGAGACGTTATGCTAATCGAGGATGAAGTCGATCTTAATCTTCTTCAATTAGTTGATAAATCACCTTTGGTGATAAATCAGACGACGCTTTCGCAAATCGAACTTGGCAATCTCCATGACAAAATTAAACGTCGATGGCCTTACGCCCGAATCGCCGATGAAATTTGTAACGCCACGCGCTTGAGGCAAAAAGCCGTCCTCAATCTATCGCTAGAAACGGAACTCGTCTACGTCATCGGCGGAGCCAATAGCAGCAACACCGCATCGCTTGCCGCTATGGCGCGCAAAAGGCTTCCTCACGCTAGCGTGATTCGCATATTAAATGATCGAGAAATTGATATTAACAATCTTAAAAGTATTAATATTGTCGCGGTCGTTTCCGGGGCATCAACGCCGCTTGAAACGACAAATCGCGTCGTCGAAAAACTCAATCGGCTAAAATAACTTTTGGCGTCTCTTCATGATTGATGGCTAATATTTCGAGATCTTTATCGATCTCTTTTAATATTTTGCTCATCTGCGCGATGAAAATTCGTTCAATTTCGTGAGGAAGATCGAGATAATTGTAATTTCTTAAAGTGATATCGCGTCGGACGTGATGAGGAGCATCGCCGCTGATAAAGAGGTCATAGCCTTCTAAAAGAGCGTTATGATAATATGAACTGCCACCGCCACCGATAATCGCCACCGTTTCGATTTCGGCTTTTCCCGCGTCAATCAGTAAACCATAAGGCACTTTTAACAAGCGAGCCGCTTTTTTGGCAAATTGTCCGATGGGCATCTTGCGGGCGAGGCGTCCGCCGCGCGCCATCGGCATGCTCTCTAATGGGCGAATATCGACTAAATGAAGAGCTGATGCTAAAGCATCATTCATTCCGTCTTTGCCGCTGTCAAAGTTCGTGTGCATGCTGTAGACGGGAATGTTGAGAGCATCGACTTTTTCGGTCAATCTCCTCTTTACTTCATCATTTTTAAATACTTGGTAGCGAGAGCGATACAAGAAAGGATGATGGGTCAAAATAAGATCGACACCACCGTCCTCCAACGCTTCGATGCGCTGCATCACCTCTTCGTCAAAATCAAGGCAGAGGACAATGCGCTTTGTCTCCTCTTTTAACTTTCCAGTCATAAGACCGACGCGATCGCCGGGTTCGGCAATGCGCTTTGGAAAGCGGATAGCTAATTTGCGAATTAGGGCTTTAGTTTTCATAGGTTAATAAAATCTCCCTTTCTTCATAGATGAGCTGCTTCATCGCTTTCGGTAAATCTTTTGCGAGTACAGCGTCCATTTTCTTAATTAATATCTTGGCATATTTTCTAAATTCAGGGCCCTTGATGATTTGCGGTCCATGACGATATTCAAAATCAGTGTAATTTGCCATCTGTTCGCTTCGAACGAATTTACATATTTCGTAGAATTTCATTTTTTCTTCGACTAGTGTCTCGTCTTTTATAATATAGCCAAGACCGACGATAAAACGGCGAACTTCACCGACCGAAGTGTGAGAATCGGTGATGATGGTCTTGATGCTTTCTAAGTTACCCGCACCTTTTTTAAGAATATTTATAATCGTTTCTCCGCCGAGCCCGGCCAAGACGATCGTATCGACGTCTTTTTCAAGCTTGGAGATGCCGTCTTGTAATATTGGCACTAACTCGGCTTGCTTTTGCTGATACAAATTGCTTTCCAAAATATGGAAAGGACCGCTTTTATTTTCAATGCCATAGCCTTTAGCTATTTTTCCAAGCTCGATGAGGTGGATGAGAAGTTTGCCATGATCGGCGCCGACATCGGCGACGACGGCGCACTTATCGACAAAATTAGCGATGGCGATCAGCCGCTTTCCTATTTTGATCATCGAGAATCGCGAAAATCTCCTAAGCGCTTCGCTCTTGTCGGATGGCGAAGCTTGCGAATGGCTTTGGCTTCAATTTGCCGAATACGCTCGCGGGTGACACCGAATTCGCGGCCGACTTCTTCAAGCGTCCGCGGGCGGTTATCGTCAAGGCCATAGCGAAGGCGCAAAACCCTTTCCTCGCGGTCAGTCAAATCTTTCATGACTTCGTATAATTCATCCTTAAGTAACGATTTAGTTGTGAAATCGACAGGCGTCTCAGCCTCTTTATCTTCGATAAAATCTCCGAGGTGAGAGTCTTCTTCTTCGCCGATTGGCGATTCTAAAGAAACCGGATCAAGGGCGATTCTTTGAATTTCGCGAATTCGTTCGGGAGATAAAAATCCTTCAAGTTCAGCGGATATTTCTTCGGCGGTCGGCTCGCGTCCAAAGCGCTGGACGAGCTGCCTCTGCACCCGCTTCATCTTGTTGATCGTTTCGACCATGTGGACGGGAATGCGAATCGTCCGGGCTTGATCGGCGATGGCACGGGCGATCGATTGGCGAATCCACCAAGTCGCGTAGGTCGAAAATTTAAAACCTTTCGTGTAGTCGAATTTGTCGACCGCTTTCATGAGGCCGAGGTTGCCTTCTTGAATCAAATCGAGAAAGTCCATCGCCTTTCCGCGGCTATAGTGCTTGGCGATGTTGATGACGAGGCGGAGGTTTGCGTTGATTAACTCATTTTTTGCGGCCATGTCCCCTTCGAGGATGCGCTTGGCCAAAATCGGCTCTTCCTCAGGGCGTAGCAAATCGACGCGGCCGATTTCTTTTAGATACATTTTGACCGAGTCGTTGACTTTGACTTCGCCAGTTGCAAGCTTTGATAAATCGTCGATTTCAGCAAGGGCGACGACTTCTTCGTCCTCAGTTTCTTCGTCCTCGTCGATAATGTCTTCGACGAGCGTATCGCTCTTAGCAATTTCTTCCTCGGGAACATCTTCGATTTCAGCCTCGGCATCGATATCGGAAATGACGTCGACTCCTTTGCTTTTAAAGAAGACGATTAATTCTTCGACGTCAGAGTCGGATAAATCAAGATGCGAAGTTTCATCGAGGACTTCGCTCATGTCGATATAGCCCCGCTCCTTAAACGTTTTGACGATTCTTTTTTTAATCGTCTCGAGCGATTCGATTTCTTCTTCTTCATCGATGATGATGACGGGTTCTTCCTCATCATCTTCACTCTTTTTGACTTTCTTACTTGTCTTGGCGAGGGCTTTAACTTTTTTTACCTTGGTCTCTTTTTTGATTTCGACGATCTTTTTGCTGACCGCCACTTTGGCATTCTTAGCCTTAGCGGGCTTGTCTTTTTTTACTTCTTCTTGAACTATCTCTTCACTTTTTTTCTTGTTAGCCATTTTTGTCTCCTCTTCGGTTATTTGCCGATTTTTTTCATTTTACGACGATTATAATCGTCGATGATACGTGCTTGCTCACGTGGCGTCTTGCCGAGCAAGGATTTCTTGAGCGCTTCTTTTTCATAGAGATTTTGCGTTTCTTCTTTGATGACGTCGCGCATTTCAAGCAGGCTTTGTTCAGTTGGATCAGGATAGATACTTTTTGCATTTAGACTCGTAATTTCGTTGATGATCTCGTCTTTATTTGGCGACTCTTTCATCGCTATTTCGTTTATCAGCAGTGAGACATCGATGCTATCGTGCTTTGAGAGATAATCGATGATATGCAGGGCGATGTGGCGGTAGACTTCGACGTAGAAGTACTGGACGTTCTTCTCGTAGAAATCGACGGCGTTCTTATCTTTAAACATGCTGTAGAGAAGCTGTCGTTCGGCGTTTTGTAGGCGCCGTAGATCTTTTCTAAACGGCTTGAATTCCATCTCCGGCAGGTCGGTGACCTTCGCGATTTCAACGCCGGCTCGACTTCGGGTTTCATCGACAAACTTGGCGATGGCTTGCGGATCAAAGCGCGTGACTTTGGAAAGGCGAAAGATGCGATTGTCGAGATCAATGCCTTTCGGTATCTGCACAAGCATCGGCATAAAATGATTAATAACTTTCTGTCTATCTTCGAGCGAACCCAAAGGGTTCGTATGCTGATAATAATTGAGGGCGAATTCAAATGGATCGACGAGCATATCAAGATATTTGCGCAGGCTCTCCTCGCCATTCTTTTGCAGTATTTCGTCGGGATCTAACTCGTTTCCTGGTTCTGAGACGAGGCGATATTTGACACCGACAGCGTCGAGGATGCCCATGATTCGCATCATCGCCATCTGGCCAGCGGCATCACCATCGAGGCAGAGGCGAATTTCGACATTGAGGCGGCGCAGAATCGACGCCTGTTCTCTCGTCAGAGCTGTTCCCATGATGGCAATCGCTGATTTAACGCCGATTTTGTCGAGGGCGAAAACATCCATAAAACCTTCGAGTACATAAATGTAACCGTCGTGTTTTGCCGTCAATTTGGCATTGTGAAAATTATAGAGGATAGAACTCTTGTGAAAAAGTTTCGTCTCCGGTGAATTGACATATTTTGAACCTTCGGTTTCATCGAAGAGTTTTCGGGCGCTATAACCGATGACTTTTCCATCACCGTCATGAATTGGAAACATGAGGCGACCGGCATTTGAATCGGATGTCCCTTCAGCTTTAGCTAAAGCGATGCCAATTCCTTCAATAGTCTTTAGACTATAGCCTTTTTGCTGCAAGAAAGAAACCGTCCCCTTGCCATCGCGAATCGCATAGCCGAGGCGAAAGCGTTCTTGCTGATCTTGGCTGATGCGACGTCCGTCGAGATATTCGCGGGCTTTGCTACCTTCTTCGGTTGATAAACCGAATTGATAATAAGTCGTCAAATCTTCGATGCAATCATGGAGTGGGGCAAGCGTTTCGTCAACTTGCACATAGCTAACCGGTTTGGTGAGCCTGACATCTTGAAAGCCGATGATTTCCGCCGTCTTGCGAATCGCCATCGCAAAAGGAATCTTTTCATACTTTTCGACAAAGCCGATCGCGTTTCCTCCGGCGCCGCACACAAAGCACTTGAATATTTGCTTTTCTTTGGAAATCATCATCGACGGGTTCTTGTCGTCATGGAAAGGACAAAGAGCCACATAATTGCGACCTTTTTGAATCACATTAATATAACTTGAGACGACATTAACAATATCAGCTTGTTTCAGAATGTCATCGACTAAACTAGATTCATATATCATATATATGCACTCCTCCTTTCTTAACTAAATAAATACTAAATTAATACTAATAGAACAATTTGACGCTAAAATACCCGACGAGTTCTTTAATTGGCAAACGAATCTGATTCATCGTATCGCGGTCGCGTATTGTGACGCTTTGATCAGTCGCTGTATCGAAGTCGACTGTCACCGCGTAAGGAGTACCAATCGCATCTTGGCGGCGATAGCGCTTGCCGATGCTTCCTGTCTCATCGTAGGTCACGACGAAATACTTATTGAGAATATTGACCACTTCTCTTGCTTTTTCGTTTAGCTGTTTACTTAAAGGTAAAACAGCAACTTTATATGGGGCTAAAGCGGGATGGAGTTTCATGACGACGCGCGTATCTTTTTCCAACTGTTCTTCGACATAGGAATCGCACATCGCCGTTAGCATCAAGCGATCGACGCCAAATGAAGGTTCGATGCAGTATGGAACGTATTTTTCGCCGCTGTCACTATCGAGATATTCAAGTGATTCGCCACTAAATTCCATATGTCGTTTCAAATCGTAGTCGGTGCGGTCGGCGATACCTAATAGTTCGCCCCAGCCAAAGGGGAATTCATATTCGATATCACACGTTGCTTTTGAATAAAAAGCAAGTTCTTTGGGATCGTGGTCGCGATAGCGCAATTTGTCTGAATTAATATTAAGGCTCTTGAGAAATTTTAAGCAGTAACCTTTCCAATATTCAAACCACTCGAGATCAGTTCCTGGTTTGCAGAAAAATTCAAGTTCAGCCTGTTCGAATTCACGAGTTCTAAAGATGAAGTTCCCGGGCGTGATTTCGTTGCGAAAACTCTTGCCGACGTTACAGATGCCTAAAGGTAATTTGCGACGCGTGGTCCTTTGAATGTTGCGAAAATTGACAAATATTCCCTGAGCGGTCTCAGGGCGGAGGTAGACGACTGACTTTGAATCTTCGACGACACCGATATGAGTCTTAAACATCATGTTGAATTGGCGTATCTCTGTAAAATCGGACTTGCCGCAAACGGGACAAATGATTTTTTTATCTTTAATAATGGCATTCATCTCATCATTTGATAAAGCGGTGACATTGATTTCGGGATGAGCTTTGCTAATTAACTCATCGGCTCGATGCCGAGCCCGGCAGCTCTTGCAGTCGATGAGAGGGTCGTTAAAAGCCGAGACGTGCCCGGTGGCTTCCCAAACGCGGGGATTCATCAAAATGGAGGCGTCGATACCGACATTTGTCGGTGATTCTTGGACGAACTTCTTCCACCACGCCTTCTTGAGGTTATTTTTTAATTCGGAGCCCAGCGGGCCGTAATCCCAAGTATTTGATAGACCACCGTAAATCTCTGAGCCTTGATAGACGAAACCACTGGTAATCAAATGGTTCACGATCGTGAACCATTTGATTACCAGTGGTT
>CAYYIC010000023.1:0-9594 GCA_964471005.1 uncultured Staphylococcaceae bacterium | reverse complement strand
TCGTTTTTTTTCATATAAATAAACCACCGCACATGTACCAGCAACTTAAGGCTGCTGCGTCTCCGCCCTGACCTGGTTCATCGTAATACATCGCGATGGCATAGATATTATAACAACAAATCGACAAATGTTTTATTTTTTGGCTTCGAGTACGCTGATGCCACCCATGAAGGGGCGCAGCGCTTCGGGGACAATCACGCTTCCGTCAGCTTGCTGGAACTGCTCTAAAATCGCCGGAACAAGGCGCGAGGTAGCGAGGCCGCTGGCATTTAATGTGTGACAGAATTTCGTCTTTCCGCTTTCTTTATCACGGTAACGCATCATGCCTCTACGCGCTTGATAGTCGCGGGCGTTAGACGCGCTAGAAACTTCTTTATACGTCGTCATGCTAGGAATATATACTTCAATATCGTAGGTGCGTGCCATGGCGTGGGAACAATCTCCAGCGGCAAGTTTGCTGACATGGAAATGGAGGCCGAGTTGCTCGACGAGGCGCTTGGCTTTATCAACCATCTCGACAAAAGCGGCATCTGATCCTTCTTCAGTCGTATACTGAACAATTTCAACTTTATTGAACTGATAGCCGCGAATCATCCCTCGTTCTTCGGTTCGATACGATCCGGCTTCGGAGCGATAACAAGGTGTGTAGGCAAAATATTTCCGCGGCAAGGTGTTGACATCGAGAATTTCATTGCGATGCAAATTCACGAGGGCGGTTTCCGCCGTCGGCAAGATGAATTTCTTGGGCGTTACACCTTCTAAAGTGAAGACGGCGTCATTAAATTTTGGAAATTGTCCAGCGACAAAACCAGATTCGTAATTCAAGATATGCGGAGGCAAGATGAATTGATAGCCATCTTTGAGGTGGTTAGCGATGAAATAGTTAATTAACGCCCATTCAAGGATTGCGCCTTGGCCGGTATATATCCAGGTGCCTGATCCGCTGATTTTGGCCGCTCTTTCATAATCGACGAGGCCGAGTGATTCGGCTAGTTCGACGTGGTCCTTGATTTTAAAATCAAAAACGGGCATTTTCCCATATTCATAAACCACGCGATTGTTTTCTTTACCGCCCGCTAGCAAATCTTCGTCAGGGATGTTTGGAAGGCCAGAAACAAACGTAAATATCTCGTCCTCCACCACTTTTAGGCGGGCTTCATCGACGGCGTTTTCACGAGCGAGATCTTTAACTTGCGCAAAGATGGTTGCGACGTCTCCGCCGCTCTTTTTGATTTGCGGCACCGATGAAGAAAGACGATTCTGCTCAGCTTTTGAGGTTTCAACTTTGATGAGAAGTTTTTTTCTTTCTTCGACAAGGAGGAGCAAGGAAGAAAAATCAACATCAAACAACTTCTTTTTTAAGGCTTCCTGAACTTTCTTTGGGTTCTCGGTAATAATTTTGATATCGAGCATATTATTTTCCTCCTTTAACGTTTGAGATGAGTTCGGTATAAATTTTTTCTAGTTGCTTGCCGATTTCGGTCAAGCTTTCCGATTTGGCAATGCTGTGAGCTTTTACGGCGTTTGAGGGCAGTTCGCCACTCAAGAATTGATTGATGTTAGCGGCGACGGCCGGCAAGGTGTTGCCAACATAAGCATATCTCTTTGTTAGAACTTTGGCGTCGTAATCGATGGGACCAAGTCCGATAATCTGGCACTTGGCGGCGATCGCATCGAGCATGGTGATGGCGTTATATTTGCGGCGATTAACAAGAAGAAAAACGTTAGCGTTCATCATCACTGAACGGTAGACATCTTCGGGAATAATCGGATTAAACTTCAAATTTTTCGGAGAACGCCTTAAAAGGCGGCGAATCTTGCTCGGCAAAAGCAGCAAATGCTTAGCTTGTCCAAAATATAGAAATTTGTATTCCGGACAAAGCTTGGCGATTTCAACGATGTTGCGAATTTCTTCGCGGCTGTCATATTGGCCGAACGCCACCACCGTCTTTGATGATTTGTTCAAGCGGAAATAGCGGTAAAAAAGGTCGGTTTCTAATTGATCGGTTTTTTCAAATCGCGCGATGTTGACGCCAGGAGATAAAACGATAATTTTAGTCTTGATGCCCTGTTCGAGCAAAAACTTGACCCCGGCCTTGTTTGGAGCGATGACAACATCAACTTTATTAAGAACGCGCAGGGCGCGGTTGCTCAAGCGAACTTCGCCGTCACGTGTAACTTCGGTAATTTTCGCCGCGGGATCAGACTCGCACATCAAAGCCGAGAAAACGACTGGCTTGCCAAGTTCAATAGCGTCATTGATTTTCATCTCGTCGGCGATCGAAAGAAAATGCGCGACGTCGTAGTAATCGATGCTGTTTTTGGCAATCTCAACATTCGTTAACTCAAGGGCGCCTTTGATATTTTTTCTAAGGCGCATCCCCTCGTAAACGTCTTTAAGATAGCGAGGTTGAAAGTGGACGAAAACCTTCATAAATATTAGATATCCGCGTCGTTTTCCTCAGGAATTGCGACGTTTTCTTCTTCTTCTACATCGACGACATTACCTTCAATTTCGCCGATTTCTTCGTGTGGGACAATGGCAATTGAAACAACTTTTTGGCGACCTTCGAGCTTGATGACACGAACGCCTTGGGTATTGCGTCCGGCCACTTTTACTTGTTCAAGGGGAATGCGAATGATGGTTCCGTTAGCAGTGATGATCATCAAATCTTCGGTTCCATTTACGGCCCGTAAAGCGACCAGCTTGCCATTTTTATCAGTTGTGTTAATTGTCAACACACCTTTGGCGCCACGCTTGGTGAGGCGATAGCTTTCGGCGGGTGACATTTTTCCATAACCTTTTTGGGTGATAGCCAGGACAAGTTCGCCTTCAAGAGAGGTGGTGGCGCTGACAACTTCGGCGCCGTCGGTGCTCATGCCTTTTACGCCAGCAGCGGTGCGGCCCATCGAGCGAACGTCGCTTTCGTTGAATTTAACCATTTTTCCATTGCTTGAAGCAAGGCCAATTAAAGCGTTTCCGTCAGTGCGTTTGACATCGAGAAGAGCGTCTCCGTCTTTTAAAGAGATGGCGATTTTGCCGTTTTGGCGAATTGAGGCAAACTCGGTCAACGCCGTGCGTTTTACGATGCCTTTGACAGTAATGAAGAACAAATAGTGTTCTTCGTGATAGTCATCAAGCGAGATAATCGCCATGATGCGCTCGTCTTTCTCAAGGTTGAAAATCAGGTTTTGAATCGGCGTACCTTTAGAGGCGCGGCCGCTCTCGGGAATTTGATAGCCTCTCATGCGATAGACTTTGCCGAGGTTTGAGAAAAACAAGACGTCGGTATGAGTTTTGGTATGAACGATAATCGAGACGATATCGTTGTCGTTTGTATTGATACCCTTGACGCCTCGACCACCGCGATTTTGCGTCCTAAAAGTATCGGTTGTCATACGCTTTACATAATTGTTGACCGTTAAGGCGATGACAATTTCTTCTTCAGGAATTAAAGCTTCGTCTTCAATGGTGGCGAGCTCGTTGCTAATTTCCGTCTTCCGTTCGTCGCCAAAGCGCTGTTTGATATCCAGCAATTCTTCAACCATCACATCGATGATTTTTTCGCGCGAGCTTAAGATGTCGCGATACTTGGCGATGTTGAGTTCCAATTGGGATCTCTCGGCTTCGAGTTTTTGTTTTTCTAGACCAGTTAATCTCCTCAGCGTCATAGCCAGAATTGCCTGTGTTTGTATCTCGCTCAAATTGAATCTAACCATCAATTTTTGCGATGCTTCCTCGGGAGTTGTGGCCTTTTTAATCATTTCGACGATTTCGTCGATGTTGTCGATTGCCGTCAATAAGCCGAGTACGACGTGATCGCGAGCCTCGTCTTTAGCTAGGCGATATTTGGTGCGCTTTTCGATGACCACCACTTGATGGCCGATGTATCCAAGGATAATTTCGTTAATTGGCAATACTTTCGGCGCGCCTTCAACCAAGCAGAGCATGATGATGCCATAGCTCACTTGCAGTTGCGTGTTTTTGTAGAGTTGATTAAGTATGACTTCAGGGATGGTATCGCGGCGAACTTCGATTACGACGCGAATTCCTTCTTTGTTTGATTCATCGCGGACATCAGTGATGCCTTCGATAATTTTGTCTTTAACAAGATTGGCGATTGATTCGATCATCCGCGCCTTATTAACTTGGTAAGGGATTTCGTAGATGATGATGCGTTTCTTGCCGCTCTCAACTTCTTCGATCAATGCTTTACTACGTAAGGCAATGCTGCCAGTTCCGGTCTCATAGGCGTCTTTGATTCCGCCTCGACCTAAAATTGTTCCGCCGGTCGGAAAATCAGGACCAGGTAGATACTTCTCCATGATTTCAAGAGGAGTTAATAAGGGGTTACGAGCTACGGCGATGGTCGCGTCGATCGTCTCGCTTAAATTGTGTGGCGGAATGTTGGTGGCCATGCCGACAGCGATGCCGGCGCTACCATTAACTAATAAATTGGGAAAGCGAGACGGTAAAACGCTCGGTTCTTTTTCGGTGCCGTCGTAATTATCGACAAATGGGACGGTATCATCGTTGATGTCTCTGACCATTTCCATGGCGAGTTTTGTCATTCTGGCTTCCGTGTAACGCATGGCGGCGGCTTCGTCGCCGTCGACGCTGCCAAAGTTTCCGTGGCCATCGACGAGTGTGTAACGCATCGAAAACGATTGTGCGAGACGAACTAGCGTCGAGTAGATGGCGGCGTCGCCGTGGGGGTGATATTTGCCCATGACATCGCCGACGATACGCGCACATTTTTTGTAAGGTTTATCGGGTTGCATTCCCGATTCGTTCATTCCGTATATTATACGGCGGTGTACTGGTTTAAAGCCGTCGCGGACATCTGGGATAGCGCGGCTGACGATGACCGACATCGAATAATCAAGAAAGGAGCTGCGAACTTCTTTGGAGATATCGACATCGCGAAGACCGGGAACGATTCCCGATTCAACTTCTTCGATTTCTTTTTCTTCGTCACTTGTCAAAGGGGCGACGATCTTATCTTTTTCTTCCATTTGTGTAGGGCTCCTTTATTAAATATCGAGGTTCTTGACGAACTTGGCATTCTTATGAATGAATTCTTTGCGGGGTAAGACAGCATCGCCCATCAAGTCGGTGAAGACGGCTTCGGCTTCAATGGCGTCAGTGAAGGTGACGCGCATCATTTTACGGGCCTTTGGATCCATGGTCGTCTCCCATAGTTGCTGAGCATCCATCTCGCCAAGTCCTTTGTAGCGTTGGAATGGGAAGCCGGGTTTGAGGTCGAGTTTTCTTTTTAGCACTTCGAGTTGCTCGTCGTTGTAGCAATAATAGGATTTGCCACGGAACTCAACCTTGAATAATGGCGGTTGAGCGATATAGACAAAACCGTGTTCGATAAGCGGCCTCATAAAGCGATAGAAGAACGTCAAAAGCAAGATGCGAATGTGGCTGCCATCGACGTCGGCATCGGTCATGATGACGATCTTGTGATAGCGAATTTTACTGACATCGAATTCAACGCTGTAACCAGCTCCGATCGCGGTTATCATATTGCCGATTTCGGCGTTTTCGAAGACGCGATGAGGTTGAGCTTTTTCGACATTCAGTATTTTACCACGAAGTGGTAGAATTGCTTGGGTTACACGGTCACGACCGTTTTTGGCCGAGCCACCTGCTGAGTTACCTTCAACGATATAGAGTTCGCATTCCTCGGGATTTCGCGATGAACAATCCGCTAATTTTCCCGGTAGCGTCGTGATGTCTAAAACAGTTTTGCGGCGAACTTGTTCACGCGCTTTTCGAGAGGCGATACGAGCCATCGCGGCGTTGACGATTTTATCCATCATCATCTTTGCGAGTTTGGGATTTTCAAGAAGGAAACGATTCAAACCGTCACCGACGATTCCAGAGACGATTTTACGAACTTCAGAGTTTCCTAGTTTGGTTTTCGTCTGTCCTTCATATTGCGGGTTTGGGTGTTTGACCGAAACTATCGCTGTCAAACCTTCCTTGATGTCATCTGTAGCTAAGTTTTCTTCGACATCCTTAAGATATCCGTTTGCTTTTGCATAATCATTAACGACGCGGTTGATGGCGAGGGTAAAGCCAGCTTCGTGCATTCCGCCTTCATGGGTGTTGATGTTATTGCAAAAGGTAAAAATAGTCGGGTTGTAAGATGTGTTGTATTGCATAGCAATCTCGGCGTGGATGTGCGCAATTTTGCCATCGGGAAAGACGTAGTTGTCTTTGCCTTCGCAATAAATGACGTCTTCGAAAAGTGGCTCTTTGTTGCGATTGACGTGCGTGACGTATTCCTTGATGCCGCCTTCGTAATAAAATTCTTCGGTGATCGGGGTTTCGCCACGATCGTCGGTAACTGTCATCTTGACGCTGCGGTTCAAATAGGCCATCTGCCGCAACCTGTCGCGGATGATCTCATAATTAAATTCGACCGATTCAACAAAGATGGTCGGATCTGGTTTAAAAGTCACAATCGTCCCGCGATCAGCGGCTTCGCCAACCACTCGTAGGTGGCCGACTGGCTTGCCCCCATGCTCAAAGCGCAAGAAATAATCCTTGCCGCCTTTATGAACGTTAATATCCATCCATTCGGACAAGGCGTTTACAACCGATCCGCCGACACCATGCAGTCCGCCTGATACTTTGTATCCGCCGCCTTCGCCAAACTTGCCGCCGGCGTGCAAGATGGTAAAGACTGTCTCGACGCCAGATAGACCGGTTTTTTCGACGATATCAACCGGAATTCCCCGACCGTTATCACATACTGTGATGGTATCGCCTTTGTTAATTGTCAAAGATACACGATCGCAATATCCAGCGAGCGCTTCATCGATCGAATTATCGACGATTTCCCAGACGAGGTGATGAAGCCCGGGCGAAGAAGTTGTACCGATGTACATGCCTGGCCTTTTCCGGACGGCAGCCAAACCTTCTAGTACTTGAATATCGCGAGCGCCATAATCTGCGCTCCCTTTTTCATCATCGTCATCAACCGGTAAGGTTATAACTTTTTCTTTTTCTTCCATTAAGAATTCCTCCTTGCGATCTTATGGTTTTTAACTTCGTATGTGGCAGCGCCTTTCACTTCGAGCGAAGTCGAGGTGATAAACACTTGTTCAAATTTCGCTAAGAAAGATAATAATCTTTCTTGCTTCTCATCATCTAGTTCCGACATAGCGTCATCGAGAACAACGATGGGGCGCTTGTCTTTATCTTCGATTAAGAAATAGGGACTAAGCGACAGGGCCAGAGCGAGGATGCGGTTTTCGCCTTGGGATCCGTATTTGGCAACATCTTTGCCGTTAAGGCTCATTTTGAAGTCTTCGCGATGGGGGCCGATGGATGTCACCTTTTTCCGCAAATCGCTTTCTAGCGCTTTGCTAAATGCGGTTTTAGCGTTCTTTTTATAGTTCGCATCAGCTCTGACGAACGGCTGATAGCGAATTAGCGCCAATTCTTTCTCGCCTTTGATAGCGGTAACGATTTTTGAGAGCATTTGATTAATCTGCTCGACGTACATCTCGCGATAGCGAACGACTTTTTCTGCTGCTTCGATCAATAAATCGGTAACGATATCGAGTTGCGACTCATTGGGTTTGTCGCTTTTTAGCAATTCGTTACGCTCGCGTAGCGCGCGATTAAACTTTGTGACATATTCCAAATAAATTGATGATTGCTTGGAAAGGCTTATGTCTAGAAAGTCTCTTCGGGCTTTTGGCGACTCTTTGAAGAGCAAGACTCGCGGGGGTTCAAAGACGACAACATTAACGAGTTCGCTGAGTTCAGAAAGGCGGATAATAGCTTTGCCATTGCACGTGACTTTCTTTCCGGAAGCAGTCAAGACAACGCCAATCTTCTTTTTGCTATTTCCTTCAATAACTTCGGCTTCAATGGCGGCGAAATCGCTTTTATCTTTGATGAGGTTGGTGTCTTCGGCGGTTCGAAACGATCGAGCGAAAGATAGGTAGTGAATGGCTTCAACGATGTTCGTTTTACCTTCGGCATTATCGCCGACAATAACGTTGGTGCCTTTACTAAAACTTAGATCCGCGTGGTCATAACTTCGAAAGTTGCGGAGCACGAGTCTTTGGATAATCATTTTTTGATGATTCGGTAGCCGACTTCGCCAATCTCCACCACCGTCGAATCGCGCAGTTTTCTTCCTCGCCGATTATCGCTGACACCATCGACGAGTATTTTGTGAGACGAAAGAAAGGATTTAGCCTCGCCGCCCGAGCTGATGACATCAGCAATTTTGAGCAGTTGGCCAAGAGTAACAAAATCGGTAGAAATCGTAATTTCCACCGTTTTTTTAATCATAAAAAAACCCTTTATTTTTACTCACACAATCATTATACATAAAAGCAAAGAAAAAGGGAATATAAATTCCCTTATTGTTAGCGTGTTGGTTTTATGGTCTTATTTGGCTCAGTAAGTTCGTACTGGAGTGACTAACTGAACGACTGAGTCATCTTTGTTGTTCTTGATTACAAAAGGCTTCATTTCGCCGATAAACGCGATTGTCACATCCTCGGTTTTGATGGCGCGAATGGCGGCGACAACATAATCGCTATTAAAGCTCATCTCAAGGCGATCTCCGCTGAATTGAAAAGTTGCTAATCTTTCATTGGCAGAGCCGACTTGTGCCGACTTGCTGGCGACCTCGAGAGCGTCTTCTGTCACGGTGATTTTAACGACGTTTTCACGTTCGACAGAAAGCAACGAAACTCTTTCCATGGCCGAGATTAATTCAAGCGAGTTTACTTCTAAAAAGTAATTAAAAGTCTTGGGAATGATGTTTTTGGTGTTGGGATAATCACCATTGATCAAACGGGAGGCCACAAGGGTATTGTCAAACGAGAAAAGGATTTTCTTGTCGCTGACGGCGACGGTAACTTTTTCAGAGTTTTCAAACATTTTCGTGATCTCAACAAGAGTTCTCGCTGGCACGTTAGAAACAAAAGAAACAACATCATCGACTGGAACTTCTTTGCGGGCAAGTCGGGCTGAGTCAGTCGCTGTCGCGATCAGTTTTCCGCCGGCGGCTTCTAAATTAACGGCAGTTAAGATGGGCCTTTGCTCTTTGCTGGATGCCGCAAAAGCGGTTTGCTCAACCAATCTCGTAAAATCGTGGCGCGAAATTTCAAACACCACACCGCTGGCTTCAAGATCAACTTCCGGATATTCGTCGGCGCGGATTGAATTTAATTTAAAACTGGATTTCCCGTCATCGATTTTAACAACGGTTTCATCGACGACTTCAATGGCGAGTTCTTCACCTTCCATCCTCCGGGCTATTTCGGTGATGATTTTGCTGGCGACCAAGGTGGCCCCGTATTTAGCGTTTCGAATAATTTCTTTCTCGCCGATCATGTTTGGAACAAGGGTGCTAATTGTCAGTTCGTTGTTGCCGCCTATAATCGTCAAGCCTTTTTCATCAAGCACTAATTTTAGATTCATCAAAAGAGGGACAGGTACTTTGGAACCGATCGCTTTCGCAGCGGTCGTCAAGCCTTTGAGCAAGTTTTCACGAGCAATAGTTAATCTCATTTTTCTTCTCCTTAAGAATAAAGAATAATAATAAGCGCTGT
>CAYYIC010000022.1:0-9619 GCA_964471005.1 uncultured Staphylococcaceae bacterium | reverse complement strand
CTATTATCACTGATAATACTTAACGGGATTGGAAAACGATTCCTAAGTAATAATAGTAATAATAGGAAAAATAGGACTTCTGGAGCGTTAAATTGTGATTTGTGGTTTTCATAATTGGTTCAACATGTCCCTTTTTATGAAATGAATTATATAGTCATTCACATATTAAGAAAAGAGAAAACGCAAATATTTTTCGCCTAAATCATTTGAACTGTTGCTTAAATATGATATATTTACTACATTCAATAGAGGAACTAAGCTTAGCGGCGTGCCACTCCTCTGAAGCGGTTAATCCCCGCCGTCGGCTGCGTTAAAGCCCAATTGAGTGCATTATCAAAAATGAATAAGGATGGTACCGCGAGCGAATCGTTCCTTAGGGACGATTTTTATTTCTTTTGAGGAACATATTATGAAAAAACTAACCGGCAACGAAATTCGCAAGACTTGGATTAGCTTCTTTGAAGCCCACGGCCACAAGTTCGAAAAAGGGGCTTCGCTCATCCCTTATAAGGATCCGACCCTCCTTTGGATTAACTCCGGCGTCGCCGGATTAAAAAAGTACTTTGACGGCTCGGAGATTCCCCCTTCACGCCGCATCGTCAACGTCCAGAAGTCAATTCGCACAAACGATATCGAAAATGTCGGATATACAGCCCGCCATCATACTTTCTTTGAGATGCTCGGCAACTTTTCGATCGGCGATTACTTCCGTAGCGAGATGCTTCCCTGGGCTTATGAAATCCTAATTTCGGATCGATACTTTGCCATGCCCAAAGAGAAATTATATTTTACTTACCTACCATCTGATTTAGAAACGCGTGACCTGTGGCTCAAGTGCGGGGTCAGCGCTGATCATTTGATTCCCCTCCTCGACAACTTCTGGCAGATTGGCGAAGGCCCTTGCGGACCAAACACCGAAGTCTTTTTCGACCGCGGTGAAAACTATGATGTCAAAAAGCAAGGGGTAAGCCTTCTTGCGAACAACCTTGAAAATGATCGCTACATCGAAATTTGGGGCATCGTCTTTTCACAGTTTAACGCCGTTGATGGCGTCAAACGTGAAGACTATAAAGAACTCCCAAGTAAAAATATTGATACAGGGGCGGGTCTTGAGCGCATCGCGTGCGTCTTGCAAGAGACGCCCACCAACTTTGAAACCGATCTTTTCTACCCTTTAATTAAAGAGACCGAAAAAATCGCTAGCGAACCATATAAAGATAAAAATCTGACGGCTTATCGCGTCATTGCTGACCACGTGCGCACGGTTGTTTTTGCTCTCTCTGACGGCGAACCTTTCTCCAACGAAGGAAGAGGCTATGTGCTGCGCCGCGTCTTAAGACGCGCGATGCGTTTTGGCCGCAAAATAGGAATCGATAAACCTTTTTTACACACCTTAGTTCCCACGGTTGTCGAAGTCATGAAAGACTTCTACCCCGACCTTACTAGACGTCAAGACTACGTCGAGAAGAGCGTCAGAGCCGAAGAAGAGAAGTTTCTTAAGACGCTCAAAGGTGGAGAAGCCATGCTTCGCGATATGCTCGTCGGCAAAACATTGATCAGCGGTCAAGAAGCTTTTCGCCTCTATGATACGTTTGGTTTTCCAGTTGAACTAACGATGGAAATCGCCCAGGAAGGCGGCGTCAAAGTTGATCTCAAAGGGTTTGAACTTGAGATGAGCAAACAAAAAGAGCGAGCCCGCCAAGCTCGAATCGACGCCGGAAGCATGGGTCAGCAACATCAAGACTTGCTTAAATTTCTCGCCAAGAGCGAATTTCGTTATGAAGAGGGCGAGCTAAGAGCCAAAATAATCGGTCTCTTCGCCGATGGACAAGCGGTCACGGAACTGACTGGAGAAGGCGAAGTCGCTTTTGATGTCACTAATTTCTACGCGGAAAGCGGTGGTCAAATCGGCGATCAAGGTCGCCTCTATAATAAAGAATGTGAAGCTCGCGTCCTAAACACACGCAAAGCTCCTAATAAGCAGCATCTTCACGAAGTCAACATCAGTTATGGAACGATGCACCTCGGCGATGAATTTAGACTCCAAATCGACCACCAGCGCCGGCACTTAACGATGCGCAATCACTCGGCAACTCACCTTTTGCATAGCGTTTTAGTCGATGTTTTAGGAAGCCATATCACACAGCAGGGATCATATGTGTCAGATGACTACTTGCGCTTTGACTTCTCCCATTACGTAAAAATTAGCGATGAGCAGTTACGGGCCATTGAAAAGCGCGTTAACGAACTGATCGCCGCTTCGCTAAACGCGCATGTTCGCATCTTGCCCATCAAAGAAGCGGAAAAGACCGGTGCCAAAGCCTTCTTTAGCGAAAAATACGGCGACGAAGTGCGAGTTGTCGCCTTTGGCGACATATCTCAGGAGTTCTGCGGTGGAACGCATGTTCACAATAGCGAGGAAATCGGCTTATTTGTCATCGAATCCGAAGAATCAATCGCCGCTGGCGTGCGCCGTATTCAAGCGCGTACTTCGCTCGGTGCCTACCACCTTTTAAAGCGCCGCGAAAATATTTTGCGTAAAGTTCAAAGCCTCGTCGGTGCCAATTCGCTTTACGAAGTCGACGACCGCCTTAAGGCTCTCTTCAGTCACGAGCAAGAATTAAAAGAAGAAAATAATATGTTAATCGATAAAATCGTCAGCATCACTTCTGAGTCCCTGCGCCACTCGGTCGCAGTTTTTGGGGGATATCACATCATTTTCAAACATCTTTCTGGATTGAGCCGAGAAGTCCTCGTTAAAGTCGGTGACAGCCTAAAGGCTCACTACCAGGATTACGTCATCGTCTTAGCAAGTGGAAGCCAAGATGACATCGCCCTCGTGGCTTTTGTCGGCGGCCAGGCCTTAAAAGACGGAGTCAAAGCCGGTAATATCGTCAAAGAAGTGAGCAGACAAGTCGGTGGCTCAGGCGGTGGACGTTCAGAGATGGCG
Organism: uncultured Staphylococcaceae bacterium; assembly: GCA_964471005.1. Taxonomy (GTDB): domain Bacteria; phylum Bacillota_I; class Bacilli_A; order RFN20; family CAG-826; genus UBA1424. Next base: position 6,669 of record CAYYIC010000022.1, on the reverse strand, counting down.
CAAGGACAAGGCAAGAATTTAAGCGCTCTAAGCAAAGCTTTTGATTCGATCAAAGAAAGCCTGAAATGAAGAAGATTATCGCTTTAGACCTCGGCACGAAGACCCTCGGTATCGCAATTACTGATAGCCTTCTTATCGCCGCGCACGGATACGAGAATTTCACTTTTGAAGAAGGAAATTATAAAAAGGCGCGCCAGCACGTTTTCGATATCCTCGATCGAGAAGATGTCGTCGAGTTGGCAATCGGCCTTCCTCTCCACATGTCGGGAGCGACCTCGGCACGCTCTGAATCAACCCTGCGCTTTCGCGATGACTTATTAAGCGAACGGCCGAATCTTATAATCGCGATGGTCGATGAGCGGATGACGAGCATCATCGCCAATAAACGCTTGCTAGAGGCGGATATATCGCGGAGTAAGCGCAAGGCGGTCATCGACAAGATGTCGGCCGTCGTCATACTCGAATCATATTTACAAATGAGGGATCAACCATGGATGAAAAAGACAAAAAACTCGTAATCGAAGATGAAACAGGCAAGCGCTATGAGCGCGAGATTCTCTTCACCTACGAAAATACCGAAAATCACAAGAAGTATGTCTTCTTTTTCGACTCGAAGGCCAAGGATGACGAAGTCCAGGTTTTACGCTACGCCGATGATGGCACTCTCGAAGAAGTCGAAAGCGATGAAGAATATGAACAATTAGAAGAAGTTTTTAATTCTTATCAAGCCGACGAAGAAGAAAAATAATTTGCATTATTTTAATGATTCTATTTATATAGAAAAGCAACGTAATTTTTATTGTAGCAATCCGCTGATGTTGTTGTTATAATCTAATTCGCTGAAAAAGAGGTAACAATTATGGTAGACAACAAACTCATTTTGACTAAAGATGGCGTCAAGAAGCTCAAAGAAGAACTTCGTCACCTCATCGACGTCGAACGTCCCGAAGTCATCGAACAGCTGACTTTTGCTCGCTCTCAAGGCGACTTGAGTGAAAACGCCGATTACGACGCGGCCCGCAGCCGTCAGTCCGAAGTCGAAGGGCGTATCAAGCAGATCGAAGATATTTTGGCGACTGCCAGAATTGTTGACGATAAGCCAAAAAATACAAAATGCGTGACGATTGGCTCCAGAGTTCATATTCGCGACTTAGGTCTTAACGTCGAAAAAACATATACGATCGTCGGCACGGTCGAAGCTGATCCTTTCACAAATCGCATCTCCAACGACTCGCTGCTCGGAAGCGCCTTAATCGGCAAGCAAGCCGGGGACATGGTTACGGTCAAGACAGCCCATCCTTACGAAGTCGAAATTCTGCGCATCGAAAACGCCTGATTACTAACTTTATATAAAGACAAAGCGGGAGGTGACTTCCGTTTTTTTTGTTTGTTTGCATTTATCGCCGTCTTCCCCCTTATAAATTGGTAGGAGGAACCCTATGATTAAAATCATTATCGGCGTCATCGTCGCCGCGATTATCTTAATCGTCATCTTGCAGAGCATCGATCCCGATGTCGGAGGAAACACGACTAATAGCGCCGAAATCTATGAGATGTTGACCGTCTCCGTCTCCGGTGAGGTCGTCAAACCAGGAACTTATATCTTGGAACTCGACACGACATTAGCAGATCTCATCGAAGCGGCTTCCGGCGTGACGAGCAACGCTGATGAATTGGCCTTTGACTTAAGCTACCTGCTCGAGAACAATCAATCATTTTACATCGCCCCGCAATACGATATGAGCGACGTGTGCGCTATCGAGCCGATTAACAAAGTTAATATCAACACCGACAGCAAAGAAAAACTGATGACTGTCAACGGGTTTGGATCAGCCATCTCCGACGCCGTTATCGCCTATCGCGCCGATCACGAATTCAAGCGCATTGAAGATATCAAAAACGTCTCGGGAATTGGCAACGCCACCTTCGAAAAGATCAAAAAATATATCACGATTCGCTCGCCATGATCGCTTTTCTTTTATTGGCTGGCCTCTTGCTTGGACTATGGTTTTTAAAGCTTCCGTGGATAGCTTCTGGCCTTCTCGTCTTGATTGCTGGTACCTTTGCCTTTTATCGCTATAAAAAACGCGGACTCGTTGTCCTTGTGATTTGTCTGAGCGTAGGTTGGGCCATTACTAATCTCGATCGCCTGACGCCCAAGGAATCTGCATCATATCAGGGATTTGTTATTTCAAGTAAAGAAAATTATTACATTTTGCAAAGTGGCTTCCATAAGTTTTATGTCCAAGAAAAAGGAAACGAGCGGGAATTTGGTGACTTTTTAGAAATTCAAGGTTCTCTTAAGGAGCTATCGTTTGCGACGTATGAAAGTCAGTTCGATTTTCAGGCATATCTAAACGACAGCGGGGTTTTTTACGAACTGCGATCTTATCAGAGCCATGTCGTCTTCGCCAATCCCCTCCGCCTCAACAAACGGAAAGATGAGTTTTTAAATAACTTTGATAAGACGAGCCGCGACACGATCGACGCCTTGCTTTTTTCAAGGCGAAATCAAGGCGCGGAAATCATTGCAAACGCCGAGGCGATGAACATCGTTTTTCTCTTTTCGATGTGCGGTATTTACCTGCGCTTATTAATGATGGTAGTTGAGTACATTTTGCATCTTAAATTATCGGAGAAAACTTCGCGCATACTAACCTTTTGTTTTCTCCTTCCTCTTTTCTTACTCGGAATAGAAAAACTCTCGACTCAGCGCCTTTTTCTTAGCTATGGAGGTCGTTTAATCAACGATTATTTTCTTAAAAAGAAACTATCGTATTTAACCTTGTTATCGCTGATCGCTATCGCCTTTTTAAGCCTTGATTTCCACTGCGCCTATCAGATGGCTTTTTTGCTCGGTTTTGGACTCTCGATCTTGACAATTTTTCTTAGGTCAGCTCTTCATCATTTTAATCACAAAACGAGAGGCCTGATGATGGGTCTTTTTATCTTTCTATTTCTCATACCTATCAATCTCGGAATGAACTATGAACTGCATCTATTTCAGCTTTTCTTTCAATATGTGGCCCTTCCGTTAAATGCCTCTTTCTTTTTTGTGTCGGCTCTTTCCTTTTTTACGTGGCCGATGGTCGACTTATTGTCGTTTATGGCCAACACTTTGACATCCGCGTATGCCCTGTTGAGTGACATTGATCTCGTCCTTCTTGTCGGTGAACCAAACCCTTTATTCTATTTTGTCTACTATGGCTTGTATTTTTCTCTCCCTTATCTCCTTGAAAGCGGCCTACGAAATCAGGCGAAGAAAGTCGCGGTGGTTCTCGCTTCGTGCCTCCTCATTTCCGCGATTCCCCTTCATAATTATGTGGGCCAAGCCATCCACTTCATCAATGTCGGGCAAGGCGATGCGATCTTAATTCAATCACATGGTCATCACGCATTGATTGATACCGGGGGTAATACGGCCTTCGATATGGCGGAAGAGACGCTTATTCCTTTCTTTAAAAAGAAAGAAGTGGATAAACTCGACTATTTAATCACGACGCACGATGATTTTGATCACCGCGGCGCCGCTATTTCCTTAACAACTCATTTTAGCGTCGAAAAATTAATTGAAAGCGCCTCCTCTTTTCCAATATCACTCGGAAGTGTTTTGATTGAAAATCTCAATAGCGGCGGTGCAAGTGATGAGAACGATAATTCCTTAGTTTTAACTTTCTCGTTATTAAACAAGAGATGGCTTTTGATGGGAGATGCCTCAAAAGCCGTCGAGGAGAGAATCGTCAAACAATATCCCGACCTCGATATCGATTATCTAAAAATCGGCCACCATGGATCGAATACCTCGACAAGCGAAAAATTTATAAAAGAGGTCTCGCCAAGCGAGGCTATCATCTCGGTCGGTCGCCATAATTATTATGGGCATCCCCACAATGAAGTTCTGACTTTACTCAACCGCTATAAAGTGAAGATTCGCCGCACGGATATCGAAGGTACGATTTCGTACTCATCGCCTTTGTTTTGATATATAATCAAATTACGATGATTTTTCTTATTGCCGGCTCGCAGAGTCCAATCACCAAAAAACAGTTAAGCCGCCTCCTCGACCAGCGCCTGGTGACGATTGATGATTTCAATTGCTCACGCCTTGATGGACGCGATGTTTTAGCTCAGGATATCGCCTATGAAGCCAGCGTGCTGCCCATCGGAGCGACGCGCAAAGCTGTCGTCGTCGAAAATCCCTATTTTCTTTTTAAAGAAAAAGGTAAGAACAAGATCGACAAAGACCAAAAGTATCAACCTCTGCTTGACATAATTAATAATCCCAGTGAAGAAGTCGATCTTATCTTCCTTTTAGATGGCACGGAAATCGATGAAAAAAGCGAGATTTTCAAAGCCATTCGCCAACATGGTGAAGTCACGATTATTCCCGAGTTAGACGCCAGCAAATGGTTTGAATACGGAAAATCATACTTCCGCAGCCAGAAATCCAACATCGATAACGATGCCCTCCGCGAACTCATCGAGCGGGTCAACGGCGATCTCAACTCTTTTATAAACGAAGCAAATAAACTTATTTTATACAAAGACCACATCAATCTCCTCGATGTGACATTGATGGTTTCTAAACCCCTCGAAAGCAATATCTTTGCCCTCACAAAAGCTCTCTTTCGCGGCGATAAAGCGGCAGCTCTTGATATCTTCTCGGATTTGAGAACGAACAATGTCGAACCAATCACTCTCGTGTCGATGCTCGCGAAGCAATTTCGCCTGATGAGTCAGATCCGCTATCTTGAAGCGCAGGGTAATTCTTTAGCTGAAATTGCCAAAGAGTTGAAGATGCCAGACTTTCGCATTCGCATGTCGCTTCAAGATTCCAAAAAGTTCTCCCGATATGGGATTGCTCAAAGCCTTGATACTTTGTATCAGTTAGATTTGAATATAAAAAGCGGTCTCGTTGACCGCTATTATGCTTTTGAACTTTTTATTCTTAACTTCGCTTAAACTTTTAAAGAATTAAACGCGGCTTGAACGTGGCTCTTCTGATGGGCGCCGGCATTTTTGTGAATGACTTTTTTGCTGACGGCTTGATCGATTAAAGAGATGCTCTTAGCGAGTTCTTCGGTAGCTTTAGCGACATCTTTGGCGTCGACTGCGGCTTTGAACTTCTTGACTTGGGTTCTGACTTTGCTGCGAAAAGCTTGATTGCGAATGCGAGCCTTTTCGTTTGTTCCGATGCGCTTAATTTGCGATTTAATTTGTGCCATTATATTTCCTCTTAACGCTTAAAACTATATCAAATTGATTTTGCAAAGACAATATTAATATTGTTATTTGCTCTTTTTGCCGCGATAGGTCAAAACCATCTCCGCGAAGTCGTTGACGCATACGAGCAATCCATACTTCTCTTCGGCGATTTTGATGCCGAAACAATCTTCGATTTCTCCGACGAGTTGGACATAACTCATTGAGTCGCCACCTAATTCGTTGACCCAGTGTTCGCTGTCGCCGACTTTAAACGTCGGAAGGAGCAAGACTTTCGAGAAGATTTCACGAACTGATTTGACGATAGGTTCGACGACGCTCGATTCAAAGCCTTCAAAGGATTTGACGACTTTCTTCTCATTCATGTCGATAAAAAATTCGGGTTTTTGTTTGAGAAAATCTTTGACTTGAAAGCGGCGGACCTTAAGATTGTTTGAGATCGGTAACTTATCTTTGATGACGAACACATCTTGGACGCGCTTTTCATTGGATAGACCGATATTTATCTCTTGCACTTTATCTTTTAACTGACCGAATTCTTCCGTCGAAATTTCGTTATCGACTTCGAGAATTAAGGTGATGGTCTCATCCGAGGATTTGCCTTTGCGAATGCCGACGACGCAGGTGTTGCCGACATGGGGAATCGATTTAAAATATGATTCGATTTCATCGGGGTAGATGTTTTCGCCATTGGCATTGATAATGATGTCCTTGATGCGACCTTTGACGTAATAATTGCCGCTTCCATCGCGGAAGACGATGTCGCCGCTTCTTAAGAAGCCGCCTTCTAGTTCAGGAGCTTTTTCGACGCCTCCGACAATTTCGCGGACGTGCGTAATATTGGATTTAATCAAGAGCTCGCCGAGATTCGGCCCTGTCGTTTTTTCATCGGTCGGTTCAATTTTGTAAGTGACGCCTTCAAGGGGGCGTCCGATCGAACCTTTTAAACGATTTTCGACTTTTGGCGACAATTCGACGCTCGTGACGCCGACTTCGGTCATGCCGTAGCCATTATAAAGAGGATAGCCGATACCGTTGATGATATTCATCGTTTTTTCGGAGATGTAGCCTCCGCCCGAGATGCAGTATTTGACTTTCGATCCGAAGACGTTCTTCTGGACGGTCGCTAAAGCGATTGGCGTCGCGGCTAAACCGGCTTCAAAAGCCGATATCTTGTGCGTGTGATAGGCGATCATGCGATCGAGCAAGGCGGCCTTTTTCGGTCCTTCGAGGGCTACTTTGCGAACGATATTTTGGGCGAGAGAATTCCAGAAGAGCGGGACGCAATAGATGTGAGTGGCGTTCAGCCTCTGTGCCGTCGATAAGACTTCGGCTGGCGATAAGCTCTTGATGAAAATGATGTTTTTGCCAAAGAAGGTATACCACAAAAAGACGGCGACAAAACCGAAGATGTGGTGGAATGGCACAAGTGCCATGATGTTGATC
>CAYYIC010000021.1:0-9636 GCA_964471005.1 uncultured Staphylococcaceae bacterium | reverse complement strand
GGGAATGGTTTTCTCGGCAGTCACATCGTTAGAATTCTTCTCGAAGAAGGCTATGAAGTTCGGGCTTTTATATTAAAGGGGACGCCGAGTGACGTTATCGCCGGACTCACATGCGAAATATATCAAGGAAATCTATTGAATCCCCAAGATATCGAAAATGCTCTTGAAGGCTGCGATTATTTAATTCATACGGCGGCGATTACCGATGTCTGGCCCACAAAAAATCCTCTTTCTTGGAAGATTAACTTTGATCTTGTCAAAACTCTTACAGAAATCGTCCGTAAAAAAGCGATAAAGAAATATATACATGTCGGTACAGCGAACTCTTTTGGCTTTGGAACGATAAAAGAACCCGGCGGCGAGGGCAAAATCTTTAATAGTGGAAAATATGGCCTCGACTACATCAATTCCAAGAAAGCCGCCCAGGATTATTTACTCGATGACGCCAAAAAAGAAAATAAGCTTCCTGTCGTCATCATCAATCCGACGTTTATGATTGGCGAAAACGACACCAAACCCGGACCGGGAGAGATGATTATTTCGGTGATGAAGCGCAAAGTCCCAGGCTATTCGGCGGGAGGCCGCTCCTTTGCTGCCGTCAAAGATGTTGCTCGCGCATGCGTCAACGCCATTGAAAAAGGCGTCATCGGCGAGTGTTACATCACCGGGGGAACGAACTTGAATTACAAACAGTTTTTTTCTCTTGTCGCCAAGCAAGCCGGAGTGAAACCACCTAAAGCGTTTATTCCGAAATTCATTGCTGTGCCATTCGCGGCGGTGGTGCAATTTTTTGCAAAGATAAGAAAGAAAAAACCACTTTTAAGTGTGACGATGGCAAGAATGTCGGGCGACGGCCATTACTACTCATCCGAGAAGGCCATCAAAGAACTCGGATACATTCAAACCGGACTTGATAATGCACTTGCAGAAGCCATTAAATGGTATGATAAACACGGGTATTTGAAATAGAATTTAGCATCATGAAAAATCTCGAAAATAGAGTTGTGTTAATTACTGGTGGAGGCAAGGGCATCGGCCGCGAAACCGCGAAACTCTTTGCTTTGCAAAAGGCTCGCATTATCATCACTGGTCGCGGAGAACAGGCTCTTTTAGAAACCTCATCTTATATCAACTCTCAAGGCGGGAGATGCGACTATTTTATCGGCGATGTGACCAACATCGATGACTGCCAGAGGATTATTCGCGCGGTGAATGAAAAATATCATCGCCTAGATATTTTAATTAATAATGCCGGAATGAGCATGCGGGGATTGTTCCAAGACACCGACCTTGCCCTCTTTCACAAAATAATCGATATCAATTTTAGCGGCGCGGTGAATATGACGAAGTATGCTTTGCCAATGCTAATTGAAAGCCAAGGAAGCGTGTTGTTCATCTCAAGTCTTTCCGGTCTCAAAGGCATTCCCGGCATCGCCCCTTATGCGACCGCAAAAATGGCTCTGACCGGGTTTAGCGAATCGCTTCGCTCCGAAGTATATCAACACCATGTCCATGTCGGCATCATCTATGTCGGTTTTACCGAAAACGACAACAACAAACAAATCTATTCCGAAAGCGGAGAGCTCATCCCTCTGCGCCGCGATAAAAATAGCGACACGCAAAAAGGCGTCGCTAAAAGCATCTTAAAAGCGGTGCGCAAACGCAAGGCGACCATGTATCTTACGTTTGCTGGCAAGATGGCCAATGTCATGTATCGGCTTTTTCCGCGTCTCTCGAGTTTTCTTCTTCGAAAATTTGCGATGAAGAACAAAGGATATAAAACATCATGATTATTAGCCAAGCCCTCGAATTTTCAGTTTTGCTCAACGAAGAAGTGATTGCCCTGCTTATTTATCCGCTGCTTTACCTCCTTTATTACTTCGGAAGTGACTTTCCCTTTGTTAAGAAGTTTCGCCTGCGCTTTAATGAGTCAAAAGAAGACTTTGAAAAATCGGTATACTTTCGCCGATCGTTAGGGTTTGTCCTTCTCGGCCTAATTCCATTTTTCGTCACTCTCTTTTATTATCAAAAGCCACTCGCTGATTATGGACTCGGTCTTCCATCGGGAGAGCATGCCCTTTGGTGGTCTTTAATTCCATTAGCGGCCGTCCTCATCATCAGCTTTGTCCGCCCCAGTTCAGGAATTGATCTTTCATATTATCCCGAGGTCCGAAAAAAAGAATGGACGAAGCAAAGAACAATTATCAATGCCGTTTTCTGGGCAGTCTATCTCTTAGGCTACGAGTTCGCTCTCCGCGGCATGTTGTTTTACACGACGCTTTACGCTTATGGCTTATTTCCGGCGATTGCCATCAACAGTGTAATCTATGCCCTCATCCATATCTTTAAAGGTCCGAAAGAAGCTTTTGGAGCTTTCTTTCTCGGAATTCTTTTGTGTTTAATCACTTATTATACGAACTCAATTTGGGTCGCCTTTTTCGTTCATGTCGTGATGGCGGTCGGCAATGACATCAAGGCTGTAAATGCCGTCAATAAAAGCAAAAAAACAGCAAAAAGCCAATAAATGTATGGTTTTTGCTACTTTTTTATAGTAGACTGACTATTTTTTCTTCGATATCTTCTGGTTTAACCGCTGGGGCGAAACGAGCGATAACCGCGCCATCGCGGCCGATGAGAAACTTCGTAAAATTCCATTTGATGTTTTTGCCAAGTGGCGTGCTCTTCTGGCTCTTTAGATATGTGTAAAGAGGCGCTTCGTTTTTGCCGTTGACTTCAATTTTAGAAAATTGTTTGAAACTCACATCGAAACGGAGTTTGCAAATGCTGGCGATTTCGGCTTCGGCTTCAGGGGCCTGATTTCCAAACTGATTGCAAGGAAAATCTAAGACTTCAAAACCCCTATCGCGATACTTTTTATAGAGCGTTTCAAGCCCATCGTATTGGGGCGTAAAACCGCAACCGGTCGCGGTGTTGACAATTAAGATAACCTTGCCTTTATATTCATTAAAAGAAACGTTTTGTCCGGTGATATCTTTCATCGTAAAATCGTAAATATTCATTTTTTTATCCTCGCTTTTATCTTTAGTGATTTAAGCCAACATAACAATGGATATGCTGTGTATTTAGATTAATTATTAAAAGAGCGAATCGGAAGAGTTTAAATCCAGTTTTTAACGGGCTAGATTGACAAAACGATAAGAATTGTGCCTCCGGAAATAGCCAATAAACCAAGTATGAGAAAAACGATACCGGTGTAATTTCTTCGCATTCGAAAACGATAGATGGACCAAGCAAGAAGGCAGGGACCAATAATAAGCATGATGATTCCGCTGAGCATAATTAATAACACTTATTCTTGGACATAACTATATGTGACAGGACGGTTGTCCACATTCCAGTCCGAATCCCAGGTTTCCGGCGTCGAAATGGCTTCTAAATAAATTGACAGCGACGAACAATTATCGAAACAATAACCGCCGACCCATGAGACGGATAAAGGAATGACAATTTCGGTCAGGGCTTCGCAGCCCTCAAAGGCTAAATTCCCGATCGCAAATAATGTTGAAGGAAGAGAAACGCTAGCGAGAGAAGGACAATCTTGAAAGGCTGAATCTCCAATTGAATGGACACCCTCACTCACTACTAGATTTGTTAATCCCGATAGCGAAAACGCTTCTTGGGGAATAGATAAGATGCTTCCGGGTATCGTCATTGAGGTTAGAGCCTGCGTTTTTGCAAATGAGTTGATGCCAATTGCTTTGAGACCGTCAGGAAGAATTACGCCTGTAAGCGAAATGCATTCAGAAAAAGCTAGATCGCCGATTTCTTGAAGGCCCGCGGGCAAAGTTATCGAAACAAGAGCGGCGTTGCTGGAGAAAAGATAGCTTGGCAGTTCTTTAATAGAAGAGCCAACCGTGGCCGCCGTCAAACCGGAATTGGCAAAAGTGGCCATGCCAAGTGTCAACACGCTGTTTGGGATGGTGATATTGACTAAATTCGCGCAATAACTAAACGCTCGATCGCCGATGCGAAGCAAACCTTCAGGAAGAATAATTGAAGTTAGGGCCGAGCCATAGAAGGCGTCGGCGTTAATCGCCGTGATGGTGGCGGGAAGCGTGATATCTCCGCTCATCTGGCCTTTGATGATAACTCGATTGTTGATGATGAAGGGAATGGCTTGCCCATCTTGCCATGGCGTGCCGTCAAAGGCTCCTTCTCCGACATCGAGAACCGAAGCTGGTACAGATAGGCTGCTTAGGCTGCTACATTGATTAAAGGCGGCCGCTCCGATAACGAGCAAGCCGGTAGATAATGTAAGATCAACGGTTGCTAAATAAGCATTTCCGTCAAAGGCTCCGATTCCAATTTTTAGTAAAGTGCTTGGCATGGTGACGGATGTTAATTGCGTGTTCTGTTCAAAGGCGAAATTAGCGATACTCACAATGCCTTCGCTAATTGCGATGCTTCCTGATGAGGATTTGCCGTCGACGATAATGCGGTCATCGAAAGCAACTAAATTATCGACATTTAGACGGTCATCATGCCATGGTGTTTCGTCAAAAGCACTTCGCCCGATTTGCGTGACATTTGAAAGATAGCCATCTATCGAAGAAAAATAATCAGAATAATAAAAAGCATATTCTTCGATTGTCGTCAGCGTCGAGGGAAAGGTGATGGCTTCAAGGCTACTAGAGCTAAAAGCATATGTCCCGATTGACTCAACTCCTTCTGGTAGCACAATTGTGGAATTTGCGGAGCCTTCAAACATGCTCGCGGCGATATGGTTAAAGGAAATCGGTTCGCCGAAACTGACACCATCTAATGAAGATGTCGAAGAAAAGCAAGACAAACCCAATGTTGCGACCGAACTTGGGATTGTAATCGAGAGAAGCCCGCTTAAAGCGAAGGCAAAGTCCCCGATGATTTCTAATGTCTCCGGCAAGGTAATCTCTTCGAGAGAAGAACATGATTCAAATAGGTGAGGTGACAGTTCAGTTAATCCTGCTGGCAAACGAACTTGAGCGAGATAATTGCATTCGTAGAAGGCGTACTCGCCGATCTTGGCCACCGAATCGGGAATATAAATGCTTAAAAGGGAATAAAGATCATAAAAGGCATAGGGAGCAATTTCTGTAACCGGCAAATTATTGTAGGTCGAAGGAATGACGATTTCAGATGGCCGTTTGCTATAACCTGTCACGATATAGGACAAACCATCAGCAGCCAAGGTGTACACCGAAGCGGCCGGAGTGGGCACACAACTATAACTAATTGTTATACTCGTGATATCAACGATTCCCGAATAAGAAGTAATTTGAAAATAATAGTAGTCACCATCGATGGTGTGAGTAACTCCTGATTGCAAATTATCACCTTGCCAGTACCCTACTTCGAATGCATCGTATTCCCAGCCAAACCAGATGCTGCAGTCACCCGAGAAGACGATGTTGTAACTCTTAATCGTCGTAATCTGGCTTTCGTTCTTAATTGAGCCACTATCAGCGAGGCTCATAAATTTGCCGGCGCTAGTTGAGGCGGAAATATAGGAAAAGGCGACGCCTTTGGGCCCGACAAAAGAATCCGAGGTCGGTGATGGAGTTAGCAGAGTCGGTGTGTTGCTCGCATCGAGGGTAATCGAGTAATTGACATCGGCCTTAATGCCATTTATGGCATTGTTTTGACGCAGGCCGACAATTGCAAAAAGCAAGGCGACAGGAAGAGCAATTGTTAATAAATATGCGAGGCGATTTCTATTTGTATCCATAAAAAATGTCTTTTTATTTCAGTATATTCTTACAACTGTAAAAATGCCATCTGACAAATAAGCGATATGTTTTTCTTTTTCTTTTTTAAATAGGCATTGCCAGGTGAATGAATTATGCTTAATAATTAGAAACACCATGAAAAAGAACTCGGCCAAGATTTATCTCCGTAATGCCGCGGCTAAAAGTTTTCCATATATAATTCTTTTGGCTCTTTCCTTCCTCGCCCTTTACGTCTTTTTTTACGAGGGTATTCTTCAAGGGGACGATATTATCTTTCATCTTGCTAATATCAGCGATGAATACCAATCTTTAATCAATCAAGGCTCAATTTCTCGCATATCGACCTACTTGGGTTCAAACCTCGGCATCGGGACGCGTCTCTTCTACTCGCCCCTCTTCCATCTTTTAGCGAGCTTGCTCTATGCGGCGACTCAGTGGTTGGGTACCGACGCCATAACGGCTGTCAAAATCGTGATGTTTGTCAGTGTTTTTGTCTCTGGCCTTTTTATGTACCGCTTTCTTTTAAAAGCCACGAATGGCAAGGTTATCGCCTCGACCATCGGCGCGGCGATCTATGTCTTATATCCGTATCGCATCTTTGATGCTTTATGTCGGGCCGCCTATGCCGAAGCTTTGGCTTTTGTCTTTATCCCTCTCTTTTTTAAGGGTTTATATGGTTTAGTTAACTTTAAAGAGAAAATTACCGTTCTTCCATTTGCCGAGGTAATTCTCGGCGGTTCTCTTCTCTTCTTAAGCCACAACTTGACAGCGGTTTTTGGCTTTATTTTTGGTATCATTTTTCTCTTGGCAAATATTAAGAAAATTATTGTTTTATGCCGTGTGCGGCGATATTGGATCAGCGGCCTCATCTCGATCGTCTTATTGGTTGGTTTGATGTCGGTAGCGCTCTTTCCATCGTTAGAATTAGTGAACAGCGGCCTTTATAATATTTCCAATTCCGAACGGATGTGGACGACCATCAGCGCCGTCACAAACCGCGTTGATACCGCCTTCAGTTACTCTGGCTTTTTAAATTACCTATATATGAATGGAGCCTTTGGAGTGTCGATGAGCCCGAGCGTTTTGACTTCGCAAATTATATCTTTCTTGCTTTTGAGCGTCGTCTTTTTCGTTCTTGACCACACTCTTGGACAGCTTAAAAAAATGCGCTACTTTCACTTTCTAATCAGCGCCCCCATCTATCTCGGCCTTATGTTTGTCTTCGCCAATCGCCTCGAAGTAATCCTCGGGGCGGCGGTGGTCATCCTATTAACTTTCGCCATCGATTATATTTGGCGTTCTGCCCACAACAAAGAGATGATAAAAGATGCCCTTTACAAAGAAGTCGATTTTTGGTTTCTGATTGGCATGTTGCTGCTGACCTTTGCTTTAATCACGCAGAAATGGCTCTGGCGCATCATGCCCGAACCGCTTCTGATGATTCAGTTTCCGTGGCGTCTTTTCGCTTTTATCCAATTCTTCGCCAGCTGGGCAATCGCTTGGCTCTGCTATAAATTTGAATATAAAAAAGCCGTTCCATATGCTGCGATTACCGCTCTTGGCTTCTGCTTGGTGGCCGGGCAGGCCTTGCCCGAAAAGCGCCTCAATATGCTTCGCGCTTTAGAACCTGATAGCACGATGATTGTCTATCACGGCGATGAAAATTATTTTGCATATACGGCGTCCATCGGCTGGAACAAAGAATATCTCCCCCAAGTCTTTTTCCAAAGTGGCTATGTTTCCGAATATAGTAACTCTTTGTATTCAAGCGTCAAGTCCATAGTCAATCGATCATATGTCGATCAATATCCACTAGAACCCGCAGTCTTAAACGGCGACTGTGTAATTGACGTCACGAAGCGCGAAACTCCTAATTATGAGATGGACATTGTCGCCACGAGCGAAAGCCTTATTCAAATGCCCCTGATTTTTTATCCTGGCTATCGCATCCAAGCTTATGAAGATGGCGGAGAAGCAATCGGTCTTGAGGCGTTAAATATCGATGGTCTAATTGCCTTTGACGTCGAAACCGCTTATCAAAAAATTGTCATTTCCTTTGTTGGAAGTCCGCTTGTCATATCCTCTTATATCTATTTTGGGCTATCAGCGCTTGGTACGGCTGGATTAGTCGTTTGGTTCAAACTATCAGAGCGAAAGAAAAAGCCAAGTGCTCTATAGGATAATTATTATCAGCTCATCTGGCTTCAATGCCGGCCGTATTATTTGTTTATTAACCGTCTAGTAAGTATAATTTTTTTGGAATTATCTCAAGGAGTTATATTATGCATAACGCAAGAAAAATCAACGATGGTTTATATTATGTCGGTGTCAATGACCATCGCCTCACAAGATTTGAAAACACCCATCCTCTTTCAAGGGGGATGGCCTACAATTCATATGTGCTTATCGATGACAAAACCGTCTTGCTCGATACCGTCGATCGCGCGGTCGGCCAGCAATTTATGGAAAATGTCGAAGCCGCTTTAGATGGTCGGAAGCTCGACTATTTGGTCATTAATCATATCGAACCAGATCATGCATCGCTAATCGTTGAAATCATCAGACGATATCCAAACGTGACGCTGGTCGGAAATAAAACGACCTTTCGCCTCCTCGAACAATTTTATAGCCCTGATTTAAAAGGACAATTTGTCGAAGTGGCCGAGGGAGATAACCTCAATCTTGGCAAAAGAACCTTAAAGTTTTTCATGGCCCCGATGGTCCATTGGCCGGAAGTGATGGTCGCCTATGAGGAGACGGATGGTCTTCTTTTTTCAGCAGACGCGTTCGGCGCGTTCGGGACGCTTACAGGTCATCTATTTACTAATCCCGCCGAGTTTGAAAAGTTGTGGCTCGACGAAGGGCGGCGCTACTACGCTAACATCGTCGGAAAATATGGGGCGCAAACTCTTTCTCTTTTAAATAAAATCGCCAATCTTAAGATTAATATGCTCCTGCCGCTCCACGGACCCTTATGGCGCGGAAGCTTCGCCCCTTATGTCGAAAAATACCGTCTTTGGGCGTCATATACTCCTGAGGAAAAAGGCGTCGTCATCGCCGTCGGTTCCATTTATGGAAACACCGAAGCAGCCGCTGATATCCTCGCCGGCTATCTCGCTGATTTAGGCGTCAAAAATGTCGTCGTTCAAAATGTCTCATCAGTGGATCCATCATTTATCCTCAGCGATATTTTCCGCCTCTCTCACGTCGTCTTGGCTTGTGCCACTTATAACTTCCGTGTTTTTCCTAAGATGGAGACGCTCGTCAGCGATATTGTGGCCACCGGTGTCGCCAATCGCCATTTCGCGATTATTGAAAATGGCTCATGGGCCCCGAGCGCAGATAATCTCATTCGCATGCAAATAAGCAAACTAAAGAATGTAAAGATTATTAACGCCGAGAAATTCACGATTAAATCAGCGCTTAAAAGCGACCAGCTCAGCGCCCTGAAAAACCTCGCCCAAAGTATTGCCGATTCGCTATAATTACATCTAATTCTTAAATCAACTATATGGAGGTAGATTTATGAAAGACTTTATCATCTCGACAACTCATCAGCTCGAAGGTTTCATCGTCACAGAATACCTCGATGTCGTTTTTGAAGAGAGCATTTTTGGCATCAGCATTCAGACCGGAATAAAGGGTCTCAACGACATGTTCGCGGGTTGGACCGGCGAAAGGCTTAACGCGATATCGAACCGCATCGAGGAAGTGAAGCAAGAAGTCAAAGAAGCTTTAATCGATAAAGCGGTGCGCCTTGGGGCCGACGCTCTGATCGGTGTCGATATCGAGACGACCCGAAATCTCAATGACGGGACGATTGGCGTTTCGATGTCTGGGACGGCAGTTCGTATTGTCAAAGCTCTTGGCAAATAATTAATAATATCTATCATTTTGAGAATAAGAAAAG
>CAYYIC010000020.1:0-9702 GCA_964471005.1 uncultured Staphylococcaceae bacterium | reverse complement strand
TAACCTGCCAGTTCGTCGCCGTGAAGTTCCGCTAAATGCTTTTTAGGAGTCACGTTTGCTTTCGCAAAATGTCCTTTTTCACATTTGTTGGCCCGCGATTCGCGCTCGTCTTCATAACCGACTTGGACGGCGGTATAGCCTTCTTTGTCGATCGTCTTGAGCTGCGTTACGACGTTTGGTAAGACTTCAATGACGGTGACGGCGTACATGGTGCCGTCTTCAGCGAAGACTTGCGTCATGCCCATTTTACGTCCAATGATTGATTTCATCAGTCTTACCTCCTTTATAATTTGATGTCGATATCTACACCGCTTGGCAAGTCGAGCCGACGCAGGGTGTCAACTGTTTCCTTGGTTGGGTTGGTAATATCGATTAGTCGTTTGTGAGTCCTGATTTCGAATTGTTCGCGAGCATCCTTGTATTTGTGGACAGCGCGTAGAATTGTGAAGACTTGTTTTTCCGTAGGGAGCGGAATGGGACCGACGACACCGGCACCCGTCTTATTCGCCGCTTCAAGAATTTTCTCGACGCTCAGATCAAGTATTTTGTGATCGTAAGCTTTGAGGCGAACCCTAATTACTTTGGTTTTAGCCATGAACTTTCCTCCTTGTGTTTCCAGGCTGTGGAATCTTGCTCTGTGCGAATTACCTGATACCCATTCATGACAACGCCTGTGGGTGTATCAGCAACCTCGCATGTCAACGCAGACGCCAACGTTTTATATACTACCCTTGTGTGCGTGTTTGAGTCAAGCATAAATATTATTTATTCTTTAAGAAAGGCTTTGTAGGAGATTGTTCTGCCGCCGAAAGATAGACGAAAAAAGCGATCTTCAAAATCTCAATTAAGGCAAAAAAGAGGTTATTTTTTCTTTAAAAATGTATATTTGCATCCGCAGTATGTCTGCTGATAAAGTCCATATTCGTCTCTCATGTTTTTAGCGATATCAATGCCTTTGTTTTTCTTGAAATCGCTATAGAAATATTTAGTTTTTGGGTAGAGCTTGGAGAGCTTTTCGCCAATCGCATTTAAAATCTGTGAGTTTTTCTGGCGCGAAATCGTCATGGCCGTCGCAAAATAGGCAAAGTTCTTTTCGCTAGCAAAGGCATACGCTTCGCCCATTCTTTTTTCATAGCAGATAAAACAGCGTTCCGACCCCTCAGGTAAATCGGCAAAAGGTTCAAGTTCAATATTATATTGATCATTGTCATATTTAGGAATAATCAGGTTGACTTTATAGCCTGCCTTTTTCTCAAAATCGACAAGAAAGTGTTGAAGTTCGTCGCGTCGCTTTTCGAACTCGCAAAGCGGATAAATATTCGAATTATTATAAAAAATAGTGACATCGAAATGCGGGCATAAAAACATCAGCGTGTAAGTTGAGCACGGAGCGCAGCAGGCATGGAGCAAAAGCGTTGGTTTTTGACCACCGCTTTGAAGTCTTTCGATTTCCTTTATTGACTCAAGATAATAATTCTTTTTGGCTTCCATAGATAAACATCGCGTCTCCAAAGCTGAAGAACCGATACCTTTCTTTTATCGCATGATCATAAATTTGCATAGTAAATTCGCGACCGATGAAGGCCGATACGAGCATAATCAAAGTTGATTTAGGAAGGTGAAAATTTGTAATTAAGGCGTCGATAGCCCGAAACTTGTAGCCGGGACTAATGAAAATATCGGTTGCCTCTTTGCAAGCCACGAACTTTCCATATTTGCCATAAATAGTTTCTAGAGTCCGAGTTGATGTCGTGCCGACGGCGATGATTCTTCGAGCTTCCTTTTTGGCTTTATTTAACGATGCGCTAGCGGCCTCAGAAACTTCAAAGAATTCACTGTGCATAACGTGGTCTTTTGTGTCTTGAACTTTGATCGGGCGAAAGGTTCCAAGGCCGATGTGCAGAGTTATATCGACAATTTCGACACCGATTTGCTGTATTTTTGCCAATAATTCCTGTGTAAAGTGAAATCCAGCCGTCGGTGCTGCGCTACTTCCTAAGCGCTGAGCATAGACGGTTTGATAACGGCTATTATCCTCGCACTGCCTCTTGATATAAGGGGGCAAGGGCATGAGTCCAACTTCTTCAAGAGCTTCAAGAAAAACCCCTGAATATGAAAACTTCATGATCCTAATTCCTTCATCTTGAATGGCTGAGCAACGAGCGCTAAGAAGACCTTGCTTAAAGGTAATTATCGTATCTTTTTTTATCGCTTTGGCATTGCCTACTAGACATTCCCACACATCTTTCTCAAGTTCGCGAAGAAGCAAAACTTCGACATGGGCGCCGGTCCCATCTTTGATACCAAATAGGCGCGCTGGCAAAACTTTGGTGTTGTTACGAACTAAGACATCACCTGGCTTAAAGTATTTGAGAATATCGAAAAAGTGTTCATCTTTAAACGTTTGATGCTCGCGGTCAACGCTTATCATTCGCGAATAATCACGAAGGGTCGAAGGCGATTGTGCGATGAGTTCTTCTGGTAAATTAAAGTCGAATAGTTTGACATCCATCAGAAGCCTTTTCCGCCTCCAAATGAGCGATCGATCTCGGCTTTGAAATCGCCGAAACGATCTTCTTTAATGGCCGCGCGGGCTCTTTCCATCAAAGAGATTAAAAAGCGAACATTATGAATCGAGAGCAGGCGCTTGCCAAATATCTCCTCGCTGACGTAGAGATGGCGGAGATAAGCTTTCGTATAATTTTTGCATGTATAACAATCGCAGTTAGAATCAAGAGGAGAAAAATCTTCTCTGTACTTGGCGTCGCGAATATTGACGCGGCCAGCAGAAGTCATCAATGCCCCATGGCGGGCGATACGAGTCGGTAAAACGCAGTCGAACATGTCGACGCCTTTTTCAATACCTTCTAACAAAAAGTCAATCGAGCCGACACCCATCAAATAGCGAGGTTTATCTGCTGGTAGGTATTTCACGGATTGCTCAACCATTTTAGAAAAGATGTCTTTGGGCTCACCGATTGAAGTTCCACCAATGGCATAGCCAGGAAAATCGATTTTGACTAATTCTTGCGCCGATAGGTGGCGCAAATCTTCAAAATCACTCCCTTGGACGATGCCAAACAAAGCTTGATCTCGTCTGGTGTGCGCTTCTTTTCCACGCTTTGCCCAGCGCAAAGTTCTTTCGACGCTTTTCTTGGCGTATTGATGTTCAACAGGATAGGGCATGCACTCATCAAAAGACATGATAATATCAGCGCCTATTTTTTCTTGAATCGCAATAACTTTTTCGGGAGTGAATTCAAGTCTAGAACCATTGAGATGATTTTTGAAGACGACACCTTCTTCGCTAATCTTTCGCTTGTCCATCAAAGAAAAGACTTGGAAACCACCGGAATCGGTGAGAATCGGACCTTGATAATTCATGAATTTATGAATTCCTCCGGCTTTCTCGACAACGTCTTCTCCCGGTCGTAGATGGAGATGATAAGTGTTGGCCAAAATGACGCCGGCTCCCAGACTCTTTACTTCCTCTGGTGAGAGCGTCTTCACGGTTGCGAGAGTGCCGACGGGCATGAACATCGGAACTTCGACATCGCCATGTGGCGTGTGTAAAATTCCGTAGCGAGCCCCGGTTTGTTTACAGATGTGTTTTATTTCTAAATAGAAATTTTCCATAGCACACAAGATATTAAAATATTGAACTCAAAAAAGCCATTAAAATTAAGCGCAGTGAATAAGGAGGCTAACTAAATTAATGATTCTACCACTTGAAACGAAAGTTTTGATTCGCACCGATCATCTCTTGGAACTTCTCGTTCTTGCCAAGGAAAAGGATTATTAAATACCCCAAGATGGCGACAGCGATGAATTCTCCGAGGCCGACCAAGCCGACATTTAGCCAGAAAGGAAAACCTAGAATTAAATGCAGTTCGAGCCCGACGACAAAGGCGTTGATTACAACTGGAATAAAAGCGGCAATTAGAAGCTGCTTCATGTAGCCGATGAGAAGTCCGCTGATAAGAGTGGCAAGAGTGCCAAAAAGCATATCCCAGGCAAACATTGGTGACATCGTATTAGCAAGGAGGGTGCCAACCGATACGCCGATGACAAAGTCTTTGCGAAAAAAACAAAGGAGGATGAGCATCTCGGCGATGCGAATTTGCATACCTAAAAAAGAAACCGGCAAAGTTGCCATGGTCAAAATAAAATATATCGATGCGATCATCGCATTAATCGATATTCTTTCGATAATTGAACGCTTCCTTATTTCTCTATCCATTGATGCTTAAATTACATTCAAACTCTGCAAAAAGCCAATATTTTAATAAAAAGCTAAATATTCAGGAGGGAGCGAGGTGCCACTTTCATTGTGTGTGATTACATGAGAAAGAACTTCGGAAACGGAGATGACGTTGACATTGGCGAGATTCTTTTCAATGCTATCGGTGACGACAATATCGCTGATTCCAGCTTCTTTTAAAACTTCGACATTGTCGCGAGAAAAGATACCGTGGGAGGCGGCGACCAAAATATTTTTGGCCCCTTTGGCGTACAACTCTTTGGTCGAGGCGATGATTGTTCCGCCAGTATCGATAATATCATCGATGATAATACAAGTTTTGCCTTGCACGTCGCCGACGATGTTGACGACTTCGGCTTCGTTTGGAGAAGGCCGGCGCTTATCGACGATCGCCAATTGCGATCCAGGAAGAGCGGTCGCCAAATCACGTCCGCGATGAGCGCTACCGTGATCGGGCGAAACGACGACAACATCATTCGTTTCAATTTTTAACTGCTTTAATTTTTTAAGGTAATAGGAGGCAAACAAGTGAATTGTTGATAAATTATCAACTGGGCAGGAGAAGAAACCTTGTATTTGTGGGGTATGGAGGTCGATGGTGATCAAGTGTGAGACGCCGACGGTCTGCAGCAAATCAGCAACGAGGCGAGCTGAAATCGGTTCGCGAGGACGGGCTATGCGATCTTGCCGAGAATAACCATAGTAGGGGATGACGACATTAATGTCTCTAGCATTGGCTTTTTTAACGCCGTCGATAAAAACTAATAATTCCATGAGCCGCTCGGAAGCTGGCGAGCAAGTGGACTGGATGATATAAACAGATTTTCCGCGAACTGAATCAAGGGAGCGAGCCATGATTTCACCATCGGAAAAATGCGTTAGTTCTACCTGACCGATGGGCAGTTTTAATAAAGTGGCGATTTTTTTCGTCAGTTCGGGATTCGAAGATAAATTAAAGATGATTATTTTCTCAAGCATGGGTTTAGTTTATCACCAGAAGGAGACGCTTAGTAGGACAATTCGCTTGTTGGTTTCTTCTTCGCTGAGGATGCGCTTGGAATCGACGGTATGCCCTGTCTCTTCAAGGAGCTGGGCGGCTTCTTTAGAATAAATCCAGTAGCGTAAACCAAAATTTTCTAGATTCCGGGAAGGATCAGATTCTGTGACATCTTCGCCGACATAATATAGCGTCGTTCCCTTTAATACATAATTGTTCGGCATGTAATTTAGTTCCACTTTTGAGAAACGGCAGAAGCGGTAAATGGTAAAAAGTTGTTTAAAATAAATATCTTTTAGATTTTCGACGGCGAGGACATCGAGGGCAGTCGGTTCCTGAAAACGCTCAAAAATGAGGACGAGAAGTTGGCGATCATGAGCGATTAGCTTTTGGACATTAACGCCTATTTTTTGTATTTTTTTATATTTGCCTAGGTCTTCGTTATAGGCGCTTTCCAAGCGGTATTCACGATATGAAAAAACGCGATCCTTACGTTTGGCAAGATAAACGCTGGCCTCTTCGGAATGCGTCAAGAGTTGCACAAGCTCATATTCGTAACGTTTGATAACTCTTTTTTCCATATTCCTATTCTAAAGTAAAACTTTAACTAAAGCAAAAAAAGATGGAGGAAGAGGCGATCAGCTATTTAGGGTATTTTTTAATTCCGACGTACTTTTGGTAGACCCGCGGATAGTATTCGCGCCATATCTCGCGAACGTGTTCTTTAGAGTAAAATTCGCTGATGTAGGCCGAATTTTTTGAAGCCTTTTCATATAGCTTTTTGTCGGTTTTTAAATCTTGGAGGGCACGGACAAAATCATCGACTCCGTGGCCTTTTTCATACTTTTCGAAAAGGATATCGACATAGAGTTCAAGATCCCTTAAGAGGACGGGTTTGTGGGCGTTGACCGCTTCGAGGATAGCCATTGGAAATAGCTCGTTAAAAGACGGCATAAATAAAACATCAGACATGTTAAAAATGTCGTTCATCTTATCGCGTTTGACGATGCCGGTAAACTTTACATTGGCGGGTGGATTATCCACAATTTCTTTTAATTCTTTATAGCCGTCGGTAATCTTTCCAAACGAAAAACCGCCGGCCCAAACAAAGAACATTTCCGGATTTCGCCGCGCCGTTTCCACGAAATCTAAAACGCCTTTACGCGTTTGCACTTGGCCGACGCCGAGAACGACAAAACGGTCGCGGGGAACACCGTAAATATCGCGAACTGCCATACGCTTTTCCTCGCTGATGACGTGAAACTGATCTTTGGATACATAATTGGGAATATAGGTGATGTGATCTCTTTTAATTCCGAGGTCGACGAGAGGGCCGATAAAGATCGGATTCACGACGACGATTTCGTCGGCTTTTCGATAAAACTTGATGACATAGCGCTTAAAAAGCTTAAATAAAAATTTCGGCAATTTAATCGACCCGTCAAGTGTGTCAGGAAGCATATGAACGTAGCAAACATTCACGTGTTTCTTATTCATCTTTATTAAATACTGCGGATTGATCGTATGGACATGAACAATATCGAATTTTGAGCCGCCTTTGTTTACGGTGACATCAAAAATGTCATCGCATTCTCTAACGAGAGCGACTTGTTCGAGATAGGCCGATCCGACTCCCTGACCGTCGACCGAGTCGGCTTTTGAAAGCATGTTAATGCGTAATTTGTTCATCGCTAATCTCCTTTGGCGCCTTGAAAATTATTCTCTTTCTCGTAATATAATTATACGACAAAATGACGAGGGTTTTGATACCGAAGAAAAGGGTGAAATACCAGAAAGCCCGAGAGCGCAAATAATGTATTTGAAAATCGCTAATCCAGTTGTTGATGTCGACGAGGAGAGCGCTCGAAGCCAGCGTTTCAAAGCCG
The DNA here is from genome assembly GCA_964471005.1 of uncultured Staphylococcaceae bacterium. Taxonomy (GTDB): domain Bacteria; phylum Bacillota_I; class Bacilli_A; order RFN20; family CAG-826; genus UBA1424. The sequence goes on along the minus strand of CAYYIC010000020.1, from coordinate 2,558 downwards.
ATCATCGCCGCCGTCCCGAGCAAGAGGCCACCAGTCGACAAAAGGACAAAAAGAACGATGTTTTTTGTCGATTTTACATCGGCTTTTTGATCGACATTTTGGAAAACCCAAACAACCGATAATATGTAATTGGCAATTACGCTGACGATAAAACCTGCCGCCGTGCAAATGACCGTCTCCAGAATTGGGTTCCAAGAATCGGGAATTGCTAAAGCGAGCAAAGAGTAGGTTCCATAGTCTAAAACCGTGGCGATGACGCCGACGATGACAAAACGCATAATTTCGCGAAGGATACTTCTTTTCTGATTCATGACAACGATAAAAGAATACCACAATCACTCATAATATTTAATACCTTGTCGCGCATCAAGGTTTGAGAAATCGAAAATGTTTGCGTTTTATGTTTTGATAGTTATATTAATTGCTAATGACAAGCGAAGAAAAATTAGAGCCAAAGAGCGAACAGTTACCAGTCGAACCAAAGAAAAAATGGTTTGCCCGCTTTATGGATCACCTGACCAAAACGACGGGGGGCATGGCCACCGGTATGTTCGCGACTTTAATCATCGGTGTCATCATCGGCCAAATCGGACTGCTTAGCGGCGTTCAATTTATCACCGGAGTCGGTAATGTATTAAAGGGCTTAATGGGTATTGGTATCGGGATCGGTATCGCTTTGTCGCTTAAGAATCTGTCGCCAATTGCCATCATATCTGCCGGAGTCGCCGGAGCCGTATCGACAATGGTTTTAGGCATCGACAATGGGACATATGTTCTCCCATTAATTAATGGGATTACTTCAAACGGCAACCCACTCATGGCATATCTTGTTGTCGTTATCAGCATCGAAATATATCGTCTCGTCTTTAAGAAACAAACGGCTGTCGATTTGATCATCGTTCCTCTTTTTATCACCGCCGTCGCTGCGGCACTATCATTTTTGTTCGCCGTTCCTTTAACGTGGATTGTGACAATCCTCGGCCAATTTATACAAACCGCAACAGCTTATCAACCGCTGTTGATGGGCGTTGTGATTTCATCTGTCATGGGCATGATTTTAACAGCTCCTATCTCATCCGTGGCCATCTCTGTCGCCATCAATCTCGGCGGCATTGCCGGTGGGGCGGCCGTCGTCGGTTGCTGCACACAGATGGTCGGTTTCATGATTATGTCAATTCGCGATAATAATGTTGGAAAAGTTATTTCCGTCGGCATTGGAACCTCGATGCTTCAGTTTAAGAACATCTTGCGCAAACCGTTAATATGGCTCCCGACCATTATCGTCTCCGCACTTCTTGGACCTTTTGCTACCACTGTCTTTATGCTTCGTACCACGCCGGCCGGAGCTGGCATGGGCACATGCGCTTTAATCGGACCCATATCGACGATTCTTGAGATGGCCGACAATCCTTTGATGGCGTGGCTCGGCGTGATTATTCTAATGCTTATCGGACCGGCTGTCCTCGTCTTTTTAGTCGACTTGTTATTCCGTAAATTGGGTTGGATAAAAAAAGGCGATCTAGCCATCTAGTCGCCGTTTTTGCAATAAATAACCTATTTTAGCATTGATTTTTTGATTCTGATGTAGCCGCCCGAGAGGGTGCCGACATCGTTTGTCACAATCATGGCGGTCGGATCGATGAGCATCACTTGCTCGACGATTTCCTGGCTTCCGCGGCGATTGGCGTAAACCATTAATATCTTGCGGCTGTCAACTTTTCCTTTGGCGTCCACGGTCGTCACGCCATAACCTTTTTCGCGTAGAGCGCTCGCTATTTCGATGCCCTTTTTCTCTGTGGTTATGGTCTGTACAAGAAGCATGCCAAAGGCCAATTTTTGTTCGATAATCGACCCGAAATATACACCGGCCGCAAAGCCGAGGCCATAAGAAATACCATAGAAGACATTATCGCTTAAGTCGTTAATTACTTTTGAGGCGATGAAAACCCACAAGAAAATTTCAATAAGGGCCAGCAAGACGGCGAGTGTTCGATAACCCTTAACGACTAAAATCTGACGTAGAGTTCCGATGGTAACTTCGACAATCTTGGCGACAAAAATAATTAATATTGCCAAGAAAAGGCCCCAGTTTCCAATCTTGTCTAACGCATCCCACATAATAAATCACTCTTCCAATCTCTGCTTGTAAGCTTATTTATAAATAATAGTCTAAAAGTGGCGTTAAAACAATTTATACACCGCCGAATTTTAACATTTATTCGATTATCGCGATTTCCTTCTGCCGATCTGGTAAAACGAGGTTCAAAACAACTCCGACTAACGCGCAGATGGCAAGAGGCGAAATCTCGACGCTACCGATGATTATCTTATAGATATTGTTGCCGGTGATATCGCCGACGAGCGAGAGAGCCGCCAAGCCTAATCCAAGCGACATAATCACCGAGACGATGATCATGTTCTTTGTATTATTCAAATTGACGCGATTAGAAATCAAAGTCTTTAACCCAGAAGCTGAAATCATGCCGAATAAGACGATCGACGCACCTCCGATAACAGGGGTCGGTATCGTCAGCGTAAAGTTGCCAAAAATTGAAAAG
>CAYYIC010000019.1:0-10366 GCA_964471005.1 uncultured Staphylococcaceae bacterium | reverse complement strand
GCAGAAGATGCTCTATGAAATTGTCTTGGGTTGCAATAAGGCCGTCATCAATTTTATTCGCCCGGGTTTGATGCTTAAAGAACTGCAGAAGTTTGCCACCGACTATCTAGCCGCAGAATGCGCCTTAAAAGGTTTTATTAAAAATAAAGAAGATATCGTCTCTGTTTATTATCACGGCGTTTCCCATCATCTCGGCCTCGATGTCCACGATGTTGCCGACCACGACCGCCCCCTTGAACCAGGAATGGTTATTACGGTTGAACCTGGGCTCTATTTCAAGCAGTTAAAAATTGGCATTCGCATCGAAGACGATGTTCTGATCACCGAGACCGGATGCGAAAATCTTTCTAAGAATATTCTTAAAGAAGTCGCTGATATCGAAAAGATCATGTCTACTAGATAAGAGAAGTAAAAGAGAACACTAGTTAAGTGCTCTCTTTTTTGGATTGTTTAAACAGTAGTCGGTAAAAATAATCAGTTAATATCGAAGTGCTTCCGTTTTAACACGAGCAGTGCGCACACTGCTGTTCCAAGAAGTATGGAAAGGGTGACGATAACAAGGAGCAAATTATCATCTGCGGGAATCGAACTTACGACATTAGAGGAAATCATTTTAGTTCCGCTTCCATCGGTAACATAGTTAGCGAAATCGTATTTTTCGACAATGTAAATATATCTTGCTTTAGCATTTGTTATCGCCGTATTGCTTGATACGTTATCGACAAAGGCATCTTTGGCATCATTAGCCATGTAGCCATACTCGCTAGATAGCGCTGACCACCCACTTTGTAGATCTTCGGTGTTTGTCGAGCCATCAGCGATACAAATTTGATTAGTTGTCGATAAAAAATACTGAGCCCAGGCAATCGCCTGCTCGGCGGCTGTCACATCGCCAGACGATTGTCCGCCGTCAAACGTGTGAGCGCCGACATAAGTGGATGTATCAGCTGGATATGCGCTCCATTCAGACCACGTAAACGTCGTGTTCGGTGATGCGATATTACTATTTCTAACTAATGTCTGATTGGCGGTGCTCTTTGATCCACCATCTGTCCAAGCGCTTCCGGGGTCAGTGCCAATTACTCCGATAAGATCAATTACCGAATCATTTTTAAGCAAAGCGACGGCGTCATCCCCGTTAAAATAGGTGACAGTCGACTCAATATAATTTCCGACTTTGAAATCGGTAGTGGCACCAGCGTTAACAATAGTCAACACCTGTCCGTGTCCGAGTGTTGCAAAAAAAGTTGATAAGTCAGTGGTCGAACCAGCGGTGGCGGATCCATTGGAATATAAGGCTGCTTTATAGTTGGCAAGTGAGACAGCCGTTCCGGTTCCGTTATAAATTTCGATCGCTTTGTTATTACCAATATTGCCTTCGATATATTCGGATATAAAAAGGTCAGTGGCGTATCCGCCAGAACCGCTTGATACACTCGCGCCTTGATTCGTAATTGTCACATTATAAGATGTTGTTTGTCCGCCGTAAGAAATATCAACTGTCTGCTGACCGAGAACACTTGTGTCAACTGCAGATACTTCAAAGCCAGTCGTTAGATCATTGGTTGTTCCACTTTCATAAGTGGCAGTGATAATTAACCCGCTGGAGGAAAAAGCGCTGCCAAGAGGGAAAGTTGTATTTGTCGCGTGCGTCTTTATGGATATGTGCTCAAGATTATTTGCCTGAACTGTAATTCCATTTATGATTGAAGTTTTTGTCCCTGACGAATCGGTGTAGGAAACGGTGACACTCGTGGTGTCGGCGGTTAATGGATTCGGAGAAAAAGTACAAGAAGCGGTGACATCAAGCGTTGAAGAGTCGCTGTATGTAGCCATGACGCTTATTCCTGCAGGACTAAATGATTCTCCAGCGTAATATGATGTTTTCGTCGGTGTGCCAGAAACATTAATGCTTGTTAGGGTTTTGCTGCTTTTCTGAACTTTATAAAAATATGCGATAATCCCAGTAGCACTTGCGTAGGACCGTAAGCCAGATGTTCCATTTTGTCGAATATGGCGAGTGGGAGTACCTGAGTTAGCAACTGCACTGGCGTCTTCGGAACCGTATGTGGTTCCTAACAACAGCGTTGACGAATCAGCGGTCATCGTCCAGGCATTGCTTGTGGGCACAGTTAAGTAATAATCGGTACCCGAAATATTCGTTTTGGCGGTAAATGTTTTTAAGTTCTCGTTAATTACGGAGAGGCTGTAAATCAGTGGACTTTGCACATTTGGAAGAGCTGTTAGACCCCAGGTTTCGGTTCCTGAATAATGATAACCGCTACTCTCAGTTCCAAAGACATATTGATAGCTTGCACTTATGTCAGATATACTTGTGACTTTTGTATATGTATCTTGTCCAGAAGGAAGGGCGACTGTAAGTGAACATGTCGCTGTTTTATTTCCATCGGCAGTTGTTACGGTAATCGTCGATGTGCCTTCTGCAACTCCGGTGATGAGTCCTGTTGTTGAGTTAATGGATGCAACGCTAGTGTTGCTAGAAGACCAAGAAACTGCTTTATTGGAGGCATTCGCAGGCAATACGGTCGCCGTCAATGTTGTCGTGTTACCAACTGTGATATTTTCCGTCGACTTATTTAAACTGACCGAAGTTACAGACACCGGGTTATTTGTGACCGTGATTGTCGCCGTTCCTTTAATGCTCGCATTGCGGGTGGAAGTGGCGGTGATGGTCGTCTGACCAACTCCGACAGGAGTGACAGTTCCTCCGCTTACTGTGGCGATGCTCGAATTTGCCGTTGACCAAGTGACACTCTTATCGGCGTTGGTGGGCGTGGCACTCACTGTTAGTTCTAATGTCGAACCCATGTTAACGGTGCCTGAACTAGGCGAAAGAGTGATGGTAGTTGGTTCGACATTTTGGCTTGCACAAATACTTTGAGTTGTGGAGTTAACGCTTCCCCATATGCGGCAGGCGTATGAGGGGTTATCGATAAAAGGATTGCGATTATAATTTAGTGATATGTCGAGCGTTTCATTTCTTATGATTTCGCTTTGATCAACCGGATATTGATAATTCCACCTTAACAAGTCGCTGAGCTTGCCCATCTCTCCGCCATTACCGCTACCTGAGACGAAGCCGACATCTTCAAGCCTTAAACCCTCAGTGTAGCCGATTACTGCGCCATAAAAGATGATACGAGCGGCAATACCGCGGTACTTTGCATTATTAAAAGTTGCGGGATCCCAACCATTCGATGGCGATTCGGCATAATAACTATTACCTCTTGCCGAGTTTTCGCTTGTTAACGTCGGCCGAACCATGTGGGGATCGTTTTCTATAAGTCCTCCGCCATGCGATTTGGGCCACGTATGCTCTTTATTCATGCCAGTATAGCCATAAACAGGCGTCCCAGAATAGAAGCTGACGATGTATCCTCCAGTTGGCCGCAAAGGGTCAACGTCAGTATAAGGGAAAGCGCTAGTTTGCAAAGAACCGTATGAAAAGGAATTATTTCTTTCCGCTTGAAGACGGGTTTCAAGACTTGAGGCCAAAGGAAGACCGGTCTGGCTATCACTAATCGAAGAATAATAACTAGTTATATATTGATCAGATGATTTTGTCGTAATAACTGTGGCTGCTGACACTTCAAGCGGATGATTATTGTTAGCAAAAACACTTATGGGAATTGCAATAATAAGTGTCAGTCCGAGAATTAGGGATGACAGTATGCCAAATCTTTGATTTGTTGGTTTTGATAGTTTCATTAGAGCCTCTTTCTTTGTAGATGAATGTTATGTTCAACTATTACGTTCTACGATATATTTTTGGCCTTCATCTTTTTATTGAAGATGAACAAGGCAATTAAACCTATTTGTATTATCACAGTAAAAAGGCTTATGATTATTATCTTTCTTTCGGAATCATTGCTTGTGTTAGATATTAAATAATTTGATGACAATCCACTGATAAAAGGCTCATTTTCTGCATGTGCATCGACAATAGCGTTATAGCGAGCAATGGCTGCTAAAATGTCAGATGATTCACCAGAAGCATAGTAGCCTTTAGCGGTTGAAGTCATGTAATTATACTCGTTTGTGAGAGTTGTCCAAACGCTTTCTAGCTGCGGTTCTTGCGATTCGCATTGACTCGAGGTTTCCATTAAAAAATATTCCGCCCAGGCATTCGCTTGATCTAAATCATCTAATGTTGGAGGAACCGACATCGTATGCGAACCCAAATTCGAAATATTGTCAGTCGCAAACGTATTCCACTCTTCAGTATTCCATGTTGAAACAGGAGAAGTAATGTTCGATTTTCTTACATACGTTGTATCAATTGCATAATCGCTACTATTACCAAGAATTCCAAAAAGATCGATGACGGTCGTACCTTTTTTCAATGAGATTGCATCATTGCCATTAAAACTCATCACCAAGGATGTTGACGTTAAATTCGCAAGAGCCTTAATTGCAGCAGAAGCTGAGTTATTCGCGATGACGAATGTAGAATTATTTTGAATTGTTTCCGATAGAGCCAAAGTGTATGTTGTCGTGGTCCCCCCGGCGTTATTTTGGAATAGAGAATAACTAGATAAATCGATAGCACTACCAGTTCCATTAAAAATCTCGATGGCTTTGTTATTGCTACTTCCTTCGATATATTCTGATATAAATAAGTCACTTGCGAAAGCAGGATTATTTAAATACTCGCTCGCCCCGTTATTTGTGACGGTAACGTCAAAACTAGCAGTTTTATTCTCATACGAAACAACAATTGCTTGTTTACCTAATACGAGAGTATTTGGATTTGATATATTGGCTTGACTAGTAACATTCGAAGTCGACGAGTCATCATAATGCGCCGTCACAATTATTGAAGCAGTCGAATAATTAGAGCCAAATGGAGTGGTAGAATTTGCTCCAGAAACGCTGATTGAAACAAGATTTTTAGCTCCTGCGGCCACGGTGATGGCGCATGTTGCCGTTTTTCCAGAACCATCGCTAGCGGCTGCCGTAATTGTCGCGCTTCCTAGGCTGACGGCGGTAACGAGCCCGTTGTTTGACACTGTAGCCACGCCTTCGTTAGAAGAACTCCAAATGAGAGTTTTGTTAGTGGCATTTGATGGCAAAACGGTAGCAGTCAAGGAAAACTGCTCGTTCGTCTCCATACTGTGGGTTGAAGCATCGAGCGTGACGCTAGTGACATATACCGTGCCAACTCCGCCTCCTACCGAACTAGAGCCAGTCGCGATGCTAGCGCCCGATCCGCTATAGGCGGTGTCATAAGCGATACGCGCCCATTCAGGGTGATCGATGAAAGGATTGCGATTTAATTGAAAGTTATTATAGATTAAGTTGTTGCGATGGATTTCGTATTCATCGACCGGGTCGAGTTCATTCCATAATAGGAGAGTTGCCAAGTCACCGGCAAGACCAGCTTGCGACGCAGATGCGGTGACAGCTGACGGCGAACCATTAACCAAAGTTAACTTTGGGTGTAATACATCTACGTAGGTATAATAGCGGGCCGGCATGTAAAACATGGCGCGAGCCACGTCGCCTTTATATTGATCAAGTGGCTCACAAACTTTCTCTGCACCGCCAGAGATGTTGCCATTTCTTCCAACGTATGTTCCTTTATCGCTAGTATAATTAGTGATGTTGCTCGTTGGCGTTGCGTATCCATAATTGCTATGCATTTGCTGATTGGCCTTGACATCAGCAGGCACAAGGTTATGAAAGTCGCTTCCGGCTCCACTGGTTCGCCCAAAATTTCCAAGCGACTGCGCCCATAGATGTTCTTTATCAAAACTGACGCTTGTGGCTCCGTCATTTTTGAAGCGATCTGCCGTTAAAGTACTATCATTATAATCGGCAAAGAATTTTCTGATGTAACCATTGTCAGTCGAATAATTAAAGTTCGAAAGTTGAGCGCTGCTAAGAGGATCAATTATCCAGTTGCGGTCGATAATTTTATAGGCTGTGCGGTCAGTAGTTGAATCATAGCTATACTCGCGATGTCCATCGATAATTCCATTAAGCGCGGATAATAAGTCATTTCCACTTAAGCCACTTACGCCAGTATAATAGGAGTTGACTTGAGCATCGGTTAGATTGGTGACATTAACGTTCGTTGGCAGCGTTTGTGCCGATACTTCCAGTGGACTTGAACCTAGACCTTTAAAACCGATGAATAAAGAAGAAAGAAGGCTGAGGCTACCTAATGTCAGTAGCATTCTCGTTGTTTTGCTAATATTAGATTTCATTTTCTATACCTATTATATAAATAATAAATTCTCCATTTTTATTGAGCCGAATGTTAATATATATTACTGAATAAAAAAAGACAATGAGTTTACTAAAGAAAATAAACATAAGCGTTATTGCTATAATAGTTTAGAGGAAGAGAAAAAATGGACAAATATATACTGGCAATAGATCAAGGAACGACGTCGACGCGAGCCTTTCTTTTTGATTACGAAGGCCATTTATGCTTTAACGCGGTCCGAAATGTCACTTGCTTATATCCCAAACCAGGGTGGGTTGAACAAGACGCTTTACAACTATGGGTAAGTGTCATCGATGTCGTCAATGAATTGCTCGTCGTCTCGCACAAGACGATGGATGATATCGCTGCGATTGGAATTACCAATCAACGCGAGACGACTATTATCTGGGATCGAAAAACGGGGCGGCCAATTTATAACGCCATCGTTTGGCAGTCGCGACAATCGCTTCCTTATTGCCAGAAAATCGCCGAATACCGCGAGCTTATTCACCAAAAGACAGGACTATTAATTAATCCATATTTCAGCGCCTCCAAAGTCCGCTATATCCTCGATAAAGTCCCGGCTGCTCAAAAGAGAGCGGAAGCCGGTGAACTGATGTTTGGAACCGTCGACAGTTGGCTTATTTACAATATGAGCAACGGGAAGGTTCACGCCACCGATCCTAGCAATGCTTCGCGAACGATGTTTTATAACATTTTCGAGATGAAGTGGGATAGCGAACTGCTAAAACTGTTTAATATTCCCCAATCTCTACTCCCCGAAGTCAAACCTTCGAGTGCAGATTATGGCGTCGCCAGTTTCTTTTCTAAGAATGTTCATATTTATGGTGTCTGTGGCGATCAGCAAGCCGCTCTTTTTGGGCAAGCTTGCTTTAAGGCCGGAGATTTAAAAAACACTTATGGCACCGGTTGTTTTGCCCTGATGAATACCGGAGAACACCCCATCCTATCGAAAAATGGCTTATTGACGACGGTCGCCTGGCAGATTGGCGGACAAGTTAACTATGCTCTTGAGGGCAGCGTCTTTGTCGGGGGAGCGGTCGTCCAATGGTTGCGGGAGTCGATGAACATCATTACGACAAGTGACGAAAGCGAACGAATCGCCCGCAAAGTCGACGACACGCAAGGCGTTTATGTCGTCCCCGCTTTTGTCGGGCTTGGAACACCTTATTGGGATAACGAGGCACGGGGTGCGGTTTTTGGCATCACACGGGGCACGAATAAATCACATTTCGTCCGTGCTTCGTTAGAAGCAATTGCCTACCAATCAAAAGATATGATCGAAGTCATGAAGGAAGAAGCTCACGCCGATGTCTCAACTTTACGGGTTGATGGGGGAGCGACAAAAAATAAACTTTTACTTCAATTTCAAGCCGATATTCTCCACTGTGAGATACGCTTGCCCCAATGCCTAGAAACAACCTCGCTCGGCGTCGCTTACATGGCGGGCCTGGGAAGTGGCTTTTGGAAAAGCATGAAAGAAATTGAAAAATTTCACTCTCTTCAGGCAACCTACCAACCAAAGATGGATGAGAAAGTCGCGCTTAAAAAATACGAAGGTTGGAAAAAAGCCGTCGCCGCGACGATGATGTTTAAATTAAAGGACTAGCACATGGCAAAACAAGGAACGTTAACTTTTGAACAGTTTGGCGAGGTCTCAAAAATTATTGGGGTTAAGGAAAATCTCGATGGGCGTTTTCTTTACGAAATCTATCAAAACGCCATGGAAGGGGCAAAAGGCATCGATGAGGCCAATTTACTTGGTCGCGTCGTCCCGATAAATCCGGTGTCTCTAATCCTTTATATTGTCAACGAACACGGTTATTATCTCGATTCACATCCCAATATTAGCCAAACCGATCTCGTCAATGATGAAAAATACATGCAGATGATCGTCAGCATTTCGCTTGATAAATACTATACAAATGAGCATCTCTCATTTAAACCGAAAACCGTCTTATCGCGCTTTTCGCCAGGCATCTCGACATTAAATACATATCTCAATTTTGTCCTCGGCGTCTTAAATAAATTCGCCCGAAATCAGCCGAGCGAAACCCTTGTCATCGACATCATGTCCAAAGGCTTTTCGATGGCGCGAGCAATCAGCGATTTGCTCGTTTCCGGTTTTGAAACCGAAGCTTTTTCGACCTGGAGAACACTGCATGAATCCGAGTGCATTTTGCTTATTCTGACGAAATATGGAAAACCAGTCATCGACAAGTATTTGGTGCATATGAACTACTCGCTGGCGTTTCGCGGAATGATGGATGGCCAAGAAAAAACCGATGCAATTTTTGCACAAATTAAGGAAGAAATGCGGGCTTTTGACTTAAAAAGCAAGGATATGAAGCGCTATATTGAATATGGCTGGCTACTCTCTGCCCCAGAAAAAAACGAGCCTGAACCCATCAAACTAAACTTTCGCGATGGCTTACAAAAAATGGCGGGACTCAAACGCTATTCGCCACTTTATGAGATGTCGAGTGAAATCGCGCACAGCTCGCCCTTGCTCATCTATTCCAGGCGCGAGTACTTTATGCATCTAGCCCTCGTTAATGTCTATGAGTCATTTTTTCGACTCGAAAAGATTTTCTCAGAAATATACTTGCGTGTGATCAGCGCTGAAGAAAAACAGAGGTTTCTTTTGATGAGAAATGTCTATTACAACCAACTCGTGAACCTTCATATGCAAGAGCAAGTGATGATTCGCAAGATGGTTGCTCGCAAGAAAAAGTTAGAAGCCTAAATATTTATTTTATCCACCGCCGAGAAAATGCGTCAGAACAATTTTGTCGCCGTCTTTGACCTCGACATCAAAACGAGCGAGATGGGTGATACGAACACCATTGACGAACATGACGCAATCTCGAAAGTCCTTTTCATCGAGAAATGGGTACGCGGACTTTAAATTTTCGAAAATATCATGAAATTTTCCTGGTAGAACATCAAGTTCGTGCAGGTTATACTTGCTGCGTAATAGATTAAAAAATATTATTTTTACCATCTCTTTAATCTTCTTTCTTGTAGATGATTGTCAGGTCATTATGAAGTGTGTCGATATTCATAATTTGATTAACAATCGCCTCTTTTTTTCCGAGATAGAAGAGGATAAATTGCGTGACCATGAAATGGGCGACAAGCGGTGGAACAAACGTCGGAGCTCCGAGACTGCGCTCGAGGCCGATGGCTCCACATTCATAAAAACTTTTCAAGAGGTTCGATTCAGGGAGCGAAATGCCAACTTGGCCAAACCAACCACCTAACGCTCCGTGGATAAGCGGGCGTTTATATCTATCGCACATCTCTTCGAGAAAAAGTTTGGTTTGAATATGATCGACGGCATCAAAGACGAAATCGGCTTTTTCGAAAACTTGGGCATCGACTTTTTCAATGGGCAAAGCATATTTTTCAAGGTGAATCGCCGGATTGATTTTTAAGAGTTCATCAGCGACTACATCGGCTTTCATTTTTCCAATCGTCGCGCTTGTCGAGAAGAGTTGACGATTGAGATTGCTAAGTGCAAAAGAATCATAATCGACAATGGTAAAATAGCGGACCCCGAGACGGCAAAGGGAGTTGGCAAGATAGCCGCCGATTCCCCCGAGCCCCACAATCAGGACACGGGCGTCGAGAATTTTTCGCATTTCGTCATTTGAAAAAATACCTAAGTTCTTTTCTAATCGCACATCGAATTTTTGATCATTCATGCTGGTAATATGCTCTCTTCAAAATAATTATAACAAAAAAGTAGGCCGGTTATACCATGCCTACTAATTACTACGAGAATATTTTGGAAAGATTAGACATCGACATTTGCATAGCAAGAGCCACCGATGAACTCGCGTAAGAGCGAATTGCTCGGCACCCATTCATCAGGCATGTCATCGAAGTATTTGAGCATGCGAATCAAGCGCTCGGCGACGGGGAAATAGACCGAGTATGTGTCAATGCCACTAAGTAGCGGCATCGCATACTTTTTCATGACCGACAACTCGTAGCTAAGCAAGGAGTTAAAGACAAAATCGGCCCCTTCCTGCGTATTGTAAATCCAGGTGAACTCGCCTTTGCGGACACTGGGCCACATGCTCATCGTCTCTTCGGCTGAGGCATTGC
>CAYYIC010000018.1:0-11049 GCA_964471005.1 uncultured Staphylococcaceae bacterium | reverse complement strand
GATGCCTGACCCTCGATCGTGGCTCTATATCTTATTAATTATCTTATTGCTTATCGCTTCAGCATTCTTCTCCCTGACGGAGACAGCCTTTGCGGCGATGAATCAGTTCCGCATGAAGGTCAAAGCCGATGAAGGTAGCAAAACCGCAAAACTAGTCGTTAAAATACATGAAAAATACGATCGCACCCTGATTGCGACTCTGATTGGAAATAACATTGTAGCTATTCTTGCTTCTGTCATTTCGACAGTGCTTTTTCTTTCTCTGCTACGCAATTATGGCGTGACTGATGAGGTCATCTCGATTATTTCAACAGTCGTCACCACTCTCGTGTTTTATCTTTTCGGCGACACCATCCCCAAATTGATTGCGAAAGCTTTGCCTGATAAAACGGCGATGTTTTCAAGTTATATTATCTATGGTTTATCGATTATTATCTTTCCGGTAATCCTCATCTTTCAAGGCATTATTTGGATTGTTTATAAAGTAGTTAGATTCAAGGAAAAACCAACTCTTACCAGAGACGATTTTACTAATATTGTCGAATCGATTGAAGAAGAGGGGTTAATCGAAGAAAATGAATCCGACATCATCTATGCTTCTTTTGAATTTGTCGATACTTCGGTCAAGGAAGTTTTGACGCCGAGAACCAAGATGTTTGCAATCGATATTCAGGGCCTGACCCACGAAAAACTAAACCAACACCTCCTCGAGACTAATTACTCCCGCATTCCCATCTATCGCGGCAATATTAACAATATTGTTGGCATTCTCCATGTTAAAACTTATCTCTACAAGTATTTAAAAAATCACGATATCACCATCGAATCGACTTTGCAAAAACCTTACTTTGTAACCACGCAGATCATGATGGATGAAATGATCGAGGGTTTTAAACGCAATCATACTCACATCGCTATCGTCCGCGGTTCAAAAGACACCGTTTTAGGCATGGTGACGATGGAAGACGTCCTCGAAGAACTCGTTGGCGATATCAATGAATTCAGCCCCAAAATTGCGAAAGGCAAGGCTAAGCCATAATGATGACGCTGCCAGAAATCATCGTCCTCATCGCCATCGCGATTATGGTGGCCTTTTCGGCCTTTTTCAGCTCCGCCGACATGGTCTATAGCACCGTCGATACTTTGCGGCTCAAAAAAGATGCGGAAAAGGGGAGCAAAAGCGCGGCTCTCGCCCTCAAGTTTGCCAATGAATATGATAAGACGATCACGACTATTCTCTTCTCTAATAACCTGGTGAATATCGCTGCTTCATCACTCGCCAGTATCTCATACTTCGGCGATATCCTCGGCCCGAGTCTCATCACCATCATTATGTTTTTAATCATCGTCACCTTTGCAGAAATTATTCCCAAGGTTATCGGACGCGTCTATTCGCACGGCCTCGCCAAACTCTATGCCTATCCAATTCTCGTTTTTAAATACCTCTTTATTCCCTTTGTCTATGCCTCGAGCGCCATCGGACGCCTAATTGTATCGCCGCTATATAAAAAAGCGAAAGACGAAGAAGAGGCCGTCAGCGATGATGAACTGCAAGAGATGGTCGATACCATCGAAGAGGAAGGCGTCATCGACGAAGAGCAAGGGGAACTGCTTCGCTCAGCAATTACCTTTATGGATACGCAAGCCTACGAAATTATGACGCCGCGCGTCGATATTTTTGCTTTTGATATCGAAGATGATATCAGCGAACTGATCAATGACGATAATGTCTTTATGTTTTCGCGCGTTCCAGTCTACGAAGAGACAATTGACAACATTATTGGTATCTTACCGACCAAATTGCTCTTAAAAGCTATTCTTAACAATGAAAAAATCGATGTTCGCGGTCTTCTGACTCCTGTTACTTTCGTGCCTCGTTCCCGCAATATCTCGGCCGTCTTACAAGACTTTAAGGCGACGCATAATCACATCGCCATCGTCAAAGATGAATATGGTGGTACCGAAGGATTACTCACTCTTGAAGACATCGTCGAAGAATTAGTTGGCGACATCTGGGACGAGATGGATGAGATTGATGAAGAAGCGACCGAACTCGGCGACGGAGTGTATCAAATCGATGGGGCGATGAATATCGAAGATTTCTTTGAATTAGTCGATTTAGATCTCGATGAAGACGCCGACTATTCGACCGTCAGCGGTTGGTGTGTTGCGCTTTTGGAGCGCTTTGCTAAAGTCGGCGACCGTTTCACTTATAAAAATCTCGATATTAAAGTCATTCAAGCCGACGAGTTCACCGTCGAAAAGATTCGCGTCAAAGTTCTCCCCCCTGAAGGGGAAGACGAATAAGATAGTTTTATTCTTGCCGTCTTCATTATTTTGTTTTTTTAATAGAAAAAAACTGTTTAACTGCTAAAATACATGAGGAGAAAAACGAATGCTCGATTTCGACAAGAACAAAAAAATGACACCGCGGCCCGATAACGAGCCGAAGTTTGACCCTAAAAGCAAACTCGACCGTAAAATTGTGATGCTCGCGTCAGTCGCTTTGCTCGTCGTCGCCGTCTTGATTGCCATCCTCGTCGTCATTATCGAATTAGATTTATGGACAATATAAAATATCGCAAGTATCTCGATACCTATATCGGCGATTTGTCTAATAAGACAATCGTCATTACCGGCGCCAATAGCGGAATCGGCTTTTATGCTTCGCGTTTGCTGGCCGCCAAAGGAGCGCGCGTCGTCATGGCCTGCCGCAGTCTTGCCCGCGCCGAAAAAGCCCGTGAGGAAATCCTTGAAGTAATTCCCGGCGCTCGCATCGAAATATTAATCTATGATCAAGCCTCTTTTTTGAGCATTGAAAAATTTGCCATCGAACTGCAACAGAAATATCCAGCCATCGATGGCTTTGTTTTTAATGCTGGCATCTTCCATCCGAAAAATGATGCGGTGACTAACGATGGTTACCCTTTGACAATGGGGACAAACTATTTAGGCACTTTCTACCTTTTTGAGCTGCTTCGCCCTTATTTTTCGAAGATGGCAAACGTCAATGTCGTCTCTGTTGGCTCTTTGGCTAACCGCCGCTATAAATATCAAAATATCGCCTCTTACTTCACTTCCAAGAAATTGACTCTCTACCGCCAATACGCTCTTTCAAAAAAGTTTATGATGGCCAATCACTATTTCTTTATGAGTCAAAGCGGTGGTAACATTCGCTATTCCATGATGCATCCTGGCGTCGCTTCGACGAACATCGTCAGCGGTTCTTCAAACTCTTTTCCCCGCTGGTTTTCGCGCATCGCCCGCGTCTTTATGAGCGCCTTTATGAATCATCCGGAGAAATCAGCCTTAGGCATTGCCCTTCTCGCCAGCCAAGACGACTCTCATGGTCGCTATCTTCTTCCGCGCGGATTATTCGAAATCAGCGGTTATCCGAAACATAAGATAGTGCCAAGAAAAATCGTCAGTAGCGCGCAAGTCATCCATGAGAGTACACTAGCCTTCTTTCATCAATTGGGGAAATTATAACTATGCTATTAGTAGATAATGTCACTTTACAATTTGGAGGTCGCGTTCTTTTTAAGAACGTCCATCTTACTTTTGACAAGGGAAACTGCTACGGAATCATCGGCGCTAACGGCACCGGAAAATCGACTTTCTTACAAATATTAACCGGCGAATTAGAACCTAATAAAGGCGAAGTCGTCGTCACTGATAAGGAGCGTATTTCTGCTCTTAAACAAGACCACCATGCCTTTGATGAATTTCGTGTTGTCGACGCTGTCCTTGAAGGCCATAAACGGCTCGTGCAAGTGCAGAGGGAGCGCGATGCGCTCTATGGCAAGCCTGACTTTTCTGAAGACGATGGCTTAAAAGCCGCCGAGCTCGAACTCGAGTATGCCGAACTCAATGGTTACGAAGCTGAAAGCGAAGCTCGGACACTGCTTAATTCACTCGGTATTTCTAGCGATGATCAAGACCGCTTAGTCGGTGAACTCGATCAGCGGCAAATCGTCAAAGTCTTACTCGCTCAAGCGCTCTTTGGAAGTCCCGACATCTTAATTTTAGACGAACCGACCAACGATTTGGACATTCAAGCGACACGGTGGCTTGAAAACTATCTTTTCAACTTTGAAAACGTTGTGATTATCGTCTCTCACGATCGTCACTTTCTTAATAAAGTATGCACTCGTATACTCGATGTCGATTATGGAAAAATCACCTCTTTTGTCGGCAACTACGATTTCTGGTATCAGTCGAGCCAACTCGTCCTCGAGCAATCAAAGCGCGAAAACGTCAAAAAAGAGACGAGGATGAAGGAACTCGAGACCTTTATCGCCCGCTTCTCGGCTAACGCTTCAAAATCCAAGCAGGCGACATCGCGGAAAAAAGAATTGGAAAAGATAACTCTCGACGACCTTAGACCTTCAAGTCGCCGCTATCCATTTGTTGAATGGAAGTTTGAAAAAGAAGTCGGAAACAATGTCCTCGAAGTAAAAAACCTTACCAAAACTGGTTTATTTAGCAATTTATCCTTCACAATTAACAAGGGTGATAAAGTGGCCTTTATCGCTGAAAATAGTCAGGTTTTGACGACTCTTTTTGATATATTAGGTGGCGTGAGCAACGCCGATAGTGGCGAGTATCGCTACGGTGTGACGATTACCCCCACTTACTTACCGAGCGATAACGCCTCTTTCTTTGCCGGACACGATGAAAATCTCGTCGATTGGATTCGTCCGTATTCTAAAGACCAGAGCGAGACGATCTTGCGGGGCTGGCTCGGGCGCATGTTATTTTCGGGCGAAGAAGCGCTTAAACCCGTCAATGTTTTATCGGGCGGTGAACGCGTCCGCCTCATGCTCGCTCGCATGATGCTTGTCGCTGGAAACCTCATTCTCCTCGACGACCCCACTAACCATCTCGATCTTGAAGCCATCACGGCCTTAAACAAAGGCATGGTCAACTATCGCGGTGTGATCTTATTTACTTCGCACGACCATGAATTGATGCAGACGGTCGCTAATCGCATCATCTATATCAAAGAAAAAATCGTCGTTGACAAGTACATATCTTACGACGAATTTATCGAACAATGTAATATTTAAGAATGAATCTTTGCTAGA
Source organism: uncultured Staphylococcaceae bacterium (assembly GCA_964471005.1). Lineage (GTDB taxonomy): Bacteria > Bacillota_I > Bacilli_A > RFN20 > CAG-826 > UBA1424. The sequence goes on along the minus strand of CAYYIC010000018.1, from coordinate 5,962 downwards.
GCTTCGACGTATTTTTGATAGATTTTGTCAGCGGCTTCTTCAAGAGTGTTATCTTGATTGACGATGACGTGGTTGGTGAATCCGACATTTTTTGAATCGAAATCGATGCGGTCGTTATTTATTCGTCGCAAGGTGTTTTCTTTGCTGTCGCCGCGGGTTATCATTCGCTGAAAGCGAACTTCCTCATCGGCGAGAATCAGAAAAGATATGACACGCGGATTATTGAGCTTTTGAAAAGCTTTTAATCCATGAGGATCGACGATGACGGCTTTCCCGTCGCTTACTTGTGACTTTGAACAACCGTAGTAGTTACCGTTATATAAAGTCATCTCGACAAAGAAGTCGTTGGCAAGCAGGCTTTGAAAATCGCTTTTGCTGACGAAAAAATAGTCCACTCCATCTTCCTCGCCATCGCGCATTGGTCGCGTCGTGTGCGTTATGGCTTTCACTATTCCATACTTCTTGGCGAGAATTTTGGCTATTTCGGTTTTTCCGCTGGCGGAGGCGCCGACGAGAATAATCATATGCTGACATTATAAATTATCACCTTTTTTTATTAAAGGTCTTTTCGCATGTTTGCATGTCCTATTTTAATATGTTACATTAATAACAATATTTTCTTATTAAGGCGGCAGAAAATTATCTTTGCCGTCGAGACAGCGGAGGCTATTAATCATCACTTTTAAAAATCCAAGAAGAAATATTTTCGATTCTTTTTAGTGCGCTCTTATTCGCTTAAAAGAGAGATCGAAAATTATCAAGGTGTTTTAAATATGGAGACAATTTCTCATTTCTTTATATTTTTTTGACATTTTCGTATTTAGTTTACTTACAAATATAACAAGGGGAGAAAGGAGGTTCCACAATGGGAAAACGTAGGGATCAAATGAAATTTCGCAATTTATGCAGCGAGGTCCGCGAAGTTGCAAGGCTATATTTTAAAGCTCTTCAATCAGCGGATGTCAGAAACAGCAAATTTGATTTGAACATGGCGATTTACGCTAAAGCATACGAGGGCGATGACGTTAACAAGCTCTTCATCAATCGAATTGAAAATGCTTTTCGCATGCTAGATATTGATTCTAAGCGAATCATCAACAATGACTTTTTCTTTAACAACTATAAGTTTTGGTGGCTTAGTCTATATTCGACAGCGACATATTATCGCCTTAAACGCGTTGCTATCTGCCACTTTTTAGAAAATCTAGAGTAGTATTATGCAAAAATATCGTAGAATTTGCCTGCTTTTTTTCGTCATGCCTTTTATTCAGCTATGCCTCAGTTTTAACCTCGAGGAGAAAGTCGGTTGGATCTCTTTCATCGTCAGCCCTTTGTCGCAAGAGAACGATCTAGAAATTCCATTTCTTTACCGCGCTTCAGCGACGAGGGACAAGCAGCAGTTTTTGCTCCGAATATACCTTCAAAACGATCAATATCCGAATCGAATCCTCGCCTTTCAAAATAGCGAATATGTCGATAAAGGAATAGTAAAGGACATAGCGCGCCTCTTCATTTTAGATCACAAAGCGGTCTCTGAGGGAAGTAACACTCTTTTCTTTTCGTGTCTATCCAATGGCTATCTCGACGAAATTGAAGTCGTGGGGCACACGAGATTATCGAGTCCGTTTTTGCTCAGCGACACAAATTCCCAAGTCGCCTCACCATATAACTATATTGAACTCCGCGACGGGTTCTTATATCTGAAACGCGATATGCTTGTCTTCGATGGATTTTTTAGTGTGGTTGAAGACGATTATTACTACAGTCTCAATCTTTCTTCTTTGAACATCTATTCTGAGAATCCGTTATTCTTTTCAAGTTTCTCGCTATATATTGAAGACAGCGTTGGCCTTTATAGTCTATTTCCTCGCGGGCTTTCTTTTGGCTATCGCGAAATTCCCGCTCAAATCACCGCTTATGATTCCAATAATTATGAAATTCGTTACGCAAAAGGATTTTTTGTTAATCCTGATACCCTGATGATGTCGCCAATAAAAAAAGAGGGCTTTATCTCGACGGACTATTTCTACTTTCCCAAGGAGCACTTCAAGACCGAGCGCGACGTCCGCTTTAAAATGCTAATTAGCAATTGTGGATATAATGAAATCGATATCGTCTATAACTTCACTTATTACTCTCATTTGCAGTTTATGGGTGATTGTCTTAACTCACAATATTGTATCGGCGTCTCGACACCTGAAGACGATAGCGTTCTCAGCGATTGGCAGGAGACGATCATATGAGTGGAATTTGGATTGCTGTGGTGAGCATGTCTTTACTGCTGACGGGCTTTACTTTTTCACTGAGAATAAGCGCCATCAATCGTACATTTTTGCTCTTGCCGAGCGGAATCATCGAAAATGCCGTAACCGTCATTGGCTTAGCCGATAAAGCCAAGCCATATTATGATATGCCATATTTAGAAGATGAGGTGAAAACCTTCTTTGTCGAAAATCTCAAAAATCACGTCGCGCGATTTTCCCTCTCTTATCACTATTTTCAGCAAGACGAAGGAGGCGACTATCTGCTCGACCAATACGATGGAGTTACCATCGGCTTAGAGGCGCCACTAATCTTCAACTATAAATATCACAATAGTCTGACCTTTATAATTAAGTCTCATGAATAGCGAAAACAGCGAGCGCCTTGTCGCTTTTTTACATCAGTCATTTCTAGCTCCTCTCCTCGAAGACGACTTGATCACCGACATCTCTTTTAACGGTCGAAATATCTACTATCAGCACAACGATTATGGACGAGCGAAAAGTGCGATAATCATAAGCCGTCAAGAAGTTCATGATTTTCTTCGTCAAATCGCTAATTTAGGAGAGAAACAGTTTTCATATTCGGAACCGTTGCTCGATATGAGCTTTGGCCGCTATCGCTTGAATGCCGTCCACTATGCCTTGGGGCGATTAAACGATAGCAAAACCCCCACCTTCTCAATCCGCATCGGCTCGTTTATAACAAGAATCAAAAACGATGAATCCTTCATGCCCGCATCAATCGGTCAAATTCTCGATATATTAATTGCCAATCACTATTCTCTTGTTATCGGCGGTATCACCGGAACCGGCAAGACTGAACTGCAAAAATACTTACTATCTCGTATCGCAAACCATGAAAGAGTGGTGGTCATCGATAACATTCAGGAACTGACCTATAATTCAGCTAATGAAAACATCGACCTGACGTGTTGGCAGGTCAACCCCTACCTGCCACACGCTTCATTTCAAGAGCTGATCAGAAATGCTTTGCGAAGCAACCCCGATTGGCTCGTCGTTGCCGAGAGCCGCGGGGAAGAGATGATTGATGTCCTAAATTCAGTGATGACTGGCCACCCGGTCGTGACGACGATTCACGCCAAAAGCGTCGACAATATTGTCAATCGCATGGTCCGAATGGTTCTATTAAATGGTCAAGAAACTAGCTATCAGGAAGCCTCTGACGACATTCAAGAGCATTTCCGTTATTATCTCTATTTGAAAAAGGAAATGGATGACAGCGGTCGCATCAAACGCTATCTCGATTCTTTTCTTGAGATCGACCAGCGCAACCACAAAACATATTTGATTTATCAAAAAACGCAAAGAGGATCAGCGTTTAACATGCCCTCACCCTTTACCGTATCGCTTATTAAAGCTTCACAAAAAGGAGAAGAAATAATGGAGGTTTTTAATCGATGCGAATCGTGATGGTGGTCATTGTCGTCTCATTGCTTTTAGGAGGACTGGGATATGTCGCAAGTGGCAATTTTTATCTGGCCGGCATCATCCTTATCGCATTCCTTGCCTATGGTACAACTTATGTTAAACGAAAGATTGACCGCCACGAAAAAATGATGAAAAGCGCCCAGGAATGCCACAAGTTTATCAATAATTTTCTCCTTTCGATGAGCGTGCGCAATTCCCTTGCTGATGCTTTCGTAAATGCCACGATGAACTCCGATGGCGCTTTAAAAGAAGAATTAAAACATATCGAGCATCTTGCGGTTCGCGAACAAATAGACTATCTCAACAAATATTTTCGTTTCGATGTCTACTATATGTTTCTTAATATCTTGACTTTATATGAAGAGCAAGGTGGCGATATTTTGACGATGGCTGAGACGCTAATTCAGGAAGTTCACCGCATGGAAGAAGCGATGATGATTGTCTCGTCGATTATCAATCGCAAAGTCGTTGAGTTTGTCGTGCTCTGGACGATTACTCTCGGCATCATAATCTTCATGCGTTTTGGCATGGGCCAGTTCTACACAAAACTCTTAAATGCGACGCTTGTCATCATCATGACTTCTTCGCTCTTTTTCTTGCTCCTTGTCTCCCTACATCTGGCCCTTAATAAGTTCATGAACTCGCCAATCCTTGAAGGAAATAACCATGAGACCATTTGAAAAAGCCATTTCAGGTGCGAACTTAAATTACAAGAAAGAGATGCGAAAGCAGATTATTATTGCTGGGCTATTATCGGTATTATTTGCTCTTGTTGTCTTCTTAATCGGCAAACTAATCTTCCTTTTGTTTATTCCCTTCATGCTTCTAATTCTTATTGTTTATAACCAGATGCGCTACTCCAATTTGCGAGCCCGCAGCCTCTTTCTCATGCAGAAAGAATTTGTTAAACTCTTCACCTATTTTGAGATTTACATTCGCAATGGGCTAAATATCTACAATTCCCTTGAAGCTCTCGCCAGTTTTGCGTCCCCCATAATCAAGGATTATCTGGAGACTTTGATCGCCCAGATTGATGAAGACAAGACCGTCATGCCTTTCGTGCATTTTGGGCAGCGCTTTCACTCGCTGACGATCGAGCAAGCGATGATCTGCATCTATCAGATGATCGATCAAGGAAACGATGAGATGAGACTCATCCAATTTCGAAGTGTTTTTGGGCGGATAGCAGATCAGTATTATCAAGATGAAATAAGCAAAATTCGAAAGGGGCTCGATTCACTCAATACTATGCCTCTTCTTGGCGCGGGGCTGATAACGATGATGATTACCTTCGGCATCATCACGATGATTGGAGATGTTATCAGTGGGATCTAACATTGGAGTGATATTGTCTTTTCTCTTCGTCATCAATGCTTTTCTTTTCGGCAGCGACATCATCAATTTGCAGCTTCTCTACGCAAACCTCGATGCGGTGGCGATGACAGCCGGACATCTCATTGTCGAATATGGCGGAATCACGGCTTCTATCGCTGAATTCGTTGAAAATGAAGCCGATGCCGCAATTTATTGCGTGAATAATTGCACACCGCGCTATGGCGATACTTACATATATATTGTTACGACGTCTTATGAGCCGATTGTCATGAGCGATGAGCCGATGGAATTGAGCATTCGACGAAGCGTCGTAATCGGATACTACAACTAGAAGAAAGGAGAACCGATGTCTGAAATTAAAGGGCAGTTGCTCGGCATCTTGTTAGTCGTTTTAATTTTCGCGGGTGTCAGCACGGCGTTAATCACGGCCTTCGACGGCGCGACTTCCCATGTCGCCGATGAAATTCTCGCCCCTATCGAAGAACCCGCCTAGAGCCGTCCAGTCCATAGATTATCAAGAAGGGCAAATGCCCTTTTTTAATTGGCGCAATTTCCTTCTTACAAAAGAAGAATTTTTGATATAATACATCGGAGTGAGGATAAAACATGGCTAAAGTAAATAACGTTCTTGAAAAATTTAAGAAAAAACTTAACATCGAAGTCGTCGACCAAGGCAAGACCTTAAAAGACTACGGCTTAGATTCTCTTGATATGGTCGAACTCATCCTTGAGTTGGAAGATGAGTACAAGATTAAATTCACCGATGAAGAGATGACCTCTTTGCAGACGATTGGCGATCTTATCGACGCCGTTCATAAGAAGTGCGGCACTGAATAAATCTTCATTGCATATTCAAAATCGTTTTGGTAATATACTTCTTGCGTTATTCTTTTGAATAACACGCCTACCTAGCT
>CAYYIC010000017.1:0-11077 GCA_964471005.1 uncultured Staphylococcaceae bacterium | reverse complement strand
TCCTCTATAGAGAATCTTTTTTATCTTCTTGGAGGATGATACAATAAATATAAATTATAAGGAGTTTCCTATGAGCAAAAAATATTTGCAGGAATTGGAACCGGCCTTCACGCCTCTTACTTTGTGCCAAGAGGCGAGCCGGTGTCTTCTTTGTCTTGACGCGCCGTGTTCAAAAGACTGCCCAGCTGGCACCGATCCCGGACGCTTTATTCGAGCGGCCCGCTTTAGAAATTTTAAAGGAGCGGCGGAAGTCATTCGCGAAAATAACGTCCTTGGTTCAATTTGTGCGCGTGTGTGTCCGACCGAACGCTATTGCCAAAAAGGTTGCGCCAGATCGGGAATCGACGTCCCGATCGATATCGGACGCATTCAGCGTTTCATCACCGATTTTGAAGAAGCAAGCGGCATGAAGATTCTTAAAAAAGGCAAGCCAAACGGCAAGCGGATTGCCATCGTCGGCAGCGGTCCCGCCGGCTTGCAGGCCGCAGCCTCGCTCGCTCGCCTCGGCTATGAGATAAATATGTATGAAAAAGAAGCAAAAGCCGGTGGATATCTAAGATACGGCATTCCAGAATACCGCCTTTCGACGCATGTCGTCGACAAAGAAATTGCCTATGTGACCGACTTAGGAGTCAAGATTCATCTCAATGCGATGGTCGGTAAGGACATCAGTCTTGAACAGCTCAAAAAAGAAAATGATGCCGTCATCGTCGCCGTCGGCGCAAGCTATGGCAAGATGCTCCCTAAATTTCAAAATAACCCACATGTCGAAATCGCTATCGACTTCTTAAAAAGGGTCAAAGATAATCAAGGCGCCGTCGAGGTCCCTGATAATGTCTTAGTCATCGGCGGTGGCGATGTGGCCATGGATGTCAATGTCACGCTTAAACTTTTAGGCGTAAAAAATATCAGTGATGTCGTCTATGAAGAATTTTGCGAATTCCGGGCTTCCAAAAAAGAACTTTCGGGCGCGCAAGCCTGTGGCGTCTCGATCATCGATGGATATGTGCCGGTCGCCGTCGATGGTAAAACGGTCACTTTCAAACATCGCGTCATTCCCGGAGAAATAAAAATTTCCGCCGATAAAATTATCTTAGCTGTCGGTCAATACCCTGATGTGGCAGGTCTTGAGGGCATTCGCATCGTCAATGGCGAGTCGGATCTTCAAGGCTATGTCACCAATGATCCCAAAGTGTTTGTCGCCGGCGACATCGCCCACCTTGATAAAACCGTGGTGGCCGCCGTCAGGACCGGTAAAGATGTCGCCTCATTAATTCACAGTCGCATCGGAGGAAGATAAGATGATTAAAAAAGATTTGTCGATCAATTTTTTAGGCGTTCGCTTTCCCAATCCTTTCTGCCTCTCCTCTTCGCCGGTCGGAAACTGCTATGACATGTGCAAAAAAGCTTATGGCTCCGGCTGGGGTGGAGTCGTTTTTAAAACGCTTGGTTACTATGATTTTGTCGTCGACGAAGTATCGCCTCGCTTCGATAAGTTAAACAAAGAGAACACGCCGTTTGTCGGCTTCAAAAACATGGAACAGATCGCCGAGCATCCCCTCGATCAAAACCTCGCCGATATCCGCCGTCTAAAAAAGGAGTTCCCCTATCAGGTTTTAATCGCCTCGATCATGGGTTCAAACGATAAGGAGTGGGAAGAGTTAGCGCGTTTGGCCGAAGAAGCTGGCGCCGACATGCTCGAGATGAATTTATCGTGTCCACAGATGACTTCGCATGCGATGGGAAGCGATGTCGGAACGAATCCTGACCTCTGCCGTCGCTACTGCCAAGCCGTCAAGCGGGGAAGCAAGCTTCCTGTCCTAGCTAAGATGACACCGAACATCACCGATATGGTGCCGGTGGCCGTCGCTTGCTTAGAAGGTGGCGCCGATGGTATCGCCGCGATTAACACAGTTAAATCAATATGCAATATTGACTTAGATAGAAAAGTCGGCTTGCCCATCATCAATGGCAAGTCTTCGATATCGGGTTATTCAGGCAAAGCCGTCAAGCCGATCGCCCTTCGTTTTATTCAGCAGATGAGAACTGATGCAAGACTTAAAAATGTCGCTATTTCTGGCATCGGAGGCATCGAGACCTGGGAAGATGCGGTGGAATTTATTCTCGTCGGTTCCTCGACGCTACAAATCACGACGGCGATCATGCAGTATGGCTATCGTATCATCGATGATCTCCGCAGCGGCCTGATGCACTACATGGATGAGCAAGGCGTCGACCGTTTGAGCGATCTCGTCGGCCTCGCCAATCGCAACTTGATTCCCGCTGAAGAGCTTGATCGAGACTATAAGATCTATCCCGAAATCGTCGTCGACGAATGCATAAAATGCGGCCGCTGTTATATTTCGTGCTTTGATGGCGCACACCAAGCGATCGAATGGAATGCGGAAAAGCGCCTTCCATCTGTCAACAAAGAAAAATGTGTCGGCTGCCTCCTCTGCTATCACGTCTGTCCCGTCGGGGCGATCAAGATGGGCGAAGTAGCCTTTAAACCAGGGCGTCAAGGCCAGCGCAAAGTCGAAGATATCATTCACTAATTGTCTAAAGGGGTGGAAACACTCCTTTTTCTTTATAAGAAATGTAAGCCCATACAATTTTGGCGGCCAAGTTTATATTGAAAAATATAACTTACTTACATATTATATTAAAGGTGCATTTATGCGTCATTTTATGACCGACGGAGGATTATAATGGCAGTCATTCAAGAACACGCCAAGAAAAGGATTAAAGAGATTGTCGCCTCGCACAAAGACGAACCGACCCCTTTACTCGTTGTCTTGTCACAAATTCAATTAGAATTTGGCTACATCCCGCTCGAAGTTCAGGAAATCGTTTCCGAAGAAATGAATATTCCAGTCGCCGAGATTTATGGAGTAGTTACCTTTTACTCATTCTTCTCATTAAAACCCAAAGGCAAATATATTATCGGTGTCTGCCTGGGAACCGCCTGCTATGTCAAGGGCAGCCAAAACATTATCGATAAGTTTTGCGAACTTTTAAAAGTGAAGCCTGGAGAAACTACTCCTGATGGTCGCTTTACCGTTGATGCCTTGCGTTGCATTGGCGCCTGTGCGATTGCTCCCGCCGTCACAATTAATGGCAAAGTATATGCTAAACTTACTGTCGATCGCGTCGAAAAAATCATTAAAGAATACGAAGGAGGGGCCAACTGATGAGAATTAACACTCCTCAAGAACTCGCGAATAAAATCCGTTCTTGCGAAAAATGTCTAGCCCAGAAGTTCAGCGGCGAAACCGGCACGAAAGCTTTGCTTGTCTGCGGAGGTTTAGGCTGTATTTCCACTGGCGCCGGTGACATTATCAATTTGCTCAAAACAAAAATTAAAGACAAAGGTCTCGAAGGCAAAGTCAGCGTCGATTCCGTCGGCTGCTTTGGCTTTTGCTCGCAAGGCCCGTTTATTCGCGTCTATCCGGGAGAAACTCTCTATCGGATGGTCAAACCCGAAGATGTCGATCGCATTATCGAAGAGGATGTCATCGGTGGCAAAATCATCGAGGATTTAATCTATATCGATCCGAAAACAAATTTACCCGCTCGCACCGAAAAAGATATCGATTTCTTTAAAAAGCAAATCAAAATTGCCCTCTATGGCAGCGGTGTCATCAATCCCGAAAATCTCGATGAAGCTTTAGGCTATGGCTCTTTTAGAGCCTTTCACAAAGTCGTCACGACGATGAAGAGCCAAGAAGTAATCAACCAAATACTAGCGTCCGGATTACGCGGTCGCGGTGGTGGCGGTTTCCCGACCGGCCGTAAATGGCAATTCGCCCTCGATCAAAAATCAGAGGTAAAATATGTGGTTTGCAACGGCGACGAAGGCGATCCGGGTGCATTCATGGATCGCTCGATTCTCGAAGGCAATCCCTTTGCCGTCATCGAAGGCATGATGATTGCTGGTTATGCCATTCAAGCGACGGCTGGCTACTTCTATGTCCGCGCTGAATATCCCCTCGCCGTCTCAAGAATCAAAAAAGCCATCGCCCTTTTAGAAGAAGTTGGCTTGATCGGCGACAATATCCTTAATACAGGCTTTAATTTCCATGTCTATATAAGACTCGGCGCCGGCGCCTTTGTCTGTGGCGAAGAGACCGCTCTACTAAATTCTATCGAAGGCCAGCGCGGCCAACCGCGTCCTCGCCCGCCCTTCCCAGCCGTCAAGGGTTTGTGGCAAAAGCCAACGATCGTCAATAACGTCGAAACATTAGCCGTCGTCCCCTTCATCATTCGCAATAGCGCGGATGATTTTGCCAAACTCGGTACCGAAAAATCAAAAGGGACCAAAGTGTTTGCTCTCGGCGGCAAAGTCAATAACGTCGGTTTAGTCGAAGTGCCGATGGGCACGACTCTCCGCAAGCTCATCTATGAAATTGGCGGCGGCATTCCGCATGGCAAAAAGTTTAAAGCGATTCAAACCGGCGGACCTTCCGGCGGCTGCTTAACCGAAAAAGACTTAGACGCTCCGATCGACTACGATAGCTTAATCGCCCGCGGTTCGATGATGGGCTCGGGTGGCGCGATTGTCATGGATGAAGATAACTGCATGGTCGATGTCGCTAAATTCTACATGGAATTTATCTGCGATGAATCGTGCGGTAAATGTACGCCGTGCCGCATCGGTACCAAGCGCATGCTTGAATACCTTGAAAAAATTACGGAAGGGCGGGCTTCTTTAGAAGATCTCGACGAGCTCACAGAACTTGCCAACGCTGTCAAAGAAAATTCGCTGTGCGGCCTCGGTCAAACCGCGGCCAACCCCGTCCTCTCGACAATGGCCAATTTCCGCGATGAGTACCTCGCTCACGTCGTGGATAAGAAATGTCCAGCTCACGTCTGCAAAAAATTAATGGAATACTATATCATTCCTGAAAAATGTAAGAAATGTGGCAAGTGCGCTCGCGTCTGCCCGGTGCAATGCATCAGCGGCACGCTTGGCAAAACCCCATTCCTCATCGACCCCCTCAAGTGTATTAAATGCGGCATGTGCTACTCGGTCTGCCCGTTTGATTCCATCATCAAGCGCTAGAAGGAGAATCAGTCATGACAAAATTAATCAATATTAAAATCGAAGGAAAATCGTTTCAAGTCGAAGAAGGCTTGACGATACTAAAAGCCGCTAAGAAATGCGGTTTTGACATTCCTTCCCTCTGCGCTTTTAACGATGGCAAATGTTCTTTGGCCAGCTGCCGCGTCTGCCTCGTTGAAGTGAAAAACGCTCGCGGGTTAGTCGCTTCCTGTGCCTATCCGGTCAGCGAAGGGATGGAAATTAGCATCTCGGCTGCCCGCGCCGTCAAAGCGCGCCGCTCATCTGTCGAATTACTTTTGAGTAATCATAACAAAAACTGCCAGCAGTGCACAAAGAATGGACAATGCGAATTGCTCCACGTCGCGACCATCACTGGTGCTCGCGATGATGCCTACACTGGCGAACTAACAAGAACGACGCTTGACCGCCTCGCTCCCGGCATCGTTCGCGATACGTCCAAGTGCGTCATTTGCGGCCGTTGTGTCGTGCGCTGCAAAGAAGCTCAAGGTATCGGCATCCTCGGTCAGGAATTTCGCGGCTTTAAGACCATCGTTTCTCCTGCCGATAATCGCAGTTTCATGCATTCACCTTGCCTTCAATGCGGTCAGTGCATCAACGTCTGCCCGACCGGTGCTCTATCAGAAAATAGCGAAATTAGTGCCGTCGACAAAGCTTTCACAACGCATAAATACGTCATCGTTCAAACCGCTCCGGCCGTTCGCGCAGCAATAGCTGAAGAATTTGGCGACAAAATCGGCACTCCCGGAACCGGCAAGATGGTCGCCGCCTTACATCGCCTCGGCTTCTACCGTGTCTTTGACGTCAACTTCTCGGCTGACTTAACAATTATCGAAGAAGCTAACGAATTGCTCATTCGCATGAAAACTGGCGGTGTCCTTCCCCAGATTACATCCTGCTCTCCTGGTTGGATCAATTACATGGAATACTTCTATCCGGATATCATCCCGCATATCTCGACGTGCAAATCGCCGCACGAGATGGGCGGAGCTATCATTAAATCATATTTTGCTGAAACGCATGGACTCGATCCAAAAGACATCTTTGTCGTCTCGATTATGCCTTGCACCGCCAAAAAATATGAAAAGACGCGCCCACAAAATGCCGCCGTACAAAATCTACCCGATGTCGACGCCGTCTTGACCACTCGCGAATTAGCGAAAATAATCAAACGGGCGGGCATCAATTGGAACAAACTTCCAAATGAAGAATTTGACGATGATTTAATCGGCGAATATAGCGGCGCCGGAGTTATCTTTGGCGTCACTGGTGGCGTCATGGAAGCAGCTTTGAGAACCGCCTACCATGAACTGACCGGCAAAGAGGCCAATATCGTGGCCTTTAAGGAAGTTCGCGGTCTTGAAAATATCAAAGAAGCCGAACTGGATATCAATGGCACAAAAGTTCGTGTCGCAGTTAGTCACGGCATGAAAAACGCCAAACCATTGCTCGATCAAATTCGCAGCGGCACCTCGCCTTACCACTTTATCGAAATCATGGGTTGCCCAGGCGGTTGTATCAACGGTGGCGGCCAGCCCTTTGTCAAACCTGTCTTTCTTCCCAATGAAGATGACAATATCCTCGAGACATACATGAAGAAGCGGGCCAGCGTTCTCTATAGCGAAGACGAGAGGCAAATCGTCCGTCAGTCGCACAACAACAAAGACGTTCTCCGCCTCTATAAAGACTATCTCGGCGAACCCTGCGGTCACAAAGCACATCATCTCTTGCACACCTCATACGTGGCGGACCGCATCCGTTTCCCAGGAAAATAATACTTTGCAAATCGGGGCCGAAAATCGCAAAATCGGCCTCTTTTTATAAAAATAATATGTATAAAGCCCTTCTTTTTGATCTCGATGGAACGATTCTAGATTCCATCAGCGACATCACCACAGCTCTCAATGAGTCTCTTAAAACATGTGGTTATGATTTTTCTTATGATGATGAAGGAACGAAAAAATTGATTGGTATGGGCGCCCGGAATATTATCGCACGCGTCTTCAAAAATCGTCCCCATACCCATGAAGAATTTAATCGACTCCTCGATATATTTTCTATCAATTACAAACTTTATCAAGGCCAAAAAGCTCAGCCTTATGTTGGGGTGATCGAATTGCTTCAAGCGTTGAAAAGGGCTGGCGTTAAGCTTTTTGTCGCCAGCAACAAACCCGACCACCTCGCCAAAGCGATCGTCTCGCGTTTTTTTGGCGATGACATATTTGATGCTGTTTACGGTCACGAGGAAGGAAAACCCGAAAAGCCCGACCCATATCTCGTCAACCATCTCCTCACTAGTTTTTGCATTTCCGCGACGGACGCTCTTTTTATCGGCGATAGCGATGTTGACGTCGCGACCGGAGTTAACTCCAAGCTCGACGTTTGCCTGGTCACATGGGGATATGGAGACTATACAAAAGACCTCCTAGAACAAGCGACTTATGTCGCCGATAGTATTTCCAATTTGAAAAGTGTTGTCTTTGCTTAATGCAAATGCTAATATTTCGCCAACCATAAACAAAAGTCTTTTTTGTTTGTGCTATAATTATTTTTTAGAGTTATATCATGGATATCAAAATTTTTAATTCATTAACTGATCGAATTGAGACTTTTGTGCCTTTAAAGCCAAACGAAGTTTCAATGTATGTTTGCGGTCCTACCGTCTATGGCGATCCGCACATCGGCAATCTTCGTCCGGTCGTCGTTTTTGATGTTTTAAGGCGTCTCTTAATCTTTTTCGGCTACAAAGTCACGTTCGTCAGCAATTATACCGATGTCGATGATAAAATCATCAATCGCGCGATAGCAGAAAAAAAGAGCGAAGAAGAAATATCCAGCCATTATATCAAAGCCTTCAATAAAGTGTCTTCGGCCGTCAACGCGCTCGCTCCTGATGTTGCACCGCGTGTGACTGAACACATCTCTGATATCATTCGCTACATCGAAGAACTGGTCGCCAAGGAAGCCGCCTATGTCGTCGACGGAGATGTCTACTTTCGCGTCTCATCAATCGCCCGCTATGGCGAATTGAGCAATATCAACATCGATGATTTGATCAGCGGTGCGCGAATCGAAGAAAACAGCAAAAAGGAATCGCCTCTCGATTTCGTTTTGTGGAAAAAAACGACGCTTGGCATCAACTGGGAATCGCGATGGTCTAAAGGTCGCCCCGGTTGGCACACCGAATGCTGCGTGATGATCAACTCGCTTTTTCCCGAGGGTAAGATCGATATTCACGGCGGCGGATTTGATTTAAAATTTCCTCATCATGAAAATGAAATTGCCCAGAGCAAAGCCCATAACGGAAACTCGATTGCGACGTATTGGATGCATAACGGCTTCATTAATTTTGGCGAAGACAAGATGTCGAAGTCACTCGGCAATGTTGTGCTTGCCAAAGACATCATCGACAAGTTCGGCGGAAATCTCGTTCGCCTAGTCCTCCTCGGAACCTATTATCGCTCGCCTCTCACCTTTAGTTTTGAAGCGATGGAGACAGCAAAAACTGAGTTGGAAAAAATTGAGAATTCCTATTGTCAATTAGCGGTTGCATTACAACTTAAAAACATACCTCTTACAAATGGTCCAAAACCCGATGTAAAAACATTTCTTGAATGCCTTGCTAACGACTTAAATGCACCCAATGCTATTAGTGAACTATTTGCTATAATAAAGAAAGCCAATGCGGCATTAAGACAAAAAGAAGGCGACTATTCGTTACTTCAAAAGTTGTTTTCGGATCTCAGCGCCATGTTTGACGTCCTCGGTCTTAAAATCGAATTTCCGGTTTTAAGCGATGATGACAAAAAAATGCACGCTGAATATTTAAGTCAAAAAGCCGCGAAAAACTTTGCAGAAAGCGATCGTTTGCGTCAGATACTAATGGGTAAACACATTCTCTAGGAGGAAATTATATGAACGGCGTACTCTCAATTGATCAGCAAATAGTAAGCTGGTTTAATGCCCTATTTGGAGGCAATGGATGGGGAACCATCATCCTTATCGTCGTCTCGTTGTTGGTTACTATTCTCTGCGCTGGAGTCATCGGCTTTGAACGCGAATATCATGGGCATGCTGCCGGATTAAGAACGCATCTTTTGGTCGCGATTGGCTCAGCTTTAATCATGACTATTTCACTTTATGGTTTTCCTGTCTTCTTTGGTAGTAACACCCGTGACCCCGCCCGTTTAGCAGCTCAAGTTGTCAGCGGCATCGGCTTCTTGGGAGCCGGGACGATTATTCAAACCGGAACCGATGTTAAAGGTTTGACGACCGCCACTACGCTATGGTTAGCCATGGCCATTGGACTCGCTGCTGGAAGCGGCAACTTCGTCATCGTCATCATCGCCACAATTTTAGCGTTTATTTCTCTCGTCTCGCTCCGCAAGATTGAAAAACTTGCAAGCCGGAGAAACCCGATTATCCGCATCGTCGTTCCCAGCGAACGCCCGATATTAAAAGAAATTCATCTTGTTGCCAACCACTATGGCATCGCCATCCGCGACCTCGAATCGCAAATTGTCGAATATCAAAACCAATCCGTCTTGCGCTTGACGATGCGCTGCTCGTTTGTCGCCAAAGCCCAAGTTACAGCTTTCATCGATGACTTAAGAGAAAAAATCAATCCACTAGATATTAAGGTTTCAACAGAAAGTTAGTTTACTAACTTACTTTGAGAAACTATTTTTTATAGCCATGTCAAAATTAATATACGGGAGAAATCCAGTATTGAGTTCCCTCGGCGAAAACCGCGTTGAGAAAATTTTTCTTGATGTTCGCTTCAACGATCGCGAAATATTGCAAAAACTCAACGCCAAAAAGGTCGTGGTTGAAAAAGTCGAGACGGCGCGACTCGACGAGCTTTCTAACCACGGTGTCCATCAGGGCATCATCGCCTCGGTCCTTGATTTCCGCTATTATTCGCTTGAAGAGATTTTGTCTGCTTCGAAGAGTAAGAAATATCCGTTAATTGTTATTTTGGACTCCCTCAAGGATCCGCACAATCTCGGAGCCATCTTGCGAACATGCGACGCTTTCGGAGTTGATGGCGTCATACTTAAGAAGCACGATCAGGTACCGCTCAACGCGACAGTGGCGAAAGTCTCAACAGGGGCAATTGATCACGTGAAAGTATGCGAGGCCAGCAATCTCAGCAACGCCATCCAAAAACTCAAAGATGCCAACTTTTGGATCGTGGCTAGCGATGGCAGCGCACAGATGTCATATCGTGATCTCGACGCTCAAAGACCTTTAGCTCTCATTCTTGGTAGCGAAGGCGAAGGCGTCAGTGACCTGTTGCTGAAACGCAGTGATTACGTCGTCAAAATTCCGATGTTCGGACATGTCAATTCACTGAATGTTTCGGTCGCCGCAGGAGTTCTCATCTCAAGCATTATCGCAAAGCGATAAATATCTCCCAAAGGAGGATTGATGACCCACTCACAGGTTAGCGATGAGCAACTTATTTTATGCTATCGCCAAAATTCAAAGGAAGCTTACGACATCTTATTAAAACGCAAGCACCACGAGGCATTGCCGCTACTTAAAAAATATGTGAATCAATGTAAGCCTTTCGGCGTCGACATGAATGAAATACACGCCATTTTTCTTGAGTCTTTTCACAAAGCTATCTTGCGCTATGTTTTTGAGAACATTTTGTTTCAGACATATTTTCTAAAAGTTTTAAATCGTGACTTAGCCGGTTTTTCTCGCGCCATTTCGAACCCCAATAGCCCCCGCAATAATTGCTTCAGCCTCGATGCCGAAGTCGGCCCTGATACATCGCTAACTTTTCATGATGTCTTGACTGACTCATCGCAAAAGATTGATGCGCGGAGCTATGTTCGCGTAAATCACGCCTACAATTTGCTAAATGGTGAACCAAAGAATAATCGCGAGGAAATAGTGAAACGCATCGTGCTATTAAAAGTTGCTGGTTATTCGATTTCCGAAATCGCTTCCCTGACAAATTTAAAGCCAGCTTCAATCCGTCGCCGC